>CAUJKE010000061.1 GCA_963205385.1 Planctomycetota bacterium | reverse complement strand
GAGGCGAAACACAATCCGGCCACCGGCGCCATCGAGCGCACGAGCGTGACCGCGGAGCCGTTTTCCAGTCGCGTCACCGAGCAAAAGCAAAGCTACGATCCCAAGACGGGCACCTGGACCTCGAGCGCCATTCAACGTAATTCCTGGACCGGCAACGCCATCCAGACCGAAAGCACGCGCAATATCTATACCGGCGAAGAGACGACCCGAATCGGCACTCTCAATCCGCTCACCGGTCAAATTCAGGGAACAACGCGCCGCAAGCAAGTCGATCCCAACAGCGGCACCATTCGCCGCGATGTGAGCCAGTTCAGCGGCTTCGGCGGCGCTCCACCGCTGGGCATAACCAACACGACCTATTACAATCCCTACACCGGCCAGATGATTCAAGGCATTCCGCAATACGGCATCATTGGACCGCACTAGGTTTCATCGGGCCGCACCAGGCATCGTGGCCGCGCGAGTGTCGCGTCGGCCCGCCGCGCTGAGCTTGTGTTTGCCGATGCAGTCTCGTTCGCTCGCTTCCGAATTCGGCGTACGTTTCCATGCTTGTCAGCCAGGACAACTTCACGCCCAAGCAAGTCGCCCGGGCCATAGGCGTGAGCGAGTCATCGCTGAAACGCTGGTGCGATCAAGGCGTTCTCGCGAGCGTGAAGACCGCCGGCGGCCATCGGCGCATCGCCTTGCCGGCCGTGTTGGAATATCTGCAATCCGCCGGCCGCCCTTTAGTTCGCCCAGAAATCCTCGGCTTGCCGGCCACGAGCGGGCAGTCCGAGCGGGTGCTTGCGCGCGGGCAAACGCAGTTGCAACAGGCCCTCGTAGCCGGCGACGCACTCTTGTGTCGGCAGGTCATCTTCGACCTTTATCTGGCGGGGCATTCACTGGCCGCCATTGGCGATTTGGTCATTTCTCCGGCATTCGAGGCGATTGGCGAGGGGTGGGCGTGCGGCAGCGTCGAAGTCTATCAAGAACGTCGTGCCTGCGAGATTTGCTGCCGGACATTGCACGAACTGGAACGCTTGATTCCCCCAGCGAGCGCGTCGGCCCCGCTGGCATTAGGCGGGACGGCCGAAGCCGATCGCTACGACCTGGCCACAACCTTGGTCGCGCTGGTGCTCCGACAAAACGGCTGGCAAGCCACCTCGCTCGGCGCGGGACTTCCTTTTGCGACCATGCTGGCGGCGATCCGCGAGCATCGCCCGCGCCTCTTCTGGGTCAGCGTCTCGCACATTGCCGACGAAGAATTATTCATTCGTGACTACGACGCCTTCTACACAGCAGCTTCATCGCTGACCACCTTGGCAATCGGCGGTCGCGCGCTCCATCCGGCACTGCGGGATCGCATGCGTTACACAGTCTTCTGCGACCGCCTTGGCCACCTTGTATCGTTTCTTAACTCGCAACCAACCAAATTTCAACCGTCGAGTGAATCGTAAATTGCCCCGAATTCCCGCGGCGACAATCTCGGAATCACGGCTCCATCACGCACTGACGCTTTCACGCGGACAAAATCTTGCCGTTGACGGACCGTCGCACTTGCCGCACGGTTATAATCCAAACGAGTTCTTTTCGCTCTTCCGAGGGGATGTTTACCGTGAGCTATTTCGATCGCCGCCGCTTCTTGCAAGTTACAGCCGCCGTGGGACTTGCGACTGCCGCCACTACGCTTCCCGCCGCCGATGCCGACGTCAGCGGCGTCTGGCCTCAGTGGCGGGGCCCGACGCGGGATGGACAGACGCCAAACTCGCCTACCTGGCCGGATACTCTGACCGACGACAATTTCCAGCAGTCCTGGCGAGTGGAGCTGGAACCAAGTTACTCCGGTCCCATTGTTGCCGCGGATCGCGTCTTTGTGACGGAAACCGTCGACCGCAAGTTCGAAGTCGTTCGTGCCTTGGATCGGGTCACCGGCAAGGAACTGTGGAAGCAGCAGTGGGACGGCGCGCTCACGGTTCCCTTTTTTGCAGCCTCCAACGGCAGTTGGATTCGCGCCACGCCGGCCTTCGATGGCGACACCCTTTACGTGGCAGGCATGCGCGATGTGCTGGTAGCGCTCGACGCCCAGACCGGACAGGAACGGTGGCGGGTCGATTTTGTGAAGCAACTGAAAACGCCTGTTCCCGCGTTTGGCTTTGTTAGTTCGCCGCTAGTGCTGGGAGACAGCGTGTACGTCCAAGCTGGCGCTTCGGTCATCAAGCTCAACAAGCGGACAGGCGAAATCGTGTGGCGAACCTTGGATGATGGCGGCGGTATGCTGGGGAGCGCTTTTTCTTCGCCGGTGTACGTCGGGTCGCTCGCCGGACGTGAGCAACTTCTCGTGCAGACTCGCGACAAGCTCGCTGGTGTCGATCCGACTAATGGTAAAGAACTATGGTCACAACAGATCGAATCCTTTCGCGGCATGAACATTCTCACGCCTACCATTTGGCAAGACCATGTTTTCACCAGCAGCTATGGCGGCAAATCGCTGCTCTTCAAACTCAGCCCAGGCGACAATGACAGCCTCAGTCTCGCAGAAGCGTGGGTGAACAAGACGCAAGGCTACATGTCTTCGCCTGTGGTCTGGAAAGATCATGCTTACCTGCATCTGAAGAACCAGCGTTTTACCTGCATCGATCTCGCCACCGGCAAGGAAGCCTGGACGACGCGTCCGTATGGCAAGTATTGGAGCATCATCGCGCAACAGGATCGCGCCCTGGCTCTCGACGAGCGCGGAACGCTGCTGTACCTGCATCTGACGCCGGAGAAATTCGACCTGCTGGCTGAGCGCAAAGTCAGCGAGCAAGAGTCCTGGGCGCACCTGGCGATCGCCGGCGACCAGGTCTTCGTCCGCGACCGTCGGGGGCTGACGACCTTTCGTTGGCGCTAACTCGTGGGTGCTAACTTCGCCGGCGATTACATCACCGCGAAATAGTTCTCTACCGCGTAATCAAAATACTCTTCCGTCAAATCCACCGGCGTGTTGGTATACAGGCAATAGTTCTTGACCTGCATCAGCAAATCGCGGGGCTGGCAACACCGAAAGGGGCGGCCGGTTTGGTGATAGTAGTTCTTGATCAAGTAGTCGATCGGCTCGTCGCGATGCACAAAGCCCAAGAGCGGGCACATGATGCGAAACAGTTCTCGAAATTCCTGTTCGCTGGGATTCGTGACCTCGATCTTGTACGGAATCCGCCGCAGGAACGCATCGTCGACCAGATCCTTCGGCTCCAAGTTGGTGGAGAAGATAATCAACTGGTCGAACGGCACTTGAATCTTCTTGCCGTTGGGCAAGTTTAGATAGTCGAACCGTTTTTCGAGCGGCACGATCCAACGGTTGAGCAGTTCGTCCGTCCGCATCTTCTGGCGGCCAAAGTCGTCGATTACCAGCGTGCCGCAGTTGCTCTTGAGCTGAAACGGCGCTTCGCTGATGCCGGTGGTGGAATCGTACGTGATTTCCAAGTTATCCATCGTCAGTTCGCCGCCGACGACGATCGTAGGTCGCTTGATGCGCACCCACCGCATATCGATTTTCGTCTTGTTCAGCAGCCCATCGCTCTTTTCCAGGGGCGCTTCGTCGTGATTCATGGGATCAAAAACGCGAATGATCTCGCCATCGACACCAATCGCCCGCGGAATCCAGAGATACTGGCCAAAGGCGCGCGTCACGCGCTCGGCGATGCTCGTCTTGCCGTTGCCGGGAAAGCCGTACAGAAACAAGCCTCGCCCAGAGTTGATCGCCGGCCCGAGCCGCTTGAGCATTTTCTTGTTGATTAATAGGTCGGAGAAAGCGCGTTTGAGGTCGGTTTCGGTGGGATGCTGCTTCTCCATCGACTGCGCGCCGACGCTCTTGATGTAGTCTTCCAGCGAGACCGGGGCAGCGCCAAAGTACGTGCAGTGCTCACTCAAGCGGCGAGCCCGTTCGCGCCCCATGTCCGTGAGTTGATACAAGTAATCGTTCATCGGCGCTGACGACTTGTAAACCACCAATTGCTCGAATTTGAGTTGGCGGAGCAATTCATCCACTAGCCCGAACGGTAGTTTGACCTGGGCCGAAATGTCGCGTCCCGAGGCGTCGCCGCGCGAGAGCAAGAACTTGAGCACGAGCGCTTCCACCTCGCTGTCGGTCAGCGCTGCCGCCGCGAATGAACTGGGCTCGATCGGGATGAACTCCGTTGTCGGAGGCGGCGCGCTCGCGGTCTCCTTCACTACGCTCTTGGCAGCGCCGCCGGTTATGTCCTGAATGCGATTGAGCAGGCTATCGAGTTTGCCGTCAGCGTTGCCGTCAGCGTTTTCGTGCGACGGCACGGACGCCGCGAGATGCGCATACAAATCGTCGCCGGCAGTGGTCGATTTGCCGGCCAAGCGCGTCAGCAAGTCTTCGGTTACGGACATGGTTGGCGGTACCTCAGCGAACAGTGATGAGATCTCGGCACAGCTTTGCAGAGCACTGAAACCTACTATCTGATCGGCCAAGGTCAAATTAGGGGGAGCCGACTAATCCGGTGATTCCGATTACGCCGCTTGCATCACGCGCCCCGCCGCCCCCCGATCCCTTCAGGCTCGCCCCGATAGTGAGCAAGTCGGCGAGCTACAGCTGGGGGTTGCGGCGCGTGACGGGGGTGCAAAATGGGAGCTAACGAATCGCTTGCCGCTTAATCGCTGTCGGTCGCCTCTTCCCCTGCGAAGATGTTCGGCAACCTCTCCGCCCATTCTTGGGCTGCGCCATCGGTAGTTTGACGACGGAGCCAACTCCAATCGGCAAGCGCATGGTTGGCGGCTGGTAGCTCGCGAGGGGTTGTTGACGTCTCGGACAGTGTGGCGAACATGCTCCAAAACGCATCGCGGGCGGCGGCATCAGCGCCGGGC
>CAUJKE010000060.1 GCA_963205385.1 Planctomycetota bacterium | reverse complement strand
AAGAGCGGAATGCGGCAGCGACAGCCCGAGCGCTTCACCTACCACTTGCGAGGTCGCGGCCGTTCCCAAGAATTGACAGCCTCCGCCAGGCGAACCACACGCGTTGCAGCCGGCCAAGGCGGCATCTTCGAGTGAGATTTCGCCATGCACGTAGCGCGCGCCAATCGTCTGCACCTTGCCTGCGTCTTCGCCATGCGTCGAGGGCAAAGTCACGCCGCCAGGGACGAGCACGCACGGCAAATCGTGCATGGACGCCAAAGCCATCATCATCGCGGGGAGTCCCTTGTCGCACGTGGCGACGCCGATCACGCCTTGGCGTTGCGGCAGCGAGCGAATCATCCGCCGCAGCACGATCGCCGCATCATTGCGATACGGCAGACTATCGAACATGCCGATCGTCCCCTGCGTCCGTCCGTCGCACGGGTCACTGCAATGGGAAGCGAACGGCACCCCCCCCAGCGCCTTGATCTCTTTCGCCGCTGCCTGCACGAGCAGGCCAACTTCCCAGTGCCCCGTGTGGTAGCCCAAGGCGATCGGCGTGCCGTCCGCCGCCCGCACGCCTCCTTGTGTGCTGAGAATGAGGTACTGCGGCCCGAGCAAATCCTCCGGCGTCCAGCCCATCCCAGCGTTTTGCGTCAGCCCAAACAAATGCCCGCTCGACCAATTCCGCAGCATCTCGTCCGTCAGCGGCAATTTTCCTCGGGGCCCGGCCGCATTGGTAAGCACATCGTAGACAGCCGGATCAAGAACTTCGAGGTAAGACATGGTAGGGTCTGGCCAAACGTGGAGAGCAACTGGCGGCTACGCATCAACCTAAATGCCCGGGGCGTCCGGCGAGTCTCGAACGCTGAGTTCACGTTCCTAGGATGCGAGCCAAAGGCTTCATCTTAACCGACATCGCCGAAGCGCGGTATGCTCCCCCAAACGCCGGTACCTGATGAATACGAAGCACCCACAAGCGCGCCGCTGCCTGATTTAACTTTCACTTATCCTGCGCTACTTGCGACCGTTCCTGAAACAGTCGTTGCAACTGTTGGACATCGACTGGTTTCACCAGATGCTCGTCGAAACCTGCCTCCAGCGCTTTGTCGCGATCGGCGGCCTGCCCGTAGCCTGTCATGGCGACGAGCAACAGTCCCGCCGTATCACTCCGCGCTCGCAACCGTCGCGCGAGTTCGTAACCGGTCATGCCCGGCATGGAGATGTCCGAGAAGATGATCTCGGGCATGAACGAGTCGAGCTTGTCGAGGGCTTCCGCACCATTCTCGACCGTCTCCACTTCGTGTCCGAGCTTTCTCAACAAACGCGCCAGAATGACTCGTAGCGAACGCATGTCTTCGACGACGAGGATTTTAAACCGCCGCGTCGCGGCCCCCATTTCCAAGGGTGTCTCCTGCTTGGCGAGCGGCGCGTCGACCGCGATCGGCAAGCGTACGGTAAACACGCTTCCCAAGCCTTTGCCTGGGCTTTCCGCGGAAACTTCGCCGCCATGCAGTTCCACCAAAGTCCGAACGAGCGTCAAGCCGATGCCCAGCCCCGCGGAGCCTCGCTGTAAAGAATCGTCGACTTGCGTGAACATTTGAAAAATATCTTCCAAGCGTTCGGCGTCTATCCCAAACCCATCGTCGCGAACTTGTATCACTGCTTGTCCGTCTTCCGCCATCACGGCGAGCTCGATTCGACAACCGGCATCGCTATACTTCGCCGCGTTGTTCAAGAGATTGGTGATTACTTGCGCAATTCGCGTGGGATCCGCGTGGAGTATGATGGGATCGCTCGGGAGTTCGAGCACCAGGTCTTGCCCGCTTTCCGCGATGAATGCAGACGAGGCTTCCACGGCGGCATCGACGATGGTTGATAAATCCACAAACTCCTTTTGCAAGGCGATTTTGCCACGACTGATGCGTGAAACATCGAGTAAGTCGTCGATCAAACGGACGAGCTGCTCCACTTGTCTGGCCATCATTTGACGAAGTTCTTCAGCGTCGTCATCGAGTTTCGACATGCCCAGCAACTGGACGGCATTCTTGATTGGCGCCAAGGGATTACGAAGCTCATGCGCGAGAGTCGCCAAGAATTCGTTTTTGCGCCGGTCGGCTTCCGACAGATCCGCCGCCATGCGCAGCAACTGTTCGTCCGCCAACTTCCGTTTGGTAATGTCGGCGATGGTTCCATCCAAGCTTACCAAATGCAAGTTCTTATCCGTTCCCTCAAAATGCGCCGCCCCTTGGGCGATCACCCAGCGAATTTCACCGTCGGGATGCACGACCCGATACTCGACCACGTAGGGAATCGGATTCTCCGCACGCGTCGCGGCGGCGACCGCGTCGCGAATCCGTTGACGATCTTCAGGATGCACAATTTCAAACGCTTGCTCGTAGCTGAGATGCTTATCTGTGACGCCGTAGATCTCGCGAAATCGACGGTCGGTTACAAGCTCATTGGTCGTGGTATCGATGTTCCACGAGCCAAGTTCTGCCGCATCGAGAGCCAAGCGTCGTCGCTCTTCGGTCGTGCGTAATTGGGCAAATACCGCATCTAACTCGTCTCGTTCACGCTTGCGGAGCGTCAAATCTCGCATGAGTTTGCTGTAACCAACAAGTTCGCCCTGTTCATTTTTGAGCGCTGTCGTGACACCGGACGCCCAGATGGGGATATGTCCCTTCCGCAAGACCCACCGGTCGTCACTCGCTTGCCCCTCTTCCGCCGCTGTCTTAAACTCCGCGGCGACCGTGCCTTTGGCGATCGTCTCTGGCATGCAAATTAGTTGCGGCACATCTTGGCCGAGGAATTCCTCCTCGGAATATCCGAGCACACGTTCCACACCCTGATTCCAACTCGTCGCGCGACCATCTGCGTCCATGGTGAAAATTGCATAGTCCTGAATTTGCTCGAGGAACCAGCGCGTATGCTGGCTCAAGCGTGTGTTTTTCTCTTCGAGCTCGCGCTGTTCAGTGCGATCCGTGATCACCAGTAATATCGAACCGGCTAGCTCCAGTGCGGGATCAAATCGCGAGACGGCCAGTTCGAGCGCTCGGTCGCCTGATGCTGGCAAATGAATCCACAGATCGAGATGATCTTGCGTTTGATCTGCGTTACTCTGCGCCTCGTTGATTAGTTCTCGCACGTCAGGACGATCGAACGCGCCGCCGGCTAGTTCGTAGAGGGAGTGGCCGATATCGTCGCTTTCGGATATGTGGAGCGTGTCGCGGGCGATTCGATTGAGAGAGAGAATGCGGCCTTGGCCGTCGAGTACGATAACCATCTCGCCGAGACCATCGAGAATCTTACGTGTGAATTCGGCTGAGTTTGCCACCCGGCGATCTTCCTGGCGGCGCGCCGTAACGTCGCGAAACACCAAGACCACACCAATGACCTGCTCGCGAGCACTGCGAATCGGCGCCGCGCTGTCGTCGATCGGAGTCTCGCGACCATCTTTCGAGAGCAGCAAGGTATGATTCGCAAGGCCGACAATGACTCCTTCACGCAGCGCTCGCGTGGCTGGGTTTTCTACGGTCTGTCGCGAATCTTCGTTGATGATGCAAAAGACTTCGTCTAGCTTGTGTCCCCGGGCGTCTTCATTGGCCCAGCCAGTGAGGCCTTCGGCGACGGAATTCAAATAGGTGACATTTCCCAACTCGTCCGTGGAGATGACGCCGTCTCCAATGCTCGCCAAGGTCACCCGCAAGCGCTCGCGTTCGGCGTGAATTGCTTTCGCGGCTTTTTCAGCCCGCCGACGATTGTGCTGGACCAGATACACCAATCCGCCAACGAGGCCAATGCCCATCACGGTTGATAAAACGGTTCCGGTCAAGCCTGTGCGATAGGACTGTTGAGCAGCCTGCTCGCGCGCGGTCATCAAATCGGATTCGACATTGCGAATGCGCGCGAGCTGTGCGCGAATCGCGTCCATGGTGCGTTTGCCGACGTCGTCATTGACTGCAATCGCGGCGGCCTCATATCCCAGTTCGCGCCTGACGGTAATCGCTGTTTGCAACTGCGCTCGTCGTTCTTGGATAAGCGACTCGAGTTTCGCCATGGTCGCGCGATGGTCTGGATTGTAGCTCGTCAACTGCTCCAAATGCGCGAAACTTCGTTCGATGTTTCGCATTGCGCTCTCATAGGGCTGCAGATACTCCTGTCGACCTGTAATTAAGTAGCCGCGTTGACCAGTCTCCCCGTCGATCATCGTCGTTTCCACTGCATCGATCGCGAGTAAGACGCGATGCGTACGATAAACCCGTTCACGATTTCGCTGGAGCCGCTGAAAGCTGAAGAATGTCGCTGCGCCCGCGGCAATGAGGAGTATGACCACCACCGAAACCGCCAACGGTTCCGTCACTGATTTCAAGCGAAGGTCAGATGGTTGCGACACAAACAGGCTTTCGTTGAATGACACGAACTGTCCGCGCTGGTAATGGTCGACGCAGGCATGTGTGCTACGATGCTCCGCGCAGACTTGTGACCAGTATACCCATCGCCACGACGCCGGAAAATGCGCGCCAAACCGCCAGACTGGTCGTTTCTTGACCAGCGGTTGAGTCGATGCCTATTCCTTCGCATCGGTCTCATCGCGTGGCAACCAGCGTTGCACAATCGCCGCGACGAGCAGCGGTAGCAAAACCGAAACAGCAATCGCAAACGGAAACGAATCGTATTGCCTGGCAAAGTCGCCGAAGACCGCGTAGACCAGCGAAAGGCCGAGGTTGGCGAGCAACAGCGGCGGGAGGAAGCGCCGCCAGGTCATGCGTTCCAGGCCCATCAACAGCACGCTGGCTTCCGCGAGGATCGGCAGGCCGCGAGTGAGGACGATCACGCTAGGACCAAATCGCTCGCTCAGGCGGCGCATTTGGGTGAGCGACTGTTCCTTGGTAAACCAGCGGGTGAACGTCGGACCGATCCACCGAGCCAGCGCGAAGCCGGCGAAGGCGCCAATGCTCATGCCTAGCCAAGACGCTAGCGTCCCAATCAGCCACCCGAGTTGACTTCCGGCGAGGGTGCTGACCATGCTCGAGGGAATCGGCAGGAAGATGTCGGACGACAGAACGCCGATAACCACCGCCGACGTCGTAACAGGATCGGTCGCCGTTTCACTCCAGTGCTTAAACCAGTGGTCCAAACGGCCGCCAAAGATCAGAAACGGGACGATGGGAACGAGCAGCACCGCGACGACGAGCGGCAAGGAACGAAGTAGTTCTTTCATGCAATTCCGTAAATTCAGGACCGCGAATCCTGCTGGAGAATGGGATTAATTCCTACAATCGTTACTACTTCAATCATCTTAATGCGGCCCGCTTGACCTTGGAGGCGAAGGCCCTAGGTTTGAAAGAGCGGAACCGATCCGCGTCCTTCATCTTGTTCGACATTGATTGACCCGTCCACTAGCGAGAATCGTGATGAGCACTTTTGCGTTTGGCCTGACTGCGTTGTTGGTTGCGTTGTTTGGCGAAGGGTTGCCGACGCCGGCGGTCGAATTGACTCCCGAACAAGCGGCGCGGTTGTATCGCGTGGAGGTGTATAACACGTTCCGACTTGACCGGATGGAATTTGAGCGGCGGCGCGAGATTGGCGAACAGTTGTGGACGGCGTTCGACAAGGCCGGACGCCCCGCAGCGCAGCGCCAGGCGGTAATCGATTGGTTCACCACCGCGCGCGAAGGACAACCGGCGGACCTGCCGCCGATTCCTGAGCTACCGCAGGGCGAACAACTGATCGGTGATGCCAATACCACGCATCCCGTGTTGACGTCGGCGCAAGAAGACAAACTCGAGGTCGATCTCCCGCCGATCGAGGCGGTTCAATCGCTGCATGTGCAACTACCGCACGAGGCCGTTCAGACCGGACCCTCACGGTTCTTCAGTTCCTTGGTGAAGACGACGCTCCGCGCCGCCGCCCTGACGTTTGACGAAGCCGATGTGGTCGGAGAACCGCAGAGCGCGGAAGAAGTGTCTGAGACGCCAGAACTCGAACTGACCATCCCCAGAGCGCCGGCGAGCGAAACACCGGCGCCGATCCCCACGGCGAAGCCTGCTCCGCTCGCGCCGCCGAGCCTTGCGCCCAGCGTTCCTTCGAGCACTTCGCCCAGCCCCAGGCCAACGGCCACCAGCGCGATCGACTTGGACGTGGAAGCCCTCTTTGCTCCCGCCCAGACTCCCGTAACGCCGCCTTCGCCGCCGGTCAGCGAAGACCCATTTGGCGTGAATTAAGTTTCGCAAAAAGCTCTCTTGACCGGGGCGGGGATTTTTCCCACAATCCGCCCGTCAATTCAATAGTGCCTGTGGCGACAGGAGGTTGCCGGCACTCACGACCCGTCCGGTTAGCGTTCCCAAGGCAAGGAGGCCGCAGGAAATGCTGCAAATCACCGGCCGCGCTAGCGGCGTTCGCCTGCGTCAGGTTTTGCCGGCAGGCCGCATGCATCGCGGCGACGATTTCGTCGCCACGAGCTGTTGCATCGATGCCGCCCAGTGCGCACCAGGCGACTTGTTCGTCGCCCTGACACACGCCAAGCGCGATACGCACGACGACGTGCACAAAGCGATCGAGCGCGGCGCAATGGCCGTTCTCTGCGAACGCCTGTTGCCCATTGATGTGCCGCAGTGCATCGTAGATGACTCACGGATTGCCCTGGGCCAGCTTGCTCAAGAACTGGCGGGCCGTCCTACCGATCACCTGACCGCGATTGGCGTCGCCGGGACGCAAGGGAAGACCGTAACGACACACCTGATAGCCGCGGTGCTCGGCGCGGCCAGGCAAGCGACGGGGGTGCTCTCCAGCATCGGTTATAGCGATAGCGTGGAACAGCGATCCCCGGAAGTTCCCACACCAACAGCGCCAGCGTTCGCGCACTGGCTCGGCCGCATGGTTGATCGCAACTGTCGAGCCGCCGTGGTGGAAGTTTCTCGAAGAGCACTGGCAGAACGCCGTCTGGCAGGGGCGCAGTTCGATGCGGCGGTGCTCACCAGTCTGCGTCCCGCGGCGACGGATGATGTTTCCACCCTCCACGTCGAACGCCAAATCCAGGGGCGAATCCTCGAACAACTCAAAACGAGCGGCTTTGTCGTCGCCAATGCGGACGACGCCAACGTCCAAACCTTGCTACGCAAACTGGATGTTCCCGTCCTCACGTATGCGTTGCATGGCGAAGCGGAAATCACCGCGACCGTGCTCGAACGCCACGCGAGCGAGCAGACGTTCTTAATCCACGCAGGCAACGAAACGATCGCGGTCTGCACGGAAATGATCGGCGATCATCATGTGCGGAACTGTCTGGCGGCGACTGCGACAGGGCTCGTACTGGGAATCGACCTGCCGACCATCGCCCGCGGCTTGGAATCACAACGCTTTATGCCGGGCCGTTTGCAGCGAGTGGAATGTGGGCAACCGTTCAACGTTTACATCGATGCGGCGCGCACGCCAGAAATGCTCGCGCAAGCGCTGAAAGCCGTACGGCACGTCACTCCAGGGCGCGTGATTTGTGTCGCCGGCGCCGAAGGTCAACGTCACAAGCGGACGCGGGCGGAAATTGGTCGCGTCGTGGAACGCCTGGCGGATGAAGTGATCATCACCAGTCAGAATCCTCGCCGTGAGGAACCGCTGCAAATCGCACACGGGATTTTGGATGGCATGACGGATGTTGCTTCGCCCCGACTGTTGCCGAACCGCGCCAAGGCGATCGAGTGGGCGCTGTCCGAGGCCCTGCCTGGCGACTCGGTAGTCGTGACCGGATTGGGCGAAGCAGATTATCACGTCATTGGCAAAAAGAAGCATCGGCATGACGACCGCGAGGTGGCGCGGCGGTGGTTGTATGAAGTGGGCGCGACGCGCGAGTATCCCGCGTCGAAGATCGCCCCTTGGTAAACAAAACATTGAAGGAGACATCGTGGGAAGCTCCGTCGGCGGTCGTTCGTTTGCGGGAATGAACGGCCACCCTCCCTCCTGGGTCGAGGCATAACTATTCGGTGTGGCGGCTTCTGGGTCAGCCAACACATCGAACGCTTCACGACGGAGCTTTTGACTGAGGCCGGTGGCGACTTGTCGTCCCGGCCTCAGGGAACAAGTCGCAGGCGAGAGTTACCAAGCGGTTGCTCTCGCCTGCGGCGTTTCTTGGGGTGGCTCGAAGCCATCTTCGGGGCCAGCGGTACATCAGGCTGTCGACTTTCATTTCATCGCCGGCAGCACTTCGGGCGACCATTCTAAATAGGAAGATCGTTCCTGCTCTCAGGCAGGAGCAACGGTCAAACCAATATCGCGCCTTGCCTCGCTGGTATTCCAGTCATATATTTGTTTGAAACAAATGTTTACACAGGTCTCGGAAGGCGATAATTGTGCACGCTCAGACGGAAGACGTTCGCACCCGGCTGCTGGAAACGGCCGGGGAGATCTTTGCCGAGCGTGGATTTAGCGCGGCGAAGGTCCGTGATATCTGCAAGGCGGCGGAGGCGAACGTCGCGTCGGTGAACTATTACTTCGGCGACAAAATGGGGCTGTACATCGAAACCGTGAAACATGCCCACGCCGCCAATTTTAGCGACCCCCCTCCGCAGTGGCCTTCAGGAACCGCTGCTGAAATCAAGCTCCGCGGCTTCATACGCGGAATGCTGATGCACTTGCTCAATCCGACGCGCCCCGCGTGGAACGCCAAACTGATGATGCGCGAAATGGCCGAACCGACCGACGCCTGCAAGCAGATTACGGAGCAATATATTCGCCCGATGTTCTGCGTGCTGATCTCGATCTTGCGCGAATTATTGCCAGCGGACGTGACGGACGACAAGCTGCACATGACGGCGTTTAGCGTCGTGGGGCAGTGCGTCTTTTACCGTGTGCAAGAGCCGGTCGCGCGCGAGCTAGTCGGTGAGGAAGCGTACGCGAGTTATGCGGTCGATCAAATCGCCGCGCACATCGCCGGATTCACCTTGGCGGCGCTGGGCCATAGTTTGTCGCCCCCAGCCGCGAGGCCCGCGCTATGAGTTGGATCGCCTGGAAGATGCTGACCGGTGACAAAGCCAAATATGTCGGCATCATTTTTGGCATCACCTTCGCCGCGCTCCTCATGGCGCAGCAATCGTCCATCTTTGTTGGGCTGATGCGAAACACGACCAGCCAAATCCGCGACGTGCAAGGCTTTGACATTTGGGTGATGGATCCCAACGTGCAATTCATCGACGACCTCAAGCCGATGAGCGATAACGAACTGCAGCGTGTGCGGGGCGTGGAAGGGGTCGAATGGGCGGTCCGTTTTTATAAAAACCTGGCCCGCGCCAAGCTCGAGGACGGCAATTACCAGCAAGTCATTCTGCTGGGGCTGGATGACGCCACGTTTGTCGGCGCTCCGCAGGAGATCACCCGTGGCAACCTGGCCGACCTGCGCCGCCCCGATGCGATCATCATGGACGAGACCGGATACCGCTATCTCTGGCCCCATGAGGAGTTCCAGCCAGGCAAGGTGCTGGAAATGAACGATCACCGCGCGGTGATTGTGGGGCTTTGTAAATCATCTCCGACGTTTCAAACGTTTCCGGTCGTTTATGCCCGCTACAGTCAAGCAATTCAGTACGCGCCGCGCGAACGCAAGGTGCTATCGTTCGTGCTGGCGCAATCCAAGCCCGACGCGCCGTGGCCAGAAGTGACCGCCCGCATCCATTCGCAAACCGGCCTGCAAGCGCTCCACCGTGATGAGTTCTACTGGAAGACGATCGACTACTATCTGAAGCGCACCGGCATTCCAATCAATTTCGGCATTACCGTCGCGCTGGGCTTTGTCGTGGGCGCCGCTATCGCCGGGCAGACGTTCTACCTGTTCACAATCGAAAATCTCAAGCAATTCGGCTCGCTCAAGGCGATGGGTGTGACCAATCTGCGCCTGGTCGGCATGATCTTGCTGCAAGCGGTGATTGTCTCGCTAATTGGCTACGGGCTGGGCGTCGGCGGCGCGGTGTTGTTCGGCAAGGCGATGGGGATGCTCGCGAAGGCGGTCCCGCCTGCGTTTTTCATGACATGGCATATCCTGGCCGGTGTCGGCGTGGCGGTGCTGCTAATCGCCATGGCGGCGAGCTTAATCAGCATTCGCCGGGTGCTCGTGCTCGAACCGGCCATTGTCTTCAAGTGATGCTCTCGATGACGACCACGACCACGCCTAGTTCGACCGCTCCGCCAGCCGCGATTCGCGAGCA
>CAUJKE010000059.1 GCA_963205385.1 Planctomycetota bacterium | reverse complement strand
TTTGGACTACGTCCGGTGTTTACTTTGTTGACCTTTGTGACGGTTCCGTAAAGCAGCACCCTTAAGTCAATGTTGCCTTTGACCGGATGCTTTCTGTGGGTGACGTGTTGCCCGTGGAAGCCCTATCGAAAAGGTTTCCGGAAGTGAATTGGAACCGGATTCAAGCGTCCGGTGTATCTCTTCCCGCGGCAATCGGTCCAAGACTGGAAAGACTTTGGGAAGAACATCTAAGCCAAATTGGGATGGTCATTGATCCCCAAGAATTGGCGGTCCCCGGCCTATACGTTGAAGGGGCGGTCCGAAGTGTGACCGTCAATGCGTATGAACGTAATCCCCAAGCCCGCCAAGCATGCGTTGACCACTATGGCTTTGATTGTGCGGTTTGCGGTTTCAACTTCGCCAACGCCTACGGGACCATTGGCGAAGGGTTCATCCACGTTCATCATCTTGCCGATATTGCGAAGGTGGGACATGAATACCAAGTAGACCCGGTCAAAGACCTACGCCCCGTATGTCCGAATTGTCACGCGATGCTTCACACTTCCAAGCCATCTATGAGTATCGCCAAGCTAAAAACACTCCTGAAACAGTATACCAACGGATGATGACATGACTTCCGAAGACGCGGTCAAGATGCTTCAATCCCTAGGCCCCCTTCTTGGCGTGCTCTTGGGTTCACTTATTTCCGCATTTGTCACAATGATGAACAATTGGCACGCGGCATCAATTGAAGATCGAAAGTTGAATCGAGAGGAACTCCTGAAAAGAGAGGAAGCGGCACTCATGGAACGCGAAGCCCGCATCGACACTTATCACAAATGTATAAAAAGCTTGTCCGCACTAGCGGCCGTAGCACGGTCTAGGGAAGATGCTGATGATGCGGAAAAGAATCAGCTTTGGAAAGACGCAATTGAACACACGACGCGCTTGGCATTATTACGAACGGACATTGAAGGTGAAATGCGTGCGGATTTTCACAGATGGGTAGAGGCTCTTGACCGGTCAACCTGGAACACTGAGGACCTACTCAGCGTGGTTAGGAAGATGGTGGTAGCTGATAATCGGATATCGCCAAATGCTATTGCTATCGAAGTTGATGATCCAAACAAAAGGAAGGTACAGATCACAGTCGATGCGGAATTCCGGAAAAGCGTCATGGTCGCAGCCGGAAAGGACATTCCCCAACACTTTAACTTCACTTGCAATCTTGAGCAGTTATCGCCAAGGCAACGTGAATTGTTATGGAACGCTTTATCCAGTAATAACATTCACAAAAGTTTCATACTGAGAATTCCGGAGTTTCGACCCAAAGAGGCCGTTAAGTTGGTTTTGAATGGGGCTGTATGGAATGCCGCCATTGACCCCACAATTTCTAAACCGACAGAACTCTTTGATGCGTGGGAGCGTGACTATGACAACGCTTTGGCATCCGCCAAAACGCAAGCCGGCGAACAAGTGGAAGCCCCATCGTAATACGCCAATAAAAATCACGTTTCAGGGCCAACGTCATGTCCATCCAAGATGAAGTGAACCGCAACCTTCGCGGCATTACCGAACTAATCACGGAGTATTCGACCATAGCAACAGCCATCCGGCCCACGCTTTCTGAAGAAGACAAGCAGACCGTTGACCGTTGTTTCGCAACGCTGGAAAGAATCCGCAAGCATTACGAAGACCACGAAGAACGAAGGATCATGCGGGGCTTGAAGTCTTCCTACCCGTCCGATTGGAGCGAAGACAAAGCGGCCCGTGACCAAGCCAACATGACCTTAAACGCCATCTTCCAGAAGGCACAAAAGCCATCGTGATACGCCAATAAAAATCACGAAAACGGCCTTTCGTGTATCCCGTTGAAGCCCCTCTTTTCTCTTCTTTTCCTTCATCCCAAATATTGTGTGATTGTGTGACTCTCCCCTATAGGGGAGTCACACAATCACACTATCTTGGGTTATCTATTCTTCTTCCTTTCTAGGAATGCCAGCGGACTCTTTCCGCGTGGGCCATCGTCCCAACAATCCGTTGCGTGGTCGTCTAGGACGGTCACTTTGCCCGGCCAATTGTCCGTGCTAGTTCGCCATGCATACTAAGCATGTCATTAAAAGATTTTCGAGAATACGGGTTGACATCATTAGGTATATCCCTACACTTTAGATGAAATCCACCAAACGCAATTTTGAAAGGGTCACGCATGAAACGCATTGGACTATCACGCAAAGATTATTGGCGGTTCCTTGTAGGAAGTCCGGAACCGGCGAACAAACCCGCAATCAGCACGGAAGCCGCGGCGGGTCAACTTCGGTCCCGTGGCTATGACGCCACCGCGAACAAGTTGAAGGCGTTGGTGGGTGACGTGGTGGACGGGTCCGAACATGACGCCACCCGCCAACCCGCATGGACCCAAGACAAGATCGAAGAAGCCGCGGAATACTTTGAAGCGAAACAGAAATTCAATTGGGAAGCGGCCTTCCTCAACTTCTATGGCTTGACGATGGCGGCAAGTTGCCAAGCCCTACGCGATGCCCACCAAGCGGCTATCGACGAAGACGGCCCATCCAAGCTTCTAGGCGGTCAACCGAATCAAGACCTCTTCCGCTTGACCATTGAACCCGCCTTTGGAAAACGTCCGGCCCGCATCACCTACGCCTTGCTGGACGAAGTCCGCCACGAATTGAAGAAGGCTTCCGCCTAAGCCTTCAAAGCCCGGTCCTAGTTGCTTTCATCAACACCACCCCGCTTCACTTCCCATGAATCCCATTTGCCAAAAGAAATACGGACATGACCACCACCACGAAGGAACCAACGAAGGACTACCGAAAACTGTTTTACAGTCACGGTGTTGACCTACCGGACGAAGGTGACGAAGTCACCGGTGATTGCCCCTTTTGCAACAAAGAAGGCCATCTATACGTTAACCGCGGAACCGGCCTTTGGAAGTGTCACCGGTGCGGGGAAGAAGGCAACGGACCAACCTTCCTTCGCAAGTTGTGGGATGCTTCTTTCAAGAAGACGAAGGCCACGGACTACACCACGCTTTCCAAAGACCGCGGCATCTCGGTTGAAATCTTGAAAGCCTACGGGCTTGCCAAATCCGTCACCACGGATGAATGGCTTCTTCCTATCGACGATGGCGGGAAGGGACTTCCCAATCTATTCCGCTATACGCAATCGGGCGAAGTCCAATCATCCGGGGCTTGTGACCTCGTATTGTTCGGGATGGACCGCAAACCGAAGGCCACCCACAAGACCATTTGGATTTGTGAAGGCCCGTGGGACGGGATGGCATGGGACCACGTCTTGCGGTCCGTGAAGTCCAAAGGCAAAGCCCTACGCGGTTCCAATGCGGTGGTGGCGTTGCCCGGTGCGGGATCATGCCACAAGTTGCTTCCCGCCTTGTGCCAAGGCCGTGATGTTCGGTTGTTGCTGGACAATGACGAAGCGGGCCACAAAGGAACCGCGGGCATCTTGAAGGCGTTGGCCGCGGCGAAGGTGAAGCCCAAGTCCATCAAGGTCATCCGGTGGCCCAATGATTTGGCGGAAGGCTATGACGTTCGTGACGTGGCATCTTCATTGACCGCGGTGGAATCATACGCCTTCGTCAACGGCCATTTGGATGAACCGGACTTCCTTCCAGAAAGCGAAGGCGAAGACACCCCGCAATTTGAAATCTATAGCGGTGCGGAATTGGCGTCCTTGAAGTTGGACATGTCGTATCTTGTTGACCGCGTCCTATGCAAAGACCACTTTTGCTTGATCGTAGGCCCGGTCAAAAGCATGAAGACAAGCTTGGCGATTGACCTATCCGTTTCACTGGCGGTTGGTGGCCGGTTCCTAAACTACTTCCCATGTCAGAAGTCCCGCGTCCTTCTAATGTCCGGGGAAAGCGGGCCGCATACCATCCGCGAAACCGCCATACGGATTGGCGAAGCCTACGGCCACAAGCTGGACAAGATGGACGATTGGTTCTTCTGTCAAAGCGTTCCGCAATTCGGACGTGATGACCACTTGGCCCTTTTGGCGGAACAACTCGAATCCCGCCAAATCGAAGTCTTGATCGTGGACCCGGCCTACTTGTGCATGAACACGGAAGGCCGTGAATCAAGTGTCTTCCCGATGGGGCAATTGCTTGCCCGCATTAGCTCCCTTTGCAAGTCCAAAGGCGTGACTTTCATCTTGCTTCATCACACAACGAAGAACGTAAAGCCGGGTCAACCAATCACCATCACCGATTCCGCATGGGCCGGGTTTGGCGAATACACCCGGCAATGGATTACCGTCAATCGCACCAAGGACTACAAGCCAGGTTCCGGCCATCACGAATTGACCGTTTGCATGGGCGGATCAATGGGCCATTCCGGTTCCTATGACGTGGCAATCCACGAAGGGACCAATGACCAAGGGAACACCCGTCATTGGAAACCCGAAGTTGTCCCGAAGGCCGCAAACGCCATCGAAGAAAAGCAAAACGTCTACGCGGCCAAGGTCTTGTTGTTCTTGAAGGATCATCCGAAGGGTGAAACGCTACGCAACATTTCGCAAGGCGTAGGCGTAACGCCAAACAAGGTGACGGTTGCGTTGGAACACTTAATTGGCAAAGGCCGCGTAGCCAAATGCCAAATCAAGAAAGCGAAGGGGACATTCCCCGGTTATCGCCTTTCCCCAAAGAAGAGTCCCGTTGAAGTGTGACGAAGGCCGAAGGCCAAAGTCACACTTCAATTGATGAAACCCATTCACCAATAAAAATCACGTTTTGGGAACAAGGTGTTGACCATGAAGACCAAACGCAAACATCCGAAGCCCGTTCGGAAGATGCCAACCACCGGATGGAACGTCATCGGTGTTGTAGACCTCGAAGCGGATGATGCGTTGGGCCTTCACCGTGTTCATTGCGAAGGGTGCGGACACTGGTTGCGGTATGTCCATTTATTGGAACACCGTGATTGGCATGAACGCTTGGTTGCCGGTGCTGCTTGTGCGAAGCGGTTGATGCGAAGGCATGCACCGGACACGGGATGACGGACCGCGTCCATGTTCGATATCGATACACCCCCTCCCACGGGCTAGCCGCGATGGGGCCGGGCCACCCCTCCCCCCTTCACCGGGTCCTAGGTAACTAGGTTCTTTGATGACGGTAGGGGGAACCACCCACCTTTGCAAAAAATGAGATAGATGGATGGGCCTTGGTGAAGAGAAGGATGGTTCACCGGGCCAAGCGTTATCCACAAAAGCCCGGTAAATCGTGGGCTAATCCGGACAAGCCGCGGACTTCATTACCGCGTGGCTTCCAGTCTAAGCAAGTGACCAATGGAGCCGGTGATGGCAGGGTAGTCTGCAATGACAATTAAGCATGTCTATTGATATACCCAAACCGTCTTCATCTTGGCGGACCTAGCGGGCTACGCGGTGGATAGACCGGTTTTGGACTATTGCCTTCTTCGCGGTTATTGCCCGAAGCCCCGCAAGGACCGCAATCAATACGTTTGGAACGAAGGCGACGTTGTAGCGTTCCTTGACGCTTTGGAGTCCCTTCGCCGCTTCAAGCCCCTTCACCCGTGCCACGTCCACAAGTTGGCCCCCGATGAACTAGCGGCCCACCATCTTGAATTTGCCAAGCTTCAATCGGTGGCGTCCGCCTTTGAACGGATGAACGAAATTGAAATCATCAACTTGATGGTGGGAAGCGAAGACGCGGAGCAACGCAAGATGCTGGCTTGCACCTTGAAGAAGAAGCTTGGCGTCTTGGATGTTCGCGGCAACGAGTCCGTCCCAAGCCATTCCCCGGCCCTAGTGAATTGATCCACCTTCCCCCAAAGAAGATTCGGCAAAGGAAGCCATCATGCCAGCCACCGCAACCAAGCCCAAGATTGAAAGCCTTCAACTTGTCGCCCCGCTCGATATCCAAGCGGCTGGCGATAAGAAGGGACCGCCCACCTTTTCCCTTGTGGCTTATAGCGGTGAACCCATGAAGGTTGCGGGCTTCATTGACCCGGTCATCATCGACCTTCAAGGGGCCACGTTTGATAGGAACGTCACCCCGGTCATCCAAGACCATGACACCACCAAACGCATCGGACATACAACCGCCCAACGCATCGACCAAAGCGGCATCCATGCAAGCGGCCTAGTGTCTTCAACGAGTCCCGAAGCCCAATCCTTCACCCAAGACGCCAAGAACGGGTTTCCGTTCCAAGTGTCCGTGGGTGCCGCGGTCAAAGACCTTTCCTTTGTGGCAGACGGGCAAACCGCCACCATCAACGGGAAGTCCTACGAAGGTCCGCTTATCGTCGCAACCAAGACGGTCATCCGTGAACTATCGGTGACGGTCTTGGGTGCGGACAACCAAACTTCCGCCATCGTCGCTTCTGTTTCCAACACCACCAATAAAAATCATGAACCAAGAAAGGGATGGACCATGCCTAGTTTACTGAATCGCCTTTTCAACAAAGGCAACGCCAACGAAGGATCGGATATTGAAGCCGCGGCTATCACTGGCGAGCGGAACCGCGTCACGCAAATCAACGCCATGTTGAAGCCCGCCGCGGGTGAATCATGGAATCACGTCCAAGGCGAAGTGGAGCAACTTCGGGCTACTGATATGCGTTTCGGTCATCAGGTCACGCACACTCAGGCCGAGTGCCCCGCAGATTGAAGCGACATCACAACCGGCGTGGCATTTCAACAACGCTCGGCCGTCGTCGCCCTCGGCAATCGACAGGCTAGCGGTGCGGTCTTCGTGTGCCGGACAACGTGCAGACCAGCCCTGGCCGCATTGCTTGGCGTCGGGCAGTAGGGCGATGATACGGTCGGTAGTCGTGCTCACGATTGCACCTCCCGCAGCATCTTGCGCAGCCGACGTAGTTCGTCGATGGTGACTTGCAGTTGCCGCCGCAACGGTCGCGGGATTCGCCGCTCAAGAAGCAGACAGCCAAAAGAGTCGGCAGCATCGCAGGTGTACTCGATTGCAGTCTCGATCGCAGCCGCGCGGTGCAGTCGGTCGAGTCCAGGTTGCCGCCGTCGCGGCCGTGGTGTAGCATCCATTCGTGTAGACTCCTTGCCCGTTGCGTTGCTTTGGTCGGCTCGCAGCGGGCTTTTTTCGTGTTCAGCCGTCGGCACCGTGCCGGTCGGCCTCTTGCTCCCTCTCGCACAGGTCCACCAGCAGCCGCGCGAGCGCATCGATTGCCGATTCGGAGATTTCTCCGACGATGACGATTTCGGCTTCCGGCGGCGCGGTGATAGTGGGGCTAGTCATCGCTCCCCCCCTGCCGCTCGGTGGCGGCTCGCTCGGCTAGGATTTCGACGACGACGGCCGGCGCGAACAGATAGCGTTTCCCGGCGCGTAGGCAGGGGATGCGTCCGGCGTCCGCCTCGGAGCGGAGCCACGCATTGGTGACGCGCAGCTTGCGCGCCATTTGTGCGAGCGGTAGCAGAGTGGCATGGGTGGTTTCCATGCGTGCATTTTTGCAAGTCGCAAGAATGCTAGTGGGTAATTAGCGCGTAATCAGTGGGTAATCAGTGCACCAGCCCCACGGCGATTTTTTGGCCAGCGCCGGTCAGTCCATAGCCGCCGCGCTCACCCTCCGGCCGCGTCATGAGATTATCGTCTGTCAGCTTTTGCAGGCGTTTCCCTAGTGTTTTCCGGCTTATTGCCGTTGCTGCTTCCAGGTCAGCTTGCACTATCAGCACAGGCGATTTTGCCAACAGTTCGCGCAAGATTGCCGCGTCATCAGCAGTTAGCGCCGGTAGCGTTTCTGTCGGCTCTGGAGGTGCTTGCGTCTTTCGCGGTTCGTGCCGCTCCCACTCCATCGCAGCCCAAGCGGCCATTGTTGCAATCAGTCCGGCATTAGTCGGTACAGTGTGCGTGACGTTGCCATCATATCCGGCCCCGATGATAGCTCGTTTCCAGCCCTCGGCCATGTGGAGCGCCGGCTTGCCGGTTCGTTCTTGCCACTCCAGGCCGGCGCGCACGAACACGGCGTTGACTGCTTTCTCGTGGTCATCGGCCAATACGGCTTCGTGATAGGCGGCGCGAAACCAGGGGACCGCTTCGATATAGCAGTCCCTCGCGGCGTTGCGGTACTGCTTTTGTTGCCAGTCATGCCGCGCCGCAACCGCTTCCATTACGGTCCGGTACGTTTCCGGGTCGTAGGGGATTACCTCATCTTTTGGGCCTTGGTGCGCGTCGATGATTCGTTGCGCGGCCCGACTTAGTTTCTTTGGCTTCTTCGCCATCATGCCACCTTGCCTACTGGTGGTCGCCTGAAATAAAAAACCACGCGGCAGCGTCCAGGCTAGACGTTTTCGGGAGCAAGCCTAGCCGCGGGTTTGTGCGATTTTAGCGGGATTACGGCGCGAGTTGTAGGTCCGCCGCGGTGAACGGAATCGTCAGTTCAACCTTGTATCCTGCTGACTTACCTGCAGGATATCTACGCCCGGTTGCCGACCACGCCGCCGGACGAGTTGCCGTCGCTGCTGCCGGACCGCTGGTTTGCGGATCACCCTGAACATCTCATTCAACAACGCGTATACGAGGCGCTGGACCGCGCTCAGCGTGCGCGCGAACGGCGCGCCGAGCGACGTCGCGCCGCGTAGAAGTACGATCATCTCATCGTATGGACCAAGCCACAACGACCGACTTGGATGGACCAGGCAACTTATGACGCCATTCCCGAGACGCTGGAGATGCGAGAGATTCGTTACTACGTTGTCGAAGACGGACGTCGTACTCAGACGATTACCATCGCCACGACTTTAACGGATGCCGAGCAGTATTCGAAAGAAGACATCGCCGAGTTGTATGGTTTTCGCTGGAACTCGGAACTCGATATTCGCAGCATTAAAGATTCTTTGAATCTGGGGCATGTTCGTTGCAAGTCGCCGGAGATGGTGCGCAAGGAGTTGTGGACGACATTGCTGGGTTACAACTTGATACGCACGACCGCTGCCGCCGCTGCTTTGTTGCACGACAAACAACCTCGAAAGATCAGTTTCACGAGCACCTGTCAATATGTTCTTTCGTCGTGGATGCTTCTGTCGTGTCGCGCGATGAGCACGGATCGCATGGAGCATCATGGTCGCCAACTGCTCTGTCAAATTGCCGCCTGCGAAGTCGCGAACCGGCCCGGTCGCTTGGAGCCACGCGTCCTGAAGCGTCGTCGTCACGGGTACAAGCTAATGCAAGAACCGCGTTCGGTTCTTCGCGCCCAACTTCGGAACGAATAGTTCGCATTGAGAAACAGCGAACGTCGTTCGATCTCAAGGAGTCGCCAGCCACACGTCAGCCACACGTCAGGCACACGTCAGGCACACGTCAGGCACATCGCGAAAGCGCGATCGGTGTGATACTATGCGCGGAGCCAACGACTTCGCATCGACAAGCGACGTGACGCTCGACATCATCCACTTCCAGCAGGTTTCAAAACAGCCAACCGCCCCCTCGACGCAACTCGTGAACACAACACGACTTCCGAACGACAGTGCCATTCTCGTATGGTACAAGAAGAATGCGGCGGCGTGGCGCAGTCACGGAAGTGTGCCGTGGCTTGCGATTGCGGGTCGGCGAGTGGACGTGGCTTTCATCTTAATCGTTCACCATGAGTGCGGCATCCTGGATGTACGAGTCGAAGCCGGAACTTCGGCGGCACGTTGCCTTGGCGACGGCTCTGCACACAAACAGATCGCGCCGCTGGGTGCTGCATGCCGGCTGGCACTTGATGATGGAGGTTGCTTAGAAGGACACAGTTGACTCGTGGGGCCGCGGCGTTCTGTGGCTGTTGGGGAACCAACAACATGGCTCGCTTTCTCGCACCTCCGCACTGGCAAGCCAGATGGGATGAAAAGAAGACGTTGCACCAGGACGTAGGATTGAGCTGTTTACGATCTTCAATTCTTTATCACAGGTGCATCCGTCGGCATCGCCGACGGTGCCACGCCTGCCGACTTGCTTGAAACGCAACACTTCGGCCGTCATCAGCAGCATGACCAGGCCGCGATAGGCATCGATGGAGAGGAGCCGCGCGTGCGCGAGGGGGCTGGCTGCACGGGGAGCGATGCTCGTTGATGACGGGGAAGACATGCGGACATCGTAAGAGCAAGCTGCGGCGACTGCAATCGCGGCTGGATGCGCGGATGCTAGAAATCGAGTTCGCCGATGGCGGCGCGGAAGTCGGCTTCCGCCTGAAAGTAATCGCGGAGGGCTTCGATCTCCAGAATTTGCGCGTCGAGTTCGGCGGCTTCCTGGATGGCGATGCGGAGCACGTCGCTGTTGCCGAGTTCGAAACTCCGATACTCCGCCTCCACGAGCTTCTTGGCGAGTTCCGCGCTAGCCCGCGCTTGTTGCAGGCGTTCATACGCCGCCAAGCGGGCAGAGACGGCGTCCTGAACTTCGGCGATGATCTTATTCGACTGATACTGCTGCTTGAGCGAGAGTTGCGTGAGCTTGCCTTCGGCCGATTGAATCTTGCCTCGAGCTTTGCTGCGTTGCAACGGCACATCGAAGAGGAGTCCGGCCTGCA
Source organism: Planctomycetota bacterium (assembly GCA_963205385.1). Taxonomy (GTDB): domain Bacteria; phylum Planctomycetota; class Planctomycetia; order Pirellulales; family Pirellulaceae; genus JAEZGD01. The sequence continues at coordinate 10,398 of CAUJKE010000059.1, read as the reverse complement.
ATTCAAAAGGAGTTTTATCCCCCTTGCTGCTCGCGGCGCCGCCGACATCCTTGGAGGCTTCCACGACCGCGCTCAAGTTGGGGAGCAACTCGTTTTCCCCTTGGCGCAGATCGACCTCGACCGTTTGCCGCAGCAGCGACAGTTCGCGGAGTTCGGGCCGTTGCCGCAAGGCCAGATCGACGTGTTGCGGGAACTCTTCGAGATTCAAGGGTTCGACATTCGGGAGTTCGCGCGGCAAGAGGGCCGGCGCAGGAACGACGGGACGTCCTTCGGCGTCGCGGAGAAACAGCGAGAGCTTGATCGCGGCGCTTTGCAGTTTGCGCTCCGCTTCGATGAGCTTGGCCTCGCGCGACGCGATGAGGCGTTGGTTTTGTTGCAGTTCGGTGATGGGGAGATTGCCGAGTTCGACTTGCCGCGCGATGGCCTGGTTGCGGTCGATGGCGACGTCGAGCAAATTCCGGGTGACATCGCGGGCCTTGCCGGCTGCGATCCAAGACCAATAGACGTTGGACGCGACTTGGACCGCGCCGAGGACTTCGCCTTGCACGGCGGGGTCGACCATGGCCCGTTGCAGGTCGGCCTTCATGATATCGGCCCGGCGTTCGTCGATGGCGCGGTTGCGCCAAAGCGGCAGCGCCGCGCCTACTTTGAATTCGCCCCCTTCGTTGGTCTCCCGCTCGCCGTACCAGGGTTGAAAGAAGCCGTCGCCGAGTCGATAGGCGCCATACAAGCTGCCGCCGTTGAAGGTGGCCTGCTCGGCTTTGATGCCGTGACGATAGTTTTGATAAAAGCCCATGGGGGCATTGATGGACTGGGCTTCGAGCTTGAGATCGAAGACGCCGCGCGTGCTAAGCTGCTTCCCTTCCGTGACGGCCGCTTCCAGCATGGCGGCGCGGATCATCGGAAAGCTCGTTTGCACGGAGTTGATGACTTCGCCCAGTTCGAGCGGACCCATCTCCAAGTCTGCCAAGGGGGGACTGATTTCTTCCCCGAGTTGCCGCAAGCTATCGCTCGCTGGCGGGTTGGAAGAAGTGCCGGGGGACGGCAACAACTCGATATCCGGCACAGGGGGCTGCGCGGGTTTCTGCGAGGCAGGTTGGGGCGGGGCGCGGTTCTCCGTCGCCGGAGCCGCGCGCGGGGATGTCTGCACCAGCAACTGGCAGCCTGCAGTTGAGAAGAGCGTCATCCCTAACGCGATGCGGACCATCCATGTCATTTGGGAAGCTTCACTTTCTTGATGTCTTGCTTGTCGCCGTCCCCGTCCTTTGGTTCGGAGCTCATCGTGGGCGGGAAGCCGTTGAGTTGCCGCCAGATTTCGTAACCGAGCGAGACTTCGTTGAGCATGATCCAGCCGTTAGCGCGAGCTCCTTGCCGCAGGAATCGTTCCGAGGGCCAATCGTCGGGCTGTTGGGGGCGGGCGAGGACACGGAAGCGGCCTTTGCCGTCGTCGGTGGCGTCGATGGAGACAACTTCGCCGGGAAACGTGCCGACGGCGACGCTGGGCCAACCGCTGAATTGCACCGCCGGCCAACCTTCAAACTGCAAGCGAACGATGCGGCCAGGCTGGACCAAGGGAACGTCGTTGCCGTTGATCCAGAGTTCCACGGCCGGTTCCGCCGATTCCGGCACGATGGTGAAGAGGGGATCTCCCTGCTTGAGCATTTGGGTCTTGTCGGCCACGTGCAGGCGAAACAGGATCCCGTCGCGCGGCGCTTCGACGCTGCGTTGGGAGAACTCCGCCGCTTTGCCTTGGATCTCGGACAGTTCCTTACGGGCGAGCGATTCTTCGCCTTGAGCCTGCTGATGCTTGGCCTCGGCTTCTTGCACTTTGGCGTTCGCTTCGCGGGTCTTGGCCTGCAGTTCCGCGGATTTCGCGGCTTGCTCCCCTTCGGCGGCAGCGATGTAGTTCTCAGCGGCCTTGCGCTTAGCGACCGCTTGTTCCCATTTGGCTTTCGCTTCCTGGCTTTTGACCGCCGCGACGATCCCTTCCGTCGCCAACGTGTTTTGACGCTCGTAATCCAGTTCCAATTGCACCTCGGCGGCGTTGGCCGCCTCGAGATCGCGTTTGGCCGCTTCGACCTTTTGGGCCGCCACTTCAACAAGCTTGATATACGACTCGATGACGACGGTGCGCGACTGCCGATACTCCTCGATCTGCGCGAAGTACGATTGGGTCTTGTCGACGGCGAACTTCAGCTTTTGCGCTGCCGCCTCGACTTGTTGGCCCAGGCGGTCGGCGCGCAAGGGATCGTTGTCGGCGATCTCGAGAATCATTTCTCCCTTCTTGACGCGCTTCCCTTCTACGATGTTATCCCCCCACGCAACGACGCGGCCATAGATCGGCGATTCGATCGTTTGCGGGCGCTCAGTGGGATCGTAGGCGATGACGCGGCCGGTCCCCTTTGACGTCTGTTGCCAGGGGAGAAACAGCATCCCCGCGATGGAAGCCGCGAGCATCACAAGCAAGAACTTGGCCAGGCGGCGCGCCCTTATCGACGGCTGGACGAGTCGCAAGGACTCCATCTCGAGGATGTAGGATGTGGAAGCGGCGGCGCGGCTCATCGGGAAAAACTCAACAACTGCAAGGGGGCAGATTGCGACGGCAACTGCTGGAGATTCGAATTCGTGTCATCCGCCCCGCCGGACTGCGGTCCCAGGGTCAGATGCGATTCGCAGGAATGCAGGAGAAACTCTCGACCGGTGACGAGCACAACGGTTGTCTGTGCGGCGACGTTGGCAAGCGCTTCCTTAACGACCGGGAGTTGCTCATCGGTCAGTCGGTCGAGCAGCGAATCAATGAGCAGCAGCCGCGGCTCACCGGCCAGAGCGCGGGCAAGCATCAAGCGAATGACCTGGCTATCGCTCAGGGGAGATCCGCCAGACGTCAGTTCGGAATCCAAGCCGTGCGGCAGGGCCATGATTTCCGGCCACAGCCCAACGGCTTCGAGCGCCTGACGGATTTTCGCGTGGGTCACGCCGGGGCGTCCCATGTCGATGTTGTCCGCGATCGTTCCTTCGAAAATCTCGATATGTCGAACCAGGGCGACTTGCCGCCGGAGATGGTTGAGATGCGCCGAGCGGAGGTCGATTTCGTCGAACTCGATATATCCGGAGGTCGGTTCGCGCAACGCGAAGACTAGTTCGAGCAGCGAGCTCTTCCCAGAACCCGGGGGACCACGAACCGCGACACGCTGCCCTGGTTCGACGGTCATCGTCAGGCCGTTCAACAGTGGTGGACCTTCCGCAAACGCGAAGCAGACCTCATGAAATTGAAGTCGCGCACCGACGGATGTCGCCGGCAGCCCGTGCCCCGCATCCCGCTCTGTCGAAAAGTCGAGCAGATGGCCCAACTTGTCAACTGCGGCGAGCAGGTCGTAGTAGCTCTCCATGTGCTTGCCTATTTTGGTGAACGCCCCCACGATCACCGCGACGATCAGTTCGCTGGCCACCAATTGGCCGAGCGTGAGCTGGCCTCGAATCACGAGGTAGCCCCCCAAACCCAACATCGCCGTGGCCGCGACAACTTGCAGGCCCAGCGTGAACAGGATTTGCCGAAACAAAATGCTAAAATGGGCCCGCCGCGCCATGACGTATTCACACGCCAACACGTCGGCCTGACGCACGGCGTGCTCGAGTCCCCCTTGCAGCTTGAAGGTTACGTGATACAAGGCCAGTTGCTCCAACCAGGCGGCGACGGCGTATTTCTTGTAGGACTCGTTGATCGCGGATTCAACGGCCCCGCGCCCTAACACAATCACGGTGAACGCCACGGACGCGACCAGGAATAAGTTGAAGCCGAACAAGAACGGGTGATAAAACGCGAGAACCGTCATGCCGATCAACGCGGAGATAACCAGCGCAATGCCGTCGAGCACCAGCAGCGCGGCGGACTTCTGCACCACGATGACATCGAAGAAGCGATTCATCAATTCCGGCGCGTGCTGGCCATCGAAAGCGCCGCCGCTGACACGCGGCAAGCGATGTGAGAGATCCGCCACTACGCGCACGAAGATCCGCCGTTGAATCGTTTCCGCGACATAGGTTTGCAGCGCCTTGAGCAGGGCCGCGAAGGACAAGAAGGTGAACAACATGATCGCCAAGACGACCAGCGGTTGCATGTATTGACCAAAGGCGACCGTGTTGACGAGGGCCTCAACGGTGATCGGCGTCGCCAGACTCAACACGCCCACCACCAGCGAAAAGATCGCCAAAACGGCGATGTCCGCGCGCTCCGGGCGCAGAAGGGCGGTCAGCCGCCGCAAAGGGGTTGGATGGTGTTGGGTGTCGTGTGGATGGTCGCTCATACGATCAGTCTTGGGCAAGTCGCCGCGAATTGCTAGCAACTCCTAGGCTTTAAAGTATCTCTCGGCATCGTTAAAGTCGTCACAAAACTACCCAAAGTCCAATGTTTTTGCGCCCGACCCGCGATATCCGTCCGAAACGTCCAGGGAATGTCCCCAGTAGTATTCGCTGTCCATTACACTTAGGCAATCACAAAATAAGTTATCTGGCTCATCGAAAAAACGAATGAATCCATGCACTGGCTCGACTACCATCATCTTCTGTACTTTTGGACAGTGGCACGCGAGGGGAGTATTGTCCGGGCGTGCGAGGTTCTGCACCTGGCGCAGCCGACGATCTCCTCGCAATTGCAGCAGTTGTAGCAGCAACTCGGCGGGAAATTGTTTGAGCGGGCTGGGCGGGGACTGCGGCTGACCGAACTGGGGAAGACCGTTTATGGATACGGCGGGGTGGCGCGGTTGCCGAAGTGTTCCCCTGGCCGACACTGCTATACTGCAATGACGTGTTGCGTGTGCGGTCTAGGTGCGGTTATCTCTTGCCTGCGAAGCGCACCGGCCCTGAGGATGGAACAGGATGAATCGAGCCCTGCTACGTAAATGCATTGGGGAGGCCCAGTGGCTATTGGCCGCTTGCGCGACCGCCATCTTCACGTTTTGCTGGGTCCGCGTCTGGCTCGTCAGCCGTCTGCCGATGGGCAAGTTCAAGACGATTGTCGAGACCTTTCGGGACGAAGTGGAGCGTTTCCTCCCGGTTGGAATCGATACGCTGTTCAGCTACACCGGGCGGATCGCCGTGGTCTTTGAGGAAGCGGTGGTGGTGTTGTGCGTGGTCATTTGGGCGGTTTCGCGCGGGACCGACGCCGTGAGCGGCGAACTGAGCCGGGGCACCATGGAGATGCTCCTCGCGCAGCCGGTCAGCAGGTTGCAAGTGTTGCTCCATCAGGCGCTCGTCACCGTCACCGGCGTGATGCTCCTTGCGGGCATTACCTGGATGGGAACGTATGTCGGCATTCAAACCTTGAGCGCCAAGGAAGAGAAGCCGGCGGCGTCGATTGTCACGTCCATCCTCCGAATGCAGTGGCCGGTTGCCGACGCGAAGAAGGAATACGTTTATACACCGCTGCGGGAAAAGGTCGATCCCCGCGACTTACTCCCTGGCGCCGTGAATCTGTTTGCGCTGGGCTTCTTTCTCGCCGGGCTGAGCACGTTCGTCTCCGCCTGCGACCGCTACCGTTGGCGGGCGATTGGGATTGTGGTCGGCATTTACGTCGTGCAACTCATCATCAAGCTGATCGGCGTCTCGATGGAGGATTGGCGGTGGCTCTGTTACGGCAGTTTCTTCACCGCCTACGAACCGCAACTGCTTGTCAACATCTCGGTGCAACATCCGCTGGAAGCCTGGAGTTTTGTGCGCAGCACGACCGACGAGAACGCCAGACACGTGCTCAGCGGCCTTGGCCCGCTCGGTTTCGACTCGATTCTGTGGGCGCTCGGGCTGGCCGCATACATTGGCGCCGCCATTCGCTTTTGCACGCGCGACCTGCCGCCACCGCTTTGAGGGGTGCGTGCCGACGCGGCATTCTTACTGCCCCTTCTCGCGATGTAGTCTTGGGAGGGAGTTTAATTGCAAGCGTGTTCCTCCAGGCAATCAAGAAAGATTGACAACGCTCCCGCCCGCAAAAATCCGTCAATCGTCATGCACCGGGTCGGGATTAGCGGTAGATTAAGGGCTCCCCCGTTGCGGGGCACGGTGGCTTTCGACAAACTCCAAGAGTCATTTGCATGCACCTCGAAGGGCCAGTTCCGTCCATGCGCGCACCCTCCGCTCACAAATCTTCCGCCGAGCCTGCGGACGCGCCCCAGATTGTGCATCTTGTGGGACTGCTCGCGCAGAACATGGCCCGCGTGGTGCTCGGCAAGCCGGAGGCGATCCGGATGTGCATGGTTGCGCTTTTGGCAGGCGAGCATATTTTGTTGGAAGATGTCCCCGGCGTGGGGAAAACGCTGTTGGGCAAGGCCCTGGCCAAGAGCGTGGACGGCGAATTCTGCCGCATTCAGTTCACCCCCGATTTGCTCCCCAGCGACATCGTGGGGAGCACGATCTTCAACAGCAAGAGTAGCGAGTTCGTTTACAACCGGGGCCCGATTTTCGCCAACGTCGTGCTCGCGGACGAAATCAACCGCGCCCCGCCGCGCACCCAAAGCGCGCTCTTGGAAGCGATGAGCGATCGGCAGGTGACGGTCGACGGCCGCAGTTACGAACTGCCAGCGCCGTTTATCGTCATCGCGACGCAGAACCCGTTCGAGTTCGAGGGGACGTACACGTTGCCGGAGAGCCAGCTCGATCGGTTTCTCTTGCGGATTTCAATGGGCTATCCCAGCCGGGAAGAAGAGCGGCGCGTGTTGTCGAGCCATCGCGGCGGCGAACCGGTGCAGCATTTGGAACCGGCCGTGGATAACTCGCAGGTGCTGCGCCTGCAAGCGACCGTGCGCGAAGTCGCGGTGGAAGACTCGATCTACGATTATTTATTAGACCTGGTCCATGCGACGCGCCAGTGCGCGGAGTTGCACGTCGGCGTGAGCACCCGCGGAGCGCTTAGTTTATATCGCGCCGCCCAGGCGCTCGCGGTGATCGAAGGGCGCGACTTCGTCGTGCCGGACGACATCAAACGCCTGGCCGTGCCGACACTCGCACATCGCGTGATCAGCAAAGGCTACATGCACGGCAACCAGCGGGAAGCGGTGGAAGCCATTGTGCGGCGGTTGGTCGAGTCAACGCCGGCGCCGGATTGAGCCGCGGAACATTCCCCAAGTTAAGATGCTCACCGCCGGCCAGCGTTGCCCGTGCTGTCAAACTCCTCTCGTGCGTCGCAAGCCGACGAAAATTCTCACGCGGCGCAAACCAAGCAAGCGGCGGCAGCACCGCTAGCGTGACGCCCCTCGATTGCTCTGTTGGCGCCGCCAGCACTCCTCTACAATGGGCCGCGCTGGTCTCTCTATCCATCAACGCATCACAGGGACGCGATGCGATGTATCGAACTTGTTTGCAATTGTGCCGGGTATCTTGCTGGGTATTTTGCTGGGTGCTCGCGCTCTGCGCCAACGGGCCGGCGCGCGTCCACGCAGCGGAGCCGCCGGCGGCGCCTGCGGAAGTCTTGAGCGACGCCGAACTGACTGACGTCGTGTTTCTGGACCCCGATCGAGGACTCGCGATCGGTGAACGGGGCGTGATTTGGCGCACCGAGAACGGCGGGCGACATTGGCGTTTGACCCCCTCGCCCATGGCGTGCCGGCTGGAATCGATCTTCTTTCTCGATGACCAGCGGGGTTGGATTGTCGGCGGTTATACCCAACCACTCACGCACCAAAGCACCGGCGTCATCCTCCGCACGGTGGATGGGGGCCGCACGTGGGCGGCGCTGCCGAAGCTCGTCCTGCCGGGGTTGAAGCAGATCCAGTTCTTCGACGCTAAAAACGGCATTGTGCTGGGACAAACGTCGGACTTTTCGCCGTCGGCCATCTTTCGCACCAGCGATGGCGGCACGAGTTGGATTCCACTCCCCGGCGCTGCGCCGGTGGGTTGGCACGCCGGCGCGTTTCAATCGCCGCAGCGCGGCGTGGTGGTCGGCCCAGCGGGACAGGTGGCGCACATCAGCGGGCAAGAGATGAAGCCGGCGCAGATGCCGTCGGTCGGCGCGCGGCCGGTGCGGCGGGTGGCTTTCGGCGATCCCGGCCAGGCGTGGCTGGTTGGCGATGGGGGGCTCGTGCTCGCTTCCGCTAGCGGCGGCCTGACTTGGACGATGCCGCCGGCGCCGATCCCGCCGATTGTCCGCGAACAGATGGAGTTGCGTGCGCTCGCGGCGCGCGGCCCAGCGTGCTGGATCGCCGGTTCGCCGGGCTCGCTCGTGCTCCACTCAGCCGATGGAGGCGCGAGTTGGGAGACGTTCCGCACCGATCAAACCGCGCCGCTCAAAGCGCTGTACTTTCTCGACGATCAACGGGGTTGGGCTGTCGGCGCGCTGGGAACCATTTTGAACACGCGCGATGGCGGCCGCACGTGGCTCGTGCAGCGCCAAGGGGGCCGGCGGGCCGCGATCCTCGCGCTCTTCAGCCGCCCCGAGCGCGTGCCGCTGGAAATTCTTGCCCGCGAGTCTGGCAGCGAAGGCTACCTCTCGGCGACGGAACTTCTCAGCACCACCAGTTTTTCGCCTTCGGCATCCACGAAAGTCCCGCTGGATGAACGAACCCAAGCGGCCATCGCGCTGGTCGGCGGCAGCGCGAGCGACTCCGCGTGGCGGTTTCCCTTGCGCGAAACGGAACTTGAACTCTCGGCGGAAGCGACGGTCGAGCTGTGGAATCGGGCCGTGGATGGTCGCGCGACGCAAGAACTCGATGCGCACCTCGTGCGCAAGATTCGCATGTGGCGACCGGATGTGATCCTCACCGAGCGGGCATCGCCGCGCGGGGATGATCCGCTCGCGCACTTGACCAATCAGTTGGTGCTCACCGCGGTCGCTCACGCCGCCGACCCGACGATTTATCCCGACCAGATCGCGCTGTTGGGGCTCGAGCCGCACAAGCCGCGTAAAGTTTTCAGCACGCTGCCGCCAGACACGCCTGGCATGGTGAACGTGGCGACGGCGCAGCTCGCGCCGCGGCTGGGCAGTTCGCTAGCCGATGCCGCGCAGCCGGCCTGCGGCCTGTTGCTGGACGGCTATCGTCCGGCGGTCGATCAATGGGGTTTGCAATTGGTACACAATACGCTGCCGCGCGAAATTGCCGTCCGCGATGTCATGAGCGGCATCGCCTTGCAGCCTGGCAGCGACGCGCGGCGGATGTTGCCGGAGCTGCCGCCGACCTCGCTCGAAGCCTTGCGACGCCAGGCCCAACGGACCCACAACATTCATAAACTGATGGCCAGAAGCGCCACCGATCCCACGAGCGGCGGGAGTTGGCTCGGCGCCGTCGACGAGCTCACGCAAGGCCTCAGCCGCGCGAGTGCTGGCGGCACGTTGTACGAGCTGGCCTGGCACTATCACCACAGCGGCCAGGCGGAGTCGGCGGCCGACGCGCTCCAGTTGTTGATCGACCGCTATCCCCAACACGAACTCGCTGGCCCGGCCGCCATTTGGCTCGTGCAGTATTATGCCAGCAGTGAGGCCGGCTCGCGGGTGCGGCATGGCACGCGGATGGCCATGGGAGATCAAACGGCCGCCGGGCGACAAGCCAGTTACTTGGAGCCTGGTGGCGAACCTCTGTCGTCCGCGCAGCCGCTGGCCACTTCCGATCCGCTCGGCGAGAAACCGAGCCTGTTAGTGCGCACGCGCGTGACGACCGCCGCCGCAGGCATGAACCCGCTCGACCGCGCCCACTTGGCGCATGACTTCGGCAAGCGGATGCATGAGACGCAGCCGCAGCTCTACGCGCAACCGCGGCTGCAGTTCGCGCTGGCCGCGGCGCAGCGCCAGATTGGCTTCACGCGGCAAGCGGAAGCGATCTATCGGCAGTATGCCCAGCAACGCGCGCACGATGCGTGGTGGAGTTGCGCCGCTGGGGAGTTATGGTTGATGCAACCTTCGCCTGACGCGCCCAAGCCGGTGGCGCATTGCCCCCGCGCGGCCGAACGCCCCCAGCTCGACGGGGTGCTCGAGGAATCGCTGTGGCAACATGCCCAGAGTTTGGAGCTACGCGGCGGCGAGCTCGATCGCGAGATGCCTGCCGCGACGGCGCTCATCACGTATGATCGCGAGTTTCTCTACGTAGCGCTGCGGTGCGAAAAGGATCGCGCGTTCGAGTACCTCCCCGCGCGCGAGCGCCGCACGTACGATGCGGACCTTGCGCTCAACGACCGCGTGGAATTCCATTTCGATCTCGATCGCGACTATGCGACCTATTACACCTTGGCCATCGACTATCGCGGCTTCACCTGCGACGCTTGCCTGGGGGACAAGACGTGGAACCCCAAATGGTATGTCGCCGCGAGCGAGACGAAGACGACGTGGACCGTGGAAGCGGCGATTCCACTGAGCGAATTGCAAACATCGCCCCCGCAGCCCCGCGACGCCTGGGCTTTTGGCGTGCAGCGCATCCTCCCCGG
>CAUJKE010000058.1 GCA_963205385.1 Planctomycetota bacterium | reverse complement strand
AACGAGCGGCCGCCGGAGGCGCGGTTGGTCGAATCGTGCCGCAAGCAGTTGGAACGCCTGGACGTGCTGTTTTGCCGGGCCCAGCAAGCGTGGGAAGATTCGTGCGCGGTGACCGTCCAGGAAACGGATTCGCCAGCCGGGAAGACGACGCATCCGCAACTGCGCTCCATGGCGCTGATGATGCGTGTGATGCGCGAGCAGATTCAAGTCGCCGCCGTGATCGCCAGGCTATCGACAGAAACGTTTGAAAGAGCAAAGCAGCGGCCGGCGCTGACGTGCGCAGAAGACAATCAGGAAGTGGAGAGCGACGTCGAGAGCGAGGTCGAGAGCGCGCCGGAAGCGGCTTGCGAACCCCCCGCTAGCGTGTTGGCGCGCGGCGCGGGGTCCACGGAGACGCGCGTCGATCCGCCTGCGCCGAGCAGCGACGTAAACGTATTTGGTGAAGTGGTTTACGGCGAGATGCCGAAGTGCAACGTGCTCGCAAATTCGCCGCCGAAACCAAATTCGCGCTATGAGCGCCTGACCCGCGCGGAGCGCCGCGCGCGGTGGAAACGGAAGCGCGCGATTGACCAAGAACGAACGAAATCGCGGGCGCAGGAGATCAAGGAGAAGCGGAACAAGTTAATAGCGCAGGCTTGATTCGGTGTTGTCGAAGTGCGAGTGCTTGCGAACGCACAACGTCGTTGTCGCGGGGGAGTGGTTCGCACTCACCTGGCCAATTTCACTTCCACTTTGCCTGTTGAATCCGCCGCGGCGCGGGCCATACCGGGGGTGTTGGTATGCATCGAGATATTGCCAAGGTGGTCGACGGCGATCAGTCCGCCGATGTCGGGTTCGAGGACTTTCTCGGTGAGATAGACGAGCGCTTCATCGAGCGTTGTCGCTACGCCGGAGACAAGCCTCTACACTTCGTTACCACTTCCCCGATTGCCGCGGAATGCGATTGGTTGGAAGGTTTGCCGTGGACACGGCAAGCGGTTGCGGAATCGAGGCAACTCTTACCGAAAGTGAATCTTGCACCCTTCATCGTCGCAGCCCCCCTGCGACTTGCCGGCCAGGGCGTAGCGGCGTTTAGCGACCTGACGATATCCCCACTGCCACAGCGGTAGCGTGCCGGGGATGTGTAGCAGCGGGGCGAGCAGATAGAGCCGGGGGAGAACGGTCGTGAGATAGCGAAAGGCGGCGGCGCCAGCGTGGCGGCGGCCGCGGCGATCGACCACGTACATCTGGTCCATCAACATGTCGTGCGTTAAATCAGGCCAGCGCTCGGCGACGAGTGGGGCGTGGAGCGAAACGAATGCCAGGCGTTGGCGGCGGTCCCAGCGGTGCAGCCGCCGAACTTGCCCCGTGCAAAAGCGGCAATGCCCATCGTAGATCACGATATCCGCCTCGGGACGCTCGTCCGGCGACGGCAGGCGATCCGTAACTTCCTGCGAATCAAGGTCTTGGGCGGCGGGCATGGGTGCGCCTCAGGCGGCTGGAATCGGTGCTCTTAACCAAGGGTGTGAACCGCAAACCGCGGGGTGCGGTAACGAGATAACCTGGCGGTCACTCCGTTTATTCTAGGCCGGCTTGCCGCGGGGAACCAAGGCGAGCTTCGAAACGTCGAATAGGATGTCGAAAAGTACCATGGGCAACTTCCCGCTGTCTCCCTAAATTTAGCGGGAAAAGCCGTCGCAGCGAGCGACCAAATACGGCACAATGGATGTGGACGAGATTGACGAACGAGCGCCGCGTTGAGCGGCTATTTGCGAGAGCCGACCCATGGAAGAAATCAAACGCCAGGTTTTCAAGGCCCAATCGCGGTTGAATTGGGAACGTTTTCTAAGCATCGTAGGCTGGTCGTTGTTTGCGACGCTGCTGGTGGGGGCGATCGGCCTGGCCGTGCCCAAGATCTGGGTCGTGCCGGTTGACGCGCAAGTTTGGTTTTGGAGTTGGGCGGGGGGGAGTTTAGCGCTGGGGCTGGTGATTGCTATCGTGTGGACCTACTTGGCGCGGCGCAGCGATGTCGAAGCGGCTATCGAAATCGACCGTCGTTTCGGACTCAAGGAGCGCGTCTCCAGCAGTCTCTCGCTGACGCCGGAAGAACTCAAGAGCGAAGCTGGCCAGGCGTTGTTGCACGATGCTTCCCGGCGTATCGAAACGCTGGAAATCGCGAAGCAGTTCCGCGCCCGGCCGACGGGGCGCACCGCCTTGCCGTTGATTCCGCTCACGGCGATGGTCGTTCTCGCGTTTATGGGCAACGCGGTGAGCGACAACACGACCAACGCATCGCAAGGCGCGCTGATCGAGAAGGCCGTCAAGCAGACCGAAGCGGAAGTCAAAAAAGCGATTCTGCGCAAGGAGAAAGAGGCTGCCGCCAAGGGGCTGAAAGACGCCGAGCAGTTCTTCAAGCAACTTCGAGAAGCCGCGAAGGATGAATTTGGAAAGAAGGACAAGGTCGATCAGAAGCAGGCCATGATCAAGCTCAACGATCTTGCGAAGGAGCTGCAGAAGAAACAGGATGAACTCGGCGGCAGCGCGAAGCTGCAAGAACAGATGCAGAAGCTCAAGGACGTCGAACAAGGCCCGGCCGACAAAGCCGCCAAGGCGATGAAGGATGGCAATTTCGAGAAGGCCCAAGAGGAACTCAACAAGCTCAAGGACAAGCTCGCCAAAGGCGAACTAACCAAGGAAGAGCGCGCGCAACTCGCCAAGCAACTCGAGCAAGTGCAACAGGCGCTCAACGAAGCCGCCGCCAAGCACGAGCAAGCCAAGCAAGACCTGCAAGAGCAAATCAAGCAAGCGGAAGCGGCAGGCGACCGCGAAAAGGCCGGCCAATTGCAGCAAAAGCTCGACCAGATGAAGAACGCCGACAAGGCGATGGAGAAGATGCAGCACATGGCCGACAAGCTCGGTCAAGCCGCCGAGCAAGCCAAGAACGGCGATCCTCAAGCGGCCGCCGAGGCGCTCGATCAACTCGCGCAAGAGATGAAAGCGATGCAGCAAGACATGGATAACCTGCAAATGGTCGACGAAATGATGAACGAAGTCGCCCAGGCCAAGGATGGGCTCTGCGAGAAGTGCGCAGGAGAGGGGGAGCTCGCTCGCGAGGATGAGCAGTTCGGCCAAATTCCCGGCAAAGGCAAAGGCAAGCAGCGCGGTCGCAAATGGAACCAAGGGCCGGACAATGACGGGCAGCCCGAAGAGAAGAACGATTCGGGGACGTACGATTCCAAAGTGGGGGCCAAGCCTCAACAGGGGGAAGCGGTGCGTGTCGGCGACGCAGACGGACCTAACATGGCCGGTCGCACGCTGGAAGAAGTGCAGGCTGAACTCAACAGCGCCACGGCCGAAGAGGACGACCCGCTCACCAACCAGCGCCTCCCGCGCTCGCAGAAAGATCACGCCAAGCAATACTTTGAGAAGCTGCGCGAAGGCGAATAAGTCTGCTTTGCCTGCGCTGCTAGCAGGTGGCAGGTTGGCATTTTGCCACGCTCGTGATGCTAGTATACTTCCGCCCCAATGGTTCCTCTCTTTTGGGCAGAAGGACGCGGATGGTGTTGCGGCGTTTCACTCAACTTCTCGTGGCGGCGGTCTGTGCCGCGTGCTGTTTCCTCGTGGGCTGTGGGACCACGAGGAACCGCGTCGCCACGGAGCAACTACTCGTTTCCGATGCCGTCGATCGGGCCGTCGAGAACATCGATTTCTCTGGCCTGGCGGGACAGAAAGTCTTTCTCGATACCAGGGCCATTCAACACATCAAAGCGGCGGCCGCTGCCAACACCGTCGCCATTATCAATGCGGATTACATCACGAGCGCCATTCGCCAGCAAATGATTACTAGTAATGTCGTCTTGGAGGACAAGCTGGAAGACGCCGACTATGTCGTTGAACTTCGGTGCGGCGCGATCGGCTCGGATGTACACGAAGTGGTCTACGGCATCCCGGCCAACAACGCGCTCAACTCGGTCTCCTCGTTGATGCCCAACACGCCGCCTGTGCCGACGATTCCCGAAATCGCGCTCGCGAAACGCAACGATCAGTATGGCGCTGCGAAGATCGGGCTCTTCGCTTACAACCGCGAAACCAAAGAGCCGGTGTGGAATGCGGGCACCGCGCAAGCTCGCAGTACCTCGAAGGATGTCTGGATCGGCGGCGCGGGGCCATTCCAGCGCGGCACTATCTACGGCGCCCCGCAGTTTGCAGGCAGCAAGCTGCGCGTGCCGTTATTGCCGCGCAAGCCGGAACAAATTCGGCGCGACCTCGCGGAGTTCCACGCCGAAGGAGAGTTTCCGCAACCTGGGGCCCCGGCGGACCCCGATGATCCGACGGACGCGGATCACGCGACTGTCCAACATCAGGCCGAAGCGAAACCGGCGGAGGCGCCGAAGTTGCTGCCGACCGAACCAGCGGCGTCGAAGCCTGCTCCTGCGACCGCCCCACAACAGGCCGATGTTAAACCGGCGGAGGCGCCCCCGCCGCTGCCGGCTGAACCACCGACGCCGGAACCAATTTCGCCGCCGAGTGGATGAACGATTGGCTTGTGAAATTCCGCACGAACTTGTCTGGAATGATTCCGGGCTATAATTGCAAGGAGGCAGGTATATGATCAGCGGACAACGATTGCGTGTGCTCATTACCCGGCAAAGCGCCGTGGGCGATTGCATCCATACCATGCCGCTCGCGTCCGCGATTCGGGCGCGTTATCCGCGCGCCATGATTGCGTGGTGCGTCGAAGCAGGCGCGGCCCCGCTCGTTCAGAATCATCCGGCGGTCAATCGCGTGGTGGTGTTGAACAAAGGCTGGCTGAAGTCGCCGGTTCGGGTCTTTCAAGCGCGCCGCGCGTTACAAGCTCTGCAATGCGACGTGGCGATCGATCCGCAAAGCCTGACCAAGAGCGCGCTCGCCGCGTGGCTGTCCGGCGCGGCGCAGCGAATCGGCTTTGCCCCGCCGCAAGGACGCGAACTCGCGCCCCATTTGCATACCCAGAGTATCGAGGCCCAGAGTACGCACGTCGTCGATCGCTATTTGGAGTTGCTCGCGCCGCTCGATATCGAGAAGCCGCCGGTGCAGTTCCGCTTGTCCCCCCCGCGCGCCGCTGTGCAAGCGATGTCTTCCTTCCTCACGCAATCGTCCCTCAAGAACGGCATTGCCATCTTAAATCCCGGTGCGGGTTGGGATAGCAAACTGTGGCCTGCGGAGCGTTATGCGCACGTCGCGCGGCATCTAGGCGAGTGGTCGCGAATGAAGTCGGTCGTCGCCTGGGCCGGCGAGCGCGAACGACAGTGGGCGGAACAGATCGTCACTGCGGCCGCGGGACATGCGATCCTCGCGCCTCCGACTAGCCTTCTCGAACTGGCCGCGCTCATACAACCGGCAGCGCTGTTTGTCGGTTCGGATACCGGCCCGCTTCACCTGGCCGCAGCGCTGGGCGTTCCGTGCGTGGCCATGTACGGCGCGACGCGATACGAAGTCTGCGGCCCTTACGGTAACGGCCATGTGCCGCTGCAAGCCGCCTACCACGCCGGAGGCGCTCGCGAGCGCCGCTCCGCCGAAAACACCGCCATGCAAGCGATCACCGCCGAGGACGTCTGCGCCGCTTGCGATAAGATCTTGGCGCGCGGGCGTGATGGTCGCGAATTACGCCGCGCGGCGTAGTCTGGCGGACGAGAGCGCGCTGGGTGCAAGGGGCGCGAGGCTGGCGATTGCGAATACAAAAACACGCCCCGCGGTGGAACGTCCAGCCGCGGAGCGTGGGAGTGTAGAGTCACTTCAAATGTAGCGACCAAGCGTCCGGCGGCGAGCGCTAGCGGACCGCTTCGTTCAGCATTTTCGCATTGGGGACGCTATGCCGATAGGTCATCCCTGCTTCTTGCGTTTCGATGATCGTCGCGACCGGGCCAACTTCGCGCACAATCCCCTCCAGCCCCGCGATCTGCACGCGATCGCCGGTGTGCAAGCGTTGCCGAACGTAGTAGCCGGAGAGAATGCCGGCCATGACATCGCGCCCGCCGAGGCCAAAGCTTAAGCCAAACCCCAGCGCGATGGCGGCGAAGCCGATCAGGATCGCTTCGTTGAGCAGCTTGAATTCAATTTGAAGTTGATCGAACGCCGCGATGAACGTCATCAGTGCGAGAATCCAGTAGCACGCATTCGCGAGTTGCGGCGCGTACGTGATGCCGACGCGGTCGGCGCTGGTGGCGACTACGCCTTTGAGGAATGCCGCCAGCAACAGTCCCAGCACCACGACAAACGTGGCCACCAGCAGCTTGGGAATGTAGGCGATCACCTTTTCCATGGCGCCGGTCAGCGCAGGCATATCCAAGATGTCGAACGAGGCGACCGCGAATACGCAGATCAACAGCCAGAAGATGATCACGCCGACAATCTGCGGCACGGTGCGCTCGACGCCGACTTGCTGCATCGAGGCGACCATTCCGCCGCTTTCGGCTGCGCGCTGGAGCCCCAATCGCTCGGCAATGGCCGTAACCGCCTTGGAGACCAGGCGGGCGACAATATAGCCGATGACGATCACCACGATGGCCATGATGATCTTGGGCGCGAATTGAATGAACTGCGCCGAGATGTGTGCGAAACTATCCATCACCGCGCTGGTCGATTCGCGGGCGGTCTCGGTGAGTTGGTCGGCGGCGCTGGCGCCGGTTTGTCCGAATAATAGTGGTAGAGAAGCGTTCATCCTTAAACTCCTTTGCAATGGTTACGGTTGTGGTTAAGAAACTCGTCTATCTCAATCGCGCCGCGCGTCGTCTGTGGCGCGCGGTTCGTAATCGCCGCTGATCGTGAGGAGCACAGCGCCCCCCAGCGCTTGCGCGAAGTGCATGACCGCCCACGGCATCCCGCGGAGCAGGAAATCCACCACGTACAGCGTCATGAGCGAAGTATTCATGCGCTCCCGCACCGCGGCTTGTAGTCGCGGCGGCGGCGCGGGTACTTTCGTTTCGCCCAGTTGTTCGAGGAGGTTGTCAGGCATCGGTTGGGTGCTCTGTTCGCTAATGGTCTTCAGGGCTGCCAAATTGTTGCGCGGGATAGCGCTCGCGTAGTTTGCCAATCGCCCGATGAATGCGCATTTTGCACGCGCTCACCGAGAGTCCAAACAATTCCGCCAGGTCATCGTAGTTCTGTCCTTCCGCATACTTAAGAATCAGCAGGGCTCGATCCTCATCCTCCAGCGTGTCGAGCATTTGTGACAAATCGAGCGCAGCGCCCGCGTTGGGCGCGTGATCTGGTTGTTGATCGCGGGCCGCTTGCTGCACGTGCTCGGCTGTCTCGTGCGACTTTCTGCGCCCTCGACTACGTCGTTGCGACAGGCTGACCCGCAGGGCAATGCCGTGCACCCAGGTGGAATACTTGCTGCGCCCCGCGAATTTCGCCCGTTCGAGAAACAAGCGGACGAAGACTTCCTGGGCGGCATCGGCGGCGTCTTCGGCGTTTCCCATGAGCCGATAGCAGACCCGCCAGACCCGCTCCTCGAAGCGCGCGTAGAGCGCCGCGAAGGCTGGGCCTTCCGCCCCTTCCCGCGCAGCCTCGGCCGCGAGCTGTTCGTCGCTAGCGAGTTCGGTATCCAAGGGCATCGCCACACGGTTCACGTCCATGGCCGGGGGTGTTGATCGCTGACACCCATGAGTTGCCGGCCGGGACGAAGTCGTCACGAGAAATTTTTATGGAGGCAGCGACGCGACCGCACGCCTGCGATGGACCAAGCCGATCGGCTGCTGCGAGCATTCCGTCGATCCAATCGGAATAAGCAGTAAAATCCAAACCGCCCCGCCGTGGCAAGCTGAGTTGAGCGGAATTCGAGGCGGAGCCGAAGTTTGGGCCCCGCTGGCGTTTCGACTTCCCCGAAGCGTAAGCGAGGGAAAAGCTACTTCGCCGTCCAGTTGCACACGCCGGACGCATTCGGCGTGACGCGACATGCCTGGCGAGCGGCGGCTTCATCCGCGTAGTAGTATGTGAAGGCGGCGAGTTTGCGACCGTCCGCGGTCGTGCATTGAACCACTTGCCGCTGGTAGAGATTCTCAGCGCTGCCTTCGCGGTAGCCTTCGATCGCGTCGAGCACACGGAGCGTGTCCTCAACATGCTCCGGTGATAGCTGCCAGACTTCGCCGGCGACGCGGTCGGCGCCGTGAATGAGCGCCGGATACAGACCCAGATCGCGTAACTCGCCAAGGAGCGTCGCGGGCAGGACTTCCACCGGCGGGTGCGGCCAACAGCGCTCGCGTTCTTCGCCCCGTTTTAGCGTGCCGTAGACGAACACCCGCGGAGGATGCAACTCGTTCATACACTGGAGGCTTCCGCGAGGGAACCAAGTTCGATGGTGGCGCAGGTCGGCCGCTGGCGCAGCACGAGTTCGACGGTGGGGGCGTGGCAAGTGAGAAAAATAATCTGCACGTGATCGGAGAGATCAAACAACGTCTCGAACGTGCGGGCGGCCCGTTCTTGGTCAAAGTTCACAAGCACGTCGTCCATCACCACCGGCAGCGGCTCCGACGACTGGCAATAGTGTTGCACAAAAGCCAGCCGAAAGGCGAGATAAAGTTGCTCGCGCGTGCCGCGACTGAGTTGATCGGGACGCAGTTCATTTTCGAGGCGGTCGACAACCCAGAACGTATCGCCGGCCGCAGTGCGGATATCGATATACTTCTCGTGCGTCATGCGGGTGAACAAGCGGCGCGCTTCCTCCAGAACGGCCGGTTGGTGCTCGCGTTGGAAATCCGTGATGGCCCGCTCCAGCAACTTCTCGGCCAAGACAATCGACGCCCACCGCTGCGCCGCCGCGCACAATTCACTGCGATGGCTCTCTTCCGTCTGTTGCAACGTGAGGACATCCCCTTCCTCATGGAGCAGCTTGAGCGCTTGTTGCATTCCGCCGGAATCTTCCAGCAAGGCGCCGATCTGTTCGCCGAGTTCCGCCACTTCCTTCGCCAGGTCGTCGCGAGCTTGCTGCAATTGATGCCGGTCGATTGTGTTTAGCTCGCGTTTGAAGTCGTCCACATCTTCATGTTCACGGGCGACACCGAAGGCGCGCTCGGCGGCGTGGAGTTCTTCGAGTAGTTTGTCGCGCTGTTGGGCGCGCTGGACGAGGGCGCGAAGTTCGTCCTCGGTGGCGACGCCGGCAGCGGCGAGCAATTTTTTTCGCTGGGCGTCCAGGTCGGCGAGCCTCGCGGCGCGTTGCCGGGCCTGGTGCGCGTGGCGCTCCAGATCGGCCGCGAGCGTGACGCCGCGTGCTTGCGCCGCCTGGGCGGCTTCGACTTGCCGCGCGAGTTGCCGGACCCGTTCAAGCATGGGGAGCGGGGCCAATTCCGCGGCTGCTTGTTCGGCCAGGCCTTGCGAAGTTTGATCGAAGCTGACGACTTGCTGCCGCATCTGCGCCAGACGAGCGGCCAGATTATTAGCGTGGCGCTCCTCGTTAAGCACTTGCTCCATCGTGGCCACGAGTTGCTCGATGGCGCTAATGTGCCAATCCAGCGGGAGTGAAAGTTTGGTCAATAAATCCTTCCAGGATGCATTCCACTTAGTTTGCTGCTGCTCGAGCTCGGCGAGTTGCGCACGATAATCCTGGAGTTGCGTCTTGCTCTCGGCCAGGTCGAGGTGGAGCTCTTCCTGTTGAATGTCGGTTCGTTCGGCGTCTTTGACGCGGCCTTGCGCGGTTTGAATGAGCTGCGCGATGTGTGTTTCCTGGTCGCCGGTGGCGGCGCGCAGTTTGTCCTCGAACGCCTGACAGGCAGCTTCGTCGCGGGCGCGCTGCTGTTGCTCTTGCTCAAGACTGGTGTGCTTCTCGCGATAGCCGCTGAGCAGACGCAGCCATTCCAGCATCACGCGGGGCGACTGCGGTTCAAGCCCGGCTGAACTCCACAGCGCTCGCCATTTGGCCAGCGTCGCTTCGCGCGCGGTTTGGGCGGCATTGAGCTTCTCGGCGGCGTCCGCTTGTTGCGCTTGCATCCGGCGCTGTTGCCTTAGGTATTCATCTTTCTTGGCCACATTCTCCGACTGCCGTTGGCGATCGTCGGCCAGGCGATCGGCCTGCTTGATGCTGGCCTCGAAGACATCGGGCAGCGGGGCGGAATGTTCGCTAAGCCAGGCGGCGATCTCCGCGTCGCACGCCTCGGACTCCACGTATTTACGGCGAATCAGTTCCCAGGCTGCGTCGCGCTGCTCACGCGAGGCGCGGAGCTCCTCGATATCAGGAATGTGTCCCCCGGCGTCCAACTCCGCGAGCGTCCGTTCCAGTTGCCGGCGATGATCTTCCAATTCCTCGAATTTCTCCGTGAGCCTGGCGACGTTGTCGTCGGCGACTGCAAGCTGCTCTTGAAACTCCGCCACGGCGGCATCCAGGGGCGGAGTGATGGTCGCGAGCGGCACGTTAGTCCCCGTGGTTAGCGAGGAAAGCCGCTCCTCCAGGTCTTGCATCTCGGCCGCGAGTCGCTGTTCGGTTTGCTTGGCCTGGCGGATGGAGGTCCGCCGGCTCGCGTCGTCGGTGCGCTCGGAAAGAACGTCCGCCAGACTTTGCGCTTCCACATCCGGCTCAAGCGCCGCGAGGCGTTCTGATTTGCGGTTGATGAGCGATTCCAGTTGCTTGATGTCGCGCCGCGCTTCCGCGAGCGCCGCGGTCAACTCCGCATGTTGCTGAACCAGGTTGCGCACGCGGGCGCGCTGGTCGGCATCGAGCCGGAGCGAAGCGAGTTCGTCGAGGGTCCACGCGGCGTTCAGGCCTTGCAGCAGAGCCGTCATCTTCGCGAGCGACGACTTGTGTTCCGCCTCCAGCCCCGGCAACTCGCGCAGACAGGTTTCCGTCTTGCCAAGCTCCTGTTCGAGCGATTTGATTTCTGCGAGGCGCGCGAGCAGTTCCGGCCGCTGCTGAAGTTGCTGCTGCTCGCTCTCGACAGCCGCTTGTTCGAGCTGGCGCGCGGCCGACTCTTCCCGAAGTTGGGACAATTGCGCCGTGAGGTGTGTCAGCGTCGCGGCGTCGCCGGGATGGAATCCGGCGGGGACGACCACCTGGGCGAGATCTTCATGCACCTGTTCGCAGGTTTTCCAGTGCTCCCAGGCTTTGAGCAAGCGCTCGAAATGGGCGAGTTGCGCGAGCTGTTGTTGACGCCGCTCCTGGAGTTGTGCAATTTCCCCTCGCAGTTTCGCATAGCGGGTTTCTTGTTCGCGATATTCACTGGGCTTGACGATCGCCGCTCGACGCTGCTTCTTAACCTCGCGGATGCGCGAGAGCAGTTGATTGATTTGCGGATTGCGGGCGCGGGCGGCCGGATTGAACAGTTCTTCATGGTCCTCGCCAAGCGACTTGCGAATGCGCTGCCACTTTTCAACGCCCCCCAGTCCACCGCCGACGAGCGAATCCGTCAAACCGGCGTTCTTGATGCTTTCGTTGCCGGCGGAAAGTTCGGTTAGCGAGAAGGCGAAGATGTGCTCGTAGAGATTCGGTGTGGCGTGGCTCAGAAGCGCTTGAAGTTTGGCTTCGTCGACCTCTTCGTGGCCTGGTTCGAGCGTTCCCTCCACGATCTTGGTGCGCCCCTTGCGTCGCCGGAAAGAGAGTTGCCGGCCGTCTTTCATCCGTGCTTCGGCGCTCGCGGCCAGGGGGCCCGCGCTGTTGAAGTTGTAGGTGCAGTTGTGCGGGAAGCCGAATAACAACTCGCGCACGAGTTGCAAGAGCGTCGACTTGCCGGCTTCGTTCGGGCCGTGGACCAGCACGAAGCCTTGCTCGCCGAACTGAAAACGTTGGTTCGTGAAAACGCCGTAATTCTCGGCGCGAATTTCGCCTAGCTTCATGCCTCACCTCTTAAGAGTTGGCTCAGGAGCAACCCTTCCGCGTCATCGAGCCAGCGGCGCAGGACCGCGGGATCCGTAAAATTCACGTCGTCCACCGTGAGCGCTTCTCCGACCTTGTCCACGAGCGGTTGCAGGTGCTCGTGGGCGAGCGCGAGGAGCGCGTCGTCGCTGTGGCGAATCTGGTCGATCGAGCGGAGCAATTCGCCGACGAGGTCGCCCGCCTGGCGAAGCTCGTCGAGATTGACGGTGGGCTGCGTTTCGCAGTGAACGAGTTCCAGCCACAATTCGCCGGCGCAATCGCTGGCCCGGTTCTGCAGTTCGGCGAGGATTTTCGCCCGCGACTGCGCTTGCGCCAGCAGGTCGTGTGCCTGGCACGCGCCGCGGAGCGTGAGCCGCGCGGCGACGGCCCGCTCGCCTGAGTCGGCGAGCGCTTTCCCGAACGCGGCATCGGCCGCCGCATACAGTTCGGTTTCGCCGTCATCCGGCTCGAGCGTCACGACTAAGTCGCACCAGCGAATGACGTCCGTCTCGCGAAAGTCGCACTGAATGTCCCCTTCCTCAATCGTCACGACAAAACAACCTTTGGGTCCCGTTTCGCGAATATGCCGCCCCTGCGTGTTGCCGGCGAAGACGATGTGCGGTTCGCGGGCGACAATACTCTTGTGATGAATATGGCCCAAAGCCCAGTAGTCGTAACCTCGCGTCGCGAGCACTTCAGGCGAGGTGGGAGCGTATGTGTCATGCTGTGGGTCGCCGGCCAGGCTGGTATGCAACAGGCCAATGTTGACGCGCCCCGGCACGGCGGCGGGATAATTCGCGGCGAGGTCTTCGAGCGCCTGGCGGTCAGCGAAGCTTTGGCCGTGCAAAGCCGCGCCGCTTCGCTCGTCGATCACGGTCTGGGGCTGGCGATGGTCGAACTCGTAAACGATATCCTCAGGCCAACTCAAATTCTTGGCGACCACGCTCGCGGCGTCGTGATTGCCCCGGATGAGATAGACACGAATGTTGTGCTCGCGGAGACGACGGAACTGGTCGATCGTCCACAGGCCGGTGCGCATGTCCGGCCACGCGCCATCGAACAAGTCGCCAGCGATGACGAGTAGGTCCACTTCCTCGTCGATCGCCAGCGTGATGAGATTGGCGAACGCCTCGCGCGTCGCCAGGCGGAGGCGCTCCGTGGAGCTGCCTTCCTCAAAGCGCAGGCCTTTGAGCGGGCTGTCGATATGCAGGTCGGCGGCGTGAATAAATTTCATGGGCGAGTCCCTTCTGCCTATTTTGCGGCGCTGACGTCCACAATTTTGCCTGCGGAGAGAAACACCAACCGCGCGGTGATGCGCTCGGGGGGCAGTTGATAACGTTGCGCGACGGCCTGCACGTAAGCCGCCAACTGAGGACGATAGTATTCGACCTTCGCCGCGAGCGCCGCAGGGCCCTCCGGGGAAATAGCGTCGGTCTTGTAGTCGAGAATATCCGCAGCCCTGATTTTACCCTGTTCTTGCCACAGCACCAATCGGTCGATGCTCCCGGTGGCGAGTTGCCGCTGGGCGCGATGGGCGAAGCGCTGCTCGCACTGAACTTGTAGCTCTGCACGGTCGCTGAGCTTGAGCCGCGCAAACGCGCGGCCATACGCCGCGCGGTAGGCGTGTTCGTCGAGGATGTCATGCAAGGTTGGTTGAGCAAGCCAAGCGCGCAGTTGTTTGATCTCCGTCGAGGGATCGCCTGGCCACTGGACTTCTTCAAGTGCGATGCGGGTCAGCGTCGCGTCGTCGGGCTCAGCGACACCGAGCCACTGGTACCGCGCGAGCCAGGCATGGATGAGCGTGCCAAAGTTTTCGCCAGAATCGCGCGCCGGGCGCAGGACGTCTTTCATGCGCTTGGACGGGCCCCCTTCCAATTGCGAAGGACTGACGCTTTGCCAACCGCGGCGGCGGCCATCGGCCGCAGGCAGCAGCCTAATGGCGAGCGGTTCAGGCGATGGCGGCGCTACGCGCGTGCGCGCTTCCGGCGGCGGTTCGAGTTTCGCGCACCAATTCGGATCGCCACATTCATAGGCGACTTCATCTCCAGGCAAGATGCGGTTATCGCACAACGCGCCGCGGAGCAAGCCGGCGAACGTCTTGTTGGAGGACTTGCTGCTTCCTTGTTGGTAGCCGATGAGAATATGCAAGGCATAAACCGCGCGCGTGAGCGCGACATAGAGCACGCACAGCGCTTCGCGAAGATGCTCCTCCTTGGCCGCCTCAAACAATCGTTGAAAGTTCGCCGGCAGGAAGGGGAGCAAATCCTTGTTCACATGGCGGCAAACAATGTTGACCGTCTCGGTGGGCCCCGGACGGCCGGTCGCGAAGGCATCGGTCATGCCCAGCAGCCTGGCATCGAGTTCCGGCAACACGACGATCTCGAATTGCAAGCCTTTGGATTGATGCACGTTCATGACGCGCACCGGCGCGGCGGACGGATCGGAGACTTTCTCCTCCGCCACGAGCTCCGCGAAACGATCCGCGCGAAGCGGATCCGACGGACGATAGCGATAGGCGAGCTCCACGAGTTGGTCGAGGCGGCTCAGTTCGCGCCGATTGCAATGCGGCGCGATCGCCTTGGCCCAGCGCAGCGTCCAGGCGCCGTAACCGCTGGATAGGATCTCGCTTCGCAGCCGTTGGGAAATGCGGGCGGCGGTGACGTTGTCTTGATAAGCAGTCAGCCCCAGTTCTGTTGACAGCGGCGATTTCAACAAATGATACCGCGCGACGGTATCGCCGGGATGGTCGGCCAGTCGCAGCAGCGAAAGAATCAGTCCCACGGCCGCAGAGTCCGTGAGCGCGTTGCCGCCTTCCTCGCTGGCGTCGATGCCGAGTTTGCGGAGCGCGAAGATGATCCGCCGCACGGTATCATTCTTGCGCACCAAAACGCCAATCTCCCGCCCCGGCGATGCTTCGTGGAGTTGCTGGATGTACTGGGCGACGTACTCGTCCGTGAATTCGTCGTCGCTGACGTCAGCGGGAATCTCCGGCAGCGTGCGCAGACAGGCGTATCCCGGGAGCGCCGTGCGGGCGGTTGTGTGCGGCGAGAAATTTGCGCACCACGCGCGCACTGCCGGTTCATAATCCTGAAGGTTATCGTGATGCAACATCCGCGTGAAGATTCGATTGACGGTCTCGATGACCGGCGGGGAGGAGCGAAAGCTTTGCAGCAGCTCATCCCGTTCGAGGCCCGTGAGTTCGCGTTCCAAGGCGTCAAAGATTTGCGCCAGCCCGCCACGCCAACCGTAGATGGCTTGCTTCACATCGCCCACGCAAAAAAACGACACTGGCTGCTCGGGGGCGGTCACTTTGTGGGCGAAGGGGCGGAGGACTTGCCACTGCGCGAGCGAGGTGTCTTGAAATTCATCGAGCAGCAAATGCGCCAGCCCGCCATCGAGCCGATGTTGCAAGTGATCGATCTGCGCGAGCGCCGACGACTGCGCGACGGCCCGCGTGACGTCATCGAACCGCAACGCCTGCCGCTGGCGTTTGAGGCGATCGTAGTGGGTGTGGAAGCTGGAAAGGAGTTCATACGTCGCTTCGTTGTGTGCCACGATGGGGGCCAGGAGCACTGATTTCACGTGCTGCAGGATTCGGGTGATGCAAGCAATGACGTCCGCCGGAATCTCCTTGCGATTGAAATCCGATTTCCCCTCCACAATCTTGCTGGGGAGCCCCTTGCCAACAAAACTCTCCCAATCACCGGCGCGGGCGAAATTGAGGCAAGTATCGCGGGCGTTTGCCATTCCCGCTGTCGGCAATGTCAAGGATTCCAGTTCGTCGAACAGTTGGTTTAGCTCTTCTGGTTTCAACCCCGCCGCAACTTGTAATTGCCGCCACGCCTCCGGCGGCGCCTCAAGGTAGACGTCGTAAAGCTGGTCGACGGCGTCTTGCACCATTCGATGGACGCCGCGCGTCGTCGCGCCTTTGGCCAGCCGATGAAAAAGCGTCAGCAATTTCTCGCCGTCGTCCGCGTCGAGCGTCTCAGCGATTGCCTGCGCACGGAGTTGATTGTCGGTCGCAGTATCCGCAATCGCCCAACCGGGAGGGAGTCCCAGTTCCAGGCTAAAGCTGCCTGCAATCGCCATGAAGAAGCTATCGAGCGTGCTGACGCGGAGTCTGTGCAGCGAGCGCGTGGTCTGTTCGAGCAGCGCATGACATGACTCCTGCGTAAACGGATTCGCCGAGAGGAAGGACGCGAGTTTTGTTCGCTCGGCATCGCTGGTCGCCGCGGTCGCTAAGCGCAGCAAGATGCGGTCGAGAATCTCCCCGGCCGCCTTGCGGGTGAAGGTGGTCGCCAAGATGCGATCGCTAGGAACGCCGGCGGCGAGCAAGTCGAGATACCGATTGGACAACCGGAACGTCTTGCCGGTTCCAGCCGAAGCGCGAATGATCAGGCGCGGCCAAGACGGCGGCGATTTCTTGGCGGGAGGTTGTTTGTTCACGCGTCACCTCCTGTTTCGACCTGGGCCAGTTCGCGCCCCGCGACTTCGTCCTGGCAGATGGGGGCTAGTTCCTCGTCGGTGTACTTCAGGTCATAACGAGGCGGCCAGAACTCTTGGCTGGCAATCGCCGCGATGACAGACTCCGCGGTGGCATCCGCGCTCTGCCAATCGGCCGCCTCCCAAGTCGCCATCTCCGCGCCGACCTGGCTGAGATCCTTGGGGAGCAGAATGTAACCCACGTCCGGCGGCGCGGTGATGCCTTGTAGCGTTTGGGCCAAGTGCCGATATAACGGCAATTGCAGGTCGATCCACTCTTTGCCTTGAAGGTGCGTTTGCTTGGGCGTGTCGCCGCCGTCCCCGGTCTTATAGTCGAAGACGGCGAATTGCCGTGTGTCGGGATGGAAGTCGATGCGGTCGATGCGGCCTTGCACGTTGGCCGTTTGCTGGCCGAACGTCAGCGTGGCCTCCACCTTGCATTCGGAAAACGCAATTTGCCAACCTTCCTTGGTGCGCTCCGTTTGCCAGTGCGCGAACGCATTCAGACGCTGGCGGAGTTGTTCGATTTGTAAGTTCAGTACGGGGCGGCGCTGCGCGCCAAGTTCCCGCTCTGCCACGGCATTTAGTTCGGTCGATAACCATTCGGAAAGTTGGTTCGCATTCTCAAGCCGACTGGCTTCGCTTGATGCCCCGAACGCTTCCAGCACTTCATGGGCGAGCGAGCCAAAAAAGCCGCCATCGAGTTCCTCCGTGGCGTCGGTCTGCGTGGTGAGCCTCAAGAACCGCCGCAGATAGAACCGATACGGACACGCGAGATAGCTGCGAAAG
>CAUJKE010000057.1 GCA_963205385.1 Planctomycetota bacterium | reverse complement strand
GCCCTCCGGCGGGTGACTATGGGGACCGTGTAACCCGTGCTGAAGCACGGGCCTATTACCCGCCTGACGGCGGGAAAGGACCGTGAACGGCCCTGAATGCCGAAGTTTTGACCGCGCGCACCCCACCAATAATGGCGATTATTAGCCGCTGCGCTATTCGGGCGGGGCGTTTGCGCCGCTTCGTCCCGCAGCGGCATGTGGTCTGTGCATGAGAATAGTAGATTCAGGGGAACATCAAACCACTCAGTGGTTGCATTTTTGCGATCACCCCACCTTTGGCTGAACACCCGCTAATATCGGCTGAGAACTCCGGCCAGCGGAATGTCGTAAATACCTTGTAAATTTAAACTTACGTCGATCCGCTGTTGCGCAAACGCGCTAATAATTTTCCTCAAAGGGGTGGGGTGGCGGTCGCGGACGACGCGGACTGGCCGCTCGCGCGCGGCGCTGGATGTTGCTAACGCTTATAATTTCCGAACAAAATGTTAACTCTGTCTTGACAACATTCGTTCGTGTTAGTATACTTGCGTGCACCTGCCAGGTCTTGCAAACGTGCGCCGTGTCTGCCGCGAGCCTGGCGAGCAGTGACATGCGCGCAATTCTTGCCTTTGGCGGCGGAGACTTCTTATATTAAAGGCCTGAGGCGACTTTGATTTACCCGCTCCTGGATGTGGCCGCATGCGCTGGCAACTCGCCCTGCTGATCCTCGCAACTTGCCTGGCCGCGGTGCTGCCGCGCGTCGCGGTGGCGGATCGGTTCGTGTTGGCCGGTGGCGGTGTGCTCGAGGGGACGTTGCTCAACCGCGAGGAGATCCCGCGCACGAGCTACGAAGTGCGCACCCCGCTGGGCGTGAAGCTGGTCCTGCCCCACGAACAAGTTGCCGAGTACACGCGCCAGTCGTCGGCCAGGGAACAGTATCAGGCGCTCGCGCCGACGATCGCGGACGATGTCTCGTCGCAGTGGAAGCTGGCCGAGTGGTGCCGCGAACAGGGACTCACCGAAGAGCGCCGTCAGCACTTAGGCCGCATCCTCGAGCTCGCACCGGACCACATCGCCGCGCGGCACGCCTTGGGCTACGTGCAACTCGGTGGCCGCTGGACGACGCAGGCGGACGACCTGACCGCCAAAGGCTTTCAACTCTATCGGGGCGCGTGGCGCAGTGCGCAAGACATCGCGCTCATCGAGCAGCGCGCCAAGTCGCAGCAGATCGCGCGCGA
This sequence comes from Planctomycetota bacterium, assembly GCA_963205385.1. GTDB lineage: Bacteria > Planctomycetota > Planctomycetia > Pirellulales > Pirellulaceae > JAEZGD01. The sequence continues at coordinate 5,020 of CAUJKE010000057.1, read as the reverse complement.
ATGGCTCGCTCGGCTGAAGCGTTGGCGTGGGGAACTAGCCGACCCTAGCCTCACCGCCGGGGCGTATCAAAAGATCGCGGCGGTGCGCGACGCGGCGGCCGTCGGTCCGCTTAGCGAACTGCTGCCGGCCGAACCGCTCCGCGAGGTGAAGTCGTTGTATATCGAAGTCCTCGCCGCGATCGGTTCGGACGACGCCGTGCAGGCAATCATCACGCAATCGCTGAACGATCCCGATGTCGAAGTCTTCCACATTTGCGCGGACACACTCGAACGCCTGGCGCCGCCGGACGCGGTGAAGAAATATCTGGCCGCGCTGAAGAATGACAACAACGTGCGGATCAATCGGGCAGGCCACATGCTAGGCAGGCTGGGAGACGCTTCGGTCTGCGGACCGCTCATCGACGCGCTCGTGACCACGCATCAAATCGTGATCGGACCCGGCGGCCGCGGCGGCGACTCGTACACCACGACGTTCGATGGCAGCGGCGGCAGCAGCTTTTCCGCCGGCGGCAGCACCAAGGTTTACAACCGCGTGGCGCAAAACCAAGAAGTTCTCGAAGCCTTGGTTCGCCTCAGCGGCGGGCAATCCTTCGGCTACAACATCCCCGCCTGGCAGCGCTGGCATAACGTGCAGCGTGCGCAAGGGGGGAATGTGAACCTGCGGTAATGGAGCACGCAGGCGCGTGCGTCTACTCTCTCACCGTCTCCGCCGTTTGCTGCGCTAACAAATGCCGCGGCGGGTTCGAGAGATACAGAAACGCATCATCGACCACCCAGGGCGTCGACCAGGTTTTGCCGGTGTCGCGGGCGAGCACGTTGAAGAAGAACGTTTCAAACTGCGCCGCGCGGTAGCCGTAGGGATAGTGCGATGCGATGCGGTGTTCGTCGGCCAGGTCTTCCACGCCAGGACGAAAATAGTAATGCACAGCGCCGTTGGACGTGCAGGTCATGCCGAGGGTGTACCAGCCGGGCTCGGGAATTTCCGGCCCCGGAATATCGCGGCCATATTGATCCGCCCGCACATGCACTCGCAGCGTGCGCGTCGGCTTTCCTTCGACGACTTTTTGCTCGGTGCGGAAGAACATTCCCGGCCAATACTCTTCCTTGCGGCCGGTCTCCTTTTTGTTGTGCGACGCCCTCACTCCCAGTCGATAGCCAAACGTCGCGCCGATGCGATTTTCCCATTGGCTGGCCACCGGCACATACACCCGCGTGATGACGTTCGGTTGCCAGGCCATGGGAATCAAGCCGCCCATCACTTCCAGGCAATTGGCGCAGAAGTCGTCCTGCTCGACCCGGCCGCGCGGCGAGCCGGGTATGCCGGGATAAACCGACGCGAGATAGAGCGCTCCGGTGCTGCCTGCGAGACCGCCTTTAGGAGTCTCGACCCGTTTGACGAGATCCGGTTGCCCGCGCATCACCGGTTCAAACCAGCGATTGTTCTTGGAAACTCCCGCAGGCAAGCGTTGGCGTTCGTCGTTTTCGTCGCTGGACTTGGGGAAGTTGGGATAGTACTTCCACTCGGGGTCTTCAAAGTCATCGCCGACGCGCTCAATCTTCAGCCCCGTGCCAGGAACGGGGACCGTGCGGCTGCTCTGGGCGCTTGCTTGCGACGCTAGCAACAAGCTGGCCGAGGTGAGCGCGAACTCGCGGCGTGTGAATAAACCCCAACTCATTTTCCCCTCCTTGGCTCGATAACCTAACCGGCAAATGCTTCATTCGTTGCGACCCTTACAGGATGCACAAGCGCAGTTATCGGCGCATCCGCCAACGCCGGTTAATGATTTCCCCAGCGCGCGGCACGCCTTCACACGCTCGGTTTTTCATTACAATGCGGCAATGGAGCCACTCTCGCCGCTGCCTGCGCGTCCGCAGGAACAACTGTTGATCGAACATCTCGCGGAGTGTTCGGCTGCGCGCGTGCTGACGAACACCGTCGGCCGCGGTCAATTCGCACTGGCCACTGCGACGGCCAAACGTCAGTCGCACGTGACATGCTGGACCTATGACCTGTTTCATTATCAACAACTAACGGCCAGTTGCGTGGCGGCGAATGTGGAGTTGTTGTGCGCGCCGGACTTGCCGACGCGCGAGTACGATCTCGTCGCCTTAGCGCTGAGCATGCAAGGGGATGGCGAGCTGGCGCGCGAGCTTTTGCAGCAAGCCTTTTTGGCGCTCGCGCCTGGGGGCGAACTCTGGACGACGACCGATAACGCCGAGGATCGTTGGCTGGGGGAACAAGTTGGCAAGCTGTTCGATAAAGTTACGTGTGTGAGACACGCGCTGGGGACGCTGTATCAGGCGACCAGGCAGGGACCGCTCAAGAAGCAGAAGAACTACGACGCGGAGTTTGCGTTTCGCGACGGCGCGCGGTTGCTGAAGATCAAATCTCGCCCCGGCGTGTTCAGCCATCGCCATGTCGATCCCGGTGCGCGAGCTTTGCTCGGCGCGCTGGATCTACAGCCTGGTGAGTGTGTCCTCGATCTGGGGTGCGGCAGCGGCGCGGTCGCGCTCGCGGCGGCGGCGCGAGAACCGACGGCGCGCGTCTGCGCAATCGACGCCAACATGCGGGCAATTCAGTGCGTGCGCTGGGGGGCGGAGCAAAACGGCTTGACGAACCTCGTCGCCGCTGTGGACTGCGACGGAAGCACGCTTACGCCAAAAAGGTTCGATCTGGTCCTTACGAATCCGCCTTACTTCGCGCAGCACCGCATCGCCGAGCGGTTTCTCGAAATCGCGCAACAGGCGCTCCGCGTCGAGGGACGATTGGTTGTGGTGACGAAGTCGCCGCAATGGTACGCCGAGAACCTTGCCCGGCTAGGCTTTGCGCATGTTGAAGATGTCGTCGTGAAGAATTATGTGTTGGTGAAGGGGAGGTGTGCACGGTGAAGGAGACAGGGGGAGGAGACCACGAAGGGGCGATCGATCCATAAGTTTCCGATTTTCACGCCGGCCAAAAGATTACGACCCCATCCGCCTTGTGCAGATGGTGAGCGAGTAACCAGCCGCACCAACATCACGACCCCATCGGGCTCGCCCCGATGGTGAAGTCCTCTGGGCTACCCGCGTCAAGCGACGGTCTTCAGCCCAGGAACTCATTCACCATCCGCTCGAGGCGGATGGGGTCTAAGACATACGAAGCGGCAACGCAGTTAGCTCACCATCTGGTTCACCATCCAGACGAGCTGGATGGGGTCCGGGAAGACGTCACGCAAGTTCCGGCGTTCGTATTCACGAGACCAGAACGTTATTTACCGGACGCTACGAAGCCACGAAGGGCACGAAGAAGACACGGAAATACGGGAAAATTCGGAGGAAAGATCAAGGCATGTTTAGGGTTCAGAAGTGATTGCTTCGTGCGGCGCTTTGAGTCGTGGTGGGTCAGTTTGGTTCGACTGTGAGCACGACGCGCGCGTAACGGGTGAGCGGTGGGTCGCCGGCGTCGGTCTCGATCATCACGCGCAGCTTGCTGGGAGCGGACGCTTCGGCGGCGCGAACGGTCGTGGCCGCGCTCGCTGCTAGCAATGCGAGCGTCCCTAGTGTCATTGCAAACCGCATAGTTTCACTCCCACAGGCTGGAATCATGGGACCTTGCACAGTCTACAGAACTTACTGGCGGCGCGGGAGTCTTTCCGTGAATTTGCCCCCGCCAACTGGCCGAAATAACCAGACGAGAGCGTCACTTCACGTCACTCACCTGGTGATTCGCCTGCGCGCTTGCAGGCCTTAAATTCGCTTGCGGCGGCAAGCCCAGGAAGGTTGCCTGTGCCTCGGCTCACGATTGTCATTCCGTGGATTGGTCCAGCCGCGCCGTGCGAGGAAACTCTGGCGGCGGTGCTGCAACATCGTCCTACTGGTTGCGAAGTGGTGGTCGCCTTGGCGGATCACTACGACGATCCCTATCGGCTGGGCGAGGAAGTTCGCTTCTTGCCTGGGGACGGGGAGCGGGCGCGCGACTTCGTGTCGCTCGTCAATCGCGGCGTGGCCGTGGCGGAGGCGGACATCGTCAATATCATCCCTTGCGGACTCCTGGCGACCGAAGATTGGGCCAGCGCTGCGCTATTGCAATTCGCCGCGCCGGAAGTTGCGGCGGTCGCGCCGGTGATTGTCGGCGAGCGCGATCGACAACGCGTGACTTCCGCAGGCGTCAACTATACGCTGGGGGGCGTGCGGCAACTCGCGCAGTGCGGGCGGCCTTACGAGGTCAGCGAACTTGTGCGATCGCAACCGCTCGGCGCCACGCTCGCTGGCGGCTTCTTTCGCAAAGCGGTCGTCGATGCGCTCGGCGGATTTGACGCGCGGATGGGACTCGACCTGGCCGATGTCGATTTCGCGCTTTGCCTCGAGGAGCTAGGGCTCCGCACGGAATGCGAACCGACGAGTCTGTATATCGATGCGCGGAAGTCGGCGAGCGGCGGAAGTTTTGCCCAGGGGATTGCGGCTGAACGCTTGTTCTGGCGGCATTTAGAACCAGCCACGCGCCGCGCCGCAATGCCCAACCATGCGCTGCGTCTGGTGGGCGAGCTGGCCCTGTGCCTGGTGCAGCCGTGGTGGATCGCGCACCTGGCCGGCCGCGCTTGCGGGCTACTGACAGGCGGATTCGATCGCACCCACGCCACGCGCATCGAGCACGCGCAAGTGCAACTCGCGACCTGCGACGAGCCGGCGGCAGACATCGTGCGCTTATCGAGTCGGGCGCGCACGCCAGGCGATGCTCAACAACGTCGCGCGGCGTAATTTCGCGCGCCGGACCTCGTTCTCGCGCGGGAAGTGGTGCAGGCCGCCTGCGCTCGCTAAGATGCAGGGTGTCCGCTCATGCTCGTCTGACGCTGGGAAGAGGATTACCAATGCCGCGCGTACTGCTCATGGCACTGCTGTGTCTCGCCCCCTGTCCGGTTCTCCTCGCCGCCCAGGCGCGACAACGGCCAGCGCCGCCAACTTCGCGGTATACGTACACGCTGCACGTGGACGCGGAGTCGCTCCCCCAGGGCGCCAAGATTCGCGCGTCGGACGACGACCT
>CAUJKE010000056.1 GCA_963205385.1 Planctomycetota bacterium | reverse complement strand
CGAGGCGCTCGCTTTGTTTCATGATATTGGCCACCCGCCGTTTGGGCATTGCGGCGAGGATGCGCTCGCGGAGTGCCTGGCGGCGCAGGGAGGGTTTTCACACAATCGCTACGCGCTGACGATCGCCACCGAACTCGAACGCCGCTATCAATCGTTCCCCGGCCTGAACCTGACCTACGAAGTGCTGGAAGGTCAAACGACACGCGCCGAGAAGCAAGCCTCGCCGGACGGGACGTTGCTGGAAGTGCAAGTGGTGGACGCCGCCGACAGCATGACCTACGACGCGCATGATACGGATGACGCTGTAAAGCTCGAGTTTGTCACGCTTGAGGAATTGGCGGAACTTCCCATCATTGCCGAAGCGATGCGCTCGGTCCGCAAACGTTACGGGCTACTCGAAGGGTTTGAACAACGGCAGGCGGTGGTGCATGAACTGATCGATCGGCAAGTGACGGAGGTCGTGCGCGATAACGGGCGGCGGTTAGCGGCGGCGAACTTTACTTCCGCCCTTGAGGCGCGGGCCAGTTTCCGCGTGGCGTTTCCCAGCGAGCTTGCCGAGCAGAAAACAGAACTCGAGGCGTTCTTGTATGAGCGCGTCTATCGACATCCACGCCTGATCGCGGTGCGGACGCAAGCCCGCACCCGCGTGCAAGCGATGTTCAACGGCTATCTCGCGAAACCGGAATTGATCCCGCCCCGCTTTCGGCGGCGCGCGGAAAGCGTGGGAATGGAACGGACTGTCGGCGACTATATCGCCGGCATGACGGACCGCTTCTGCGACCAACAATACCAGACCCACTTCCGCGGCTAACGCCTGTCCGCAACACCCGCTTACATACCCCTAGGGGGTGACATCTCGCGCCGGCGCGACTAGAATCCAAATTCGCACTTTGCCTGGTGCCGACCTTTCCCTCCCCTTCCCATCGCACTCCGGCGCCGCCAACGGCTGTTTGTATGGTCGAAAAGTTCAAAGCCGATATGCCCCTGTGGGTGCTCCGCGCCGCCTTTGTCGTCGTGGCGGCCGGCTTGGGAGTCTCCCTGGCGAACCGGGCGGAAATGGGGCACACCGGGCCGTTTGCCCCCTGGGGCGTGTTTCTCAGCGTGCTGAGCGCCGCGCTAGCCATCATCGTTGCCGACATTCTGTTTCCGCGAAAACGGCTCGACATCATCACCTGCGTTTACTTTGGGATCATTGTCGGGCTGTTCCTCACGTATGTCGTCGGCATCGCCTTGACGCCGCTGGTGGATGAAAAAGACAGCTCCGGCAGCGCGATTCGGTTGGTCGTCGGGATGGTGCTCTGCTACTTTTGCATTAGCCTGTTGATGCAAACGAAAGACGATTTCCGCTTCATCATTCCCTATGTCGAATTCGCCAAGGAAGTGAAAGGGCTCAAGCCTTATGTGCTGGACACGAGCGTCGTGATCGACGGCCGCATCGCCGATTTGGTCGATACGAATGTGCTGGACAACCAACTCGTGATGCCGCGGTTCGTCCTGGCCGAACTGCAAGCGGTGGCCGATAGCGGCGACAAACTGCGCCGCGAGCGCGGGCGGCGCGGGCTCGACGTGCTCAACAAGCTGCGCGGCAAGGACCACGTCGACCTCAAAATTTATGAGACGGAACTCCCGGAAATGGTTGGCCAACCGGTCGATATGAAACTCGTCATTCTGGCGAAACACTTGGAAGGGAAGATCGTTACCGGCGATTACAACCTCAACAAGGTCGCCCGGTTGCATAACGTGCCGGTGATCAATCTCAACGACATCGCCAACTCACTCAAGCCGGTCTTCCTGCCAGGCGAACTCGTCCAGGTGAGGATCATCAAGCCCGGCGAAGCCCCAGGGCAAGGGGTCGGCTATCTGGAAGATGGGACGATGGTGGTCGTCGAAGGCGCTCGCGACTGCATTCAACAAGTGGTGCGGATCAGCGTCACTAGCATGTTACAAACCAGCGCCGGCCGAATGGTCTTCGGCAAGTTCCTCGGCGTCAGCGATCCGCAGCAGGGACACGCTTAGCGGCGCGCAGCGCGAATTACTCCACGGCTCCCTCCGCGAGAACCTGTCCCAGGAATGTGACCTGAAACGAACGCAAGTTGGACGGCACGGGGAAGTAGAGCGCGACGGTCTTGGAATCCCAAATCTCGCCGTCGGCGGATTCGATTTCCGCGCCGTAATCCGAAATTGAATTGCCGTCCTTCGCTCCCATGCAGATCGCCCGCCCGCCGCGACCAAACGACAGACCAAGCCAGGCTGGCTCCCAATCGAAGACCAGACCTCGCTCATCATCTGCTTCGACGAGGCGGTTTTTCTTTTTCGGGGTGAGTTGGAGCGTAAGCTGCATGATGCTGCCCCCCTCATTCACCAAGGTGCGCGGCGGCACGCGATCGTTGTATTCTTCCTTGATTTCGAGCGAGTCGAGCATCTTCACCCCGCGCACCCGCACCTCCACATAGTCGTCCATCTTAAATGGCACAGGCGTGCCGGCGAGTTTGACCGTGGCCGTGTAGGGCGTTTTCTTCGGTTCCGCGCTGCGATCGTCTTCGTTGTATTGAACGTGCGTCAGTCTGAGCGTCACCTCCGGCAGATCCTTGGGCGCGATGATCCAGCACCGCCGCCACATGCTACTCGGCTTCGCTTCCTTCCAATCCTCCGGGCGATACATGCCCGGCGGCGAGACGTAGTTGCTCAGGATGCCGAAACTGAGCATGTCGCCAATCGTGGTGAGCTTCTTGTCGCCGTTATAGAAGCCGTAGGTCTCGTAATCGAAGTTGAAGTCCTCCGTCGCTTCGTCCCACTGGGGCGTGGCGCGATATGTAATCATCCACAGGGCCGAACCCGGCGGCGCGGTGTACTGCTCGATGACACCGGTGGGGCGCCCATCCGCGTTATGCAGCAAGCGCGCTTCCGAATACGGAACGGCCGAAATCTCGTCGATCTTTAGCCCGATCGCGGACGCGGAATTGGGTAGGATCAAACCCGCGAGCGCGGCCACGAACAAACTTAAACAACCACTTCCAAACAAATGGCGAAACATCGGCGTTCTCCTGACCAACGACAAAGTTGAAGTTCCTGCAGCGGCCCGCGCGACCGTTCTTCCGTGCGACGCATTCCTCGACCTCAAATTACAGACTCCATCGTAAGTCGCTCGCCCCGCGTTGACAATCATTTCGCTTGTTGGCCCGAAGTTCTTCGCCTCCGCTTCTTCGCCGCGCTTCGGACGCTGCCGGATTGCGGTATCATCGAGGCAACCCTGTGAACCCGGACCGCGCTTGCCGCTAACTACATGCCCCTGCTTGCCCAAGAAACCGACCTTTTGTCGCTGCCAGCGCCGCTGCTGGCGTTCTTGGCCATCTGGTTTTTTGCCGTGGGGGGCTGTATTGGCAGCTTTTTGAACGTCGTGATCTATCGCTGGCCGCGCGGGCAAAGCATTGTGTCGCCGCCGTCGCGCTGTCCCCGCTGCGGCGCCGGTATTCGGACCCGGCACAATTTGCCGGTCGTCGGTTGGCTGCTGCTGCGGGGGCGATGCTACGATTGCCAGGCCCCGATTTCAGCCCGTTACCCCATTGTTGAATTCCTGGTGGGCCTACTGTTCCTGTTGCTCGCCCTGCAATCGCTCCTGCCCGGCGGACCGTGGTGGTTGCTGAACGAACCGTGGCGGGGTCTGCCTGAATCCCAGTGGCCCTGCCTGGCAATCGCGTACAGCTACTATCAGACGCTGAACGTCACGCTCATCGCCGCCGCGTACATCGCGTGGGATCGGCAGCGCGTCCCCTGGAAGCTGTATGCGTTGGCGCTCTTGCTGGGCCTGGTCGCGCCGCTGTTTTGGAACGAAGTTCGCCCCGGCGGCGTCACACCCCAGCATGGTTGGGAAGCTGCTCGGCTCGGTCTTTGGCACGGCGCGCAAGGCGCACTGGTCGGAGGCGTGCTCGGGTTTGGCTTCGACTTTGTTCGGCGAGTGAAGATGCGCACCGGCGAGGTTCCCGGTCGTCTCGAACCGGCCCTCGTCACTTGCGGGCTGATGCTTGGTTGGTCCGCGGTCCTCATTATCGCCGCCGCGAGCGCGGTCCTCAGCCTCCTGTGGCTGCTAGTCACCGCGCGTCGCTGGGCAGGCGCTTGCTCCGCACCGCTGGTCGGTGTGGCGCTCGCGACGATTGGCCTGACGCTCTGCGGGCGACTATTCTGGGAAGCGTGGCAACCGGTTGCATCCGGCCACCCGGTCATCGTTCTCGTCGGCGGCGGCGGGCTGCTCATGCTCAGCGCAGTATTACAACGCGCCTTGTCGCCATTACCACCCCCGCACACCAGCGAATGAGTCCAGACACATGCTGCCGCACACAGAACTATCGCCGGAGCTCGCCCAGCGGCTCAAGGCCATTGTGAGTTCCCCTTCATACTTGCTCGCGGAAGTCGACACGGCGTTTATGCGCCGTGATGAGCTACGGCCGGTGCGGTTTCAACTGGAGCTGCTCAAGCCGGAAATGATTCTGGAAGAAGAGAACGTACATTCGACCGTGGTTGTTTATGGAGGGACGCAGATTGTCGAAGCGCCAGAAGCACAGCGCCGCCTGCGCGGGGCTGAAGTTCAGCTTGAGCAAACGCCGGACGATCCGAAAGCCCTGCGCCGCGTGGAGCGGGCCAAGCGGATCCTGGAGAAGTCGCACTATTACGACGCCGCCCGCGAATTCGGGCGGATTGTTTCGTCCACGTGCCAGACCGAAAAGCGGTGCGATTATGTCGTCGTCACCGGGGGCGGGCCGGGGATCATGGAAGCCGGCAATCGCGGCGCCTATGACGCCAACGCCAAGTCGATTGGCCTGAACATCGTGCTTCCCGAGGAGCAAGCGCCCAATCCTTACATCACGCCGGAGTTGTGCTTTCAGTTTCGCTATTTCGCCTTGCGGAAGATGCACTTCTTGCTGCGGGCCAAAGCGCTCGTGGCGTTCCCCGGCGGGTTCGGCACGCTCGACGAACTGTTTCAATTGCTCACGCTCCGCCAAACCAAACGGATGCAAGCCATCCCCATCATTCTCTTCGGCCGCGCCTACTGGGACAGCATCATCAACTTCCAAGCACTCGCGGACGAAGGGGTCATCGCCGACGAACACCTCGACCTCTTCACCTACGCCGAAACACCTGAGGAAGCCTGGCGGATCATCGCCACGTATCACGACCACGACCACGACAGGCAACCGCTGGGCCTCGCATAGGAAACGCCTCACTTGCGCTGGTTTGCTGGCTGAAGTTATTAAACGCAGCGCGTCCCTAATGTCGTGCTGGATCGAATCCAGATCGTCTGAGATCGTCTGGATGATGAACCAGGTGGCGGGCTGCATGCGCTTTGTTTACCGCGCGTGGACGTGCGACGCTTCATCCAGCACATGCGCATTCACGCCGCGCTCGCGCAAGCGATCGACGAACGAGGGCGCGCCGTGCGTGCAGAGGACGACGCGCGGGGCGACGATCTCGACGCACGCTAGCAGTTGATCGAAATCCGCATGATCGGAAAGCGGAATCGCATGATCGGCGCGGGGACGAAATCCGCCGGCAGGATTCTGGGCCCACCCCGTCACCGCGATGGTGCGGACGCGCTTCAGCCCGCCAACGCGATAACCTTTCTGATGCGTCGGCGGCACAATCACCGCGTGCCCCGGCAGCGCGCTGCCGGCGTATTCCTTCACGTCGCCGAGCGAAACGCCGCTCGCTTCGTAGATGCGGCTGATCGCCCACGCGAGTGGATGTTGCTGCACGGGGATGCCGGCGTCGGTCAGGATGCGCGTCACTTCCTGCGACTTGCCCAGCACATAGGCGTGAATGACCGGCGTGAAACCAGCTTCCAAAGCCTGTTGCACGACACGCACCAATTCAGCCACAACTTGTTCCCGCGGCGGCAAGCGATACGCCGGGTCGCCATAGGTGCTTTCCATCACCAGGATGTCCGCGTGCGGCAGGCGTGCTTCAGCCGCCGTGGCGGAAGGTCCGAGTTTGAAATCACCGGTGTAGAGGAGCGACTCGCCGCCGCACTCGGCCAACAGCATGGCGGAGCCCAGGACGTGGCCGGCGGGGTAAGTCGTTAAGCGCGTCTGGCCGAAGTCGCGCGGCTGCTCGTAAGGGAGTTCGCACACGCGGCGTTCGCCGTGGCGGTATTGATAGAGTCGCCCGGTCTCTGGCGTGCAGAACGCCAATTCGTGGCGGGCCATGTGGTCGGCATGGGCATGCGAGATAAAGCCGCGCGGCTGTCGGCGGCGGATGTCGATCGCCAGGTCGAAGTCGGTGAGCTTCAGGCCACGGTCGAAGTGAAACATAAGCCAACCACCCGCCGAGTGAGAAAAGAAAACAGGGGCCGCGCTGGGCCCCTGTTCGTTCAAAATCCAAGTGGCGCGCTGCGAGGCGAATTACTCTTGCGAGGTCGCCGCCGCTGACGAGGTCGTCGCCATATCGTCTTCGCTGCCTGGTTCGAGCGTCTTGAGCAACTCGTCGAGCGCGGTTTGCGCTTCTTGCACGATCGCTTCGCGGGTGCGGCCGGCATAACGGCTCGGATCGGCATACATCGAGACCGGACCTTCGTAGCCGAGCTCATTCAGTAGCGCAATAATCGCCGGCACGTCGATCGCGCCTTCTTCGGAAGGCGGAATACGATCGGTCTCTTCCGCTGCCGCGAGATCCATGTCTGCGGGGGCGTCCGCGATGCGCACCGCCACGATCCCATCGGCGCCGCACTCGCGAATCTGTTCGAGAGTGCCCCCACCGACATGCCAGTTCCAGGTGTCGTACAGCAGGCCCACGTTCGCAGCGCCCACGGTCTTCACCAGGGTCAGCAACGCGTCCGCCTGATAGATGAACTCAAACCGCTTTTCAACGCGGTGCGCAGGAGCGGCCAACAGTCCCAGCCCCAGCCGCATCTCGCGCTTCGCCAGGATCGCGGCGAGCTCGGCCAGACGCTTGCGATGCAGCTCGAAGTTCTCGTGATAAGGGAGTTCATCGCTCCCCGGCTGAATCATCGTGTAGCAGCACTTACCCCCCAAAGCGGCGGAAATTTCCAGCGCGACTTCCAACTGCTCCAGATCGCTCTTATAGGTGGGTTCATCAGCCAGCCAGCGGACAGGCAATTCGAAGCCGCCGACCTCGATTTTGGCGCTTTCCAGGAACCGGCAAGCCGACTCAACACCGCCGGATTGGGCCCGTTTGATGAGGTCTTGAATGTCGAGATCCAAGCCCCGAAATCCGTAGGTGAGCGACAGTTCAATAAGCTCGCTCTGTCGGCCGGAAATCCCGAGCCCATCAGCACTTAGGTTTTTATACATCAGTAGCTAAGCCTCCTCTTTTGTGTGCGAAAGTTGGTGAATTGGGGCCCCTCGTGCGGCCCAGTCCTCCACCAGCCATAATTCCATCCAGGGAAGCCCTGTATTATGTCAGATTTAACGCCTGAACAAAAGGGGAGAGCCGGTTATCGCTCCCCTCTAAGGCAGTGTTCTCTGGCTGGAAAGGCCGTTGGCTCGCCGCAGGATGGGAAAAAACGGAGGTATAAAGTTCCGTGCGGCTTCGCGTAGACAAACGCGGCGCTAGGTCGCTCGTTGGCGTATATTTCCCCGGTTTTGAATTCGCCCCAACTTCCTTCTTGAATATATGCAACTCAGCTTGTGGCAGTTGATCGCCTTGGCCATCGTCCAGGGGGTGACAGAATTCTTGCCGGTGAGTTCGAGCGGCCATCTCGTGGTGCTCGCGGCGCTGATGGTGGGGGGTGACACCGGCGCGCTCGATCAACTGGTGGAAGTGAACATCGTGCTCCACGTGGGGACGCTGTTTTCGATCCTCGTCTACTACTGGCGGAGCATCGTGCGGCTGCTGGACGCTGATCGGCGATTGATCAAACTCATTTTCTTGGCGACCGTGCCGGCGGTGGCCGTGGGCCTACCGCTGAAAAAATATGGCGAAGCGTGGCTTAGCGATCCGCTGCTTGCTGGAGCGCTCCTCCCGGTGACGGGGTTGCTGCTCCTCTTGGGCTCGCGCTTTCAGCGGCGCGCGGAGGATGCGGTTCACTATGAGCAGATCCCGTGGCGAACAGCGCTGCAGATGGGGATTGCGCAGGCGTTTGCCGTGCTGCCGGGACTATCGCGCAGTGGCACGACGATTACCGCGGGGCTGGTCGCCGGCGTTGCGCCGCGCTCGGCGGCGACGTTTTCGTTTTTGATGGCGATTCCCGTGATTGCCGGCGCTGGCTTGCTAGAAGCCGTGGACATGGCGCGTGGAGCGACCATTCACACCCCGGTCGCGCACTTGCTCATCGCCGCGCTCGTCTCGTTCGGCGTCGGCCTGGCTTCCATCGCCACGCTCGTGCGGATCCTCGAACGGCAGCGCCTCTACTGGTTCGCGTGGTGGTGCATCCCCGTGGGCATGGCGGTCGTGGTGTGGCAATTAACACTGCGCTGGCACGCCGTATAAGCCTCACGCTATCGTCGCTGCGGCGCTAGCGGAATTTGGATCCCCGCGCGCGTCGCTTGCGTCCCTTGCGGGCGGGCGGCGGTTTGACCTTCGCCTTGACCGCTGGCGTCGTTGAACTTGATGACTTCCTTTTTCCAGCCAAAGGGGGTCGCCGGCTCGTGAAATTCGCGATGCCAGATCTTGAGCGGATCGACGAGGCCGGGGATCGGATTCACGCCGAAGTTCACTTCGCGGTCGTCGAACGTCAGGACAGTCGACGACGGATCGCGGGGATTCGCGCTGTGCTCATAAATCTGCAGCGCTTTGGGGAGGAAGTCCTTTTCGTCGATGATAATCTCGACCTTCTGGTAGTTCTTGGCGTCCTCGCGATACTTCGGCCACGCTTCGAGCCAGTATTCGCCTTTGGTTCCCGCCGGGGTAAAGACGCCGACCCAGTAACGCTGCTTGATTTTGGCGGCATTGGCGCCGAACAAGAACGGCAGCGGGCCGTTGACGATCTCCTGGCCGCGTAGATCCGGCGGAAGCTCGTGCTGCACGAGCCGCTTGCGTTCGTGGTCGAACTCAAACACATTCAGACCGTCGCAAACCCACTTCTCGCCGATCTCGTCTGCACGTTTGGCGTACCGCCCTTTATCCTCGCCGTTTTGGGGCGGCGTGTAGTGCGAAATTTCCTTGACCTCGAACAGTCCTTTATCCGGCTTGGCGTATTTGATCTCGCCGTGGCTGATGCGGGCCGCGGGGCGGGTGCCGGTTTTGGGATCGGCCGGCGGACCCCACACGACGTCGTATTCCCAGCGGTTGAACTTGCACCGATAACGCTCGATCTTGTTGCTGCTCTGCTCCCAGTAGGTGAGCACCTGGTCGACATACTTCTGATGGCTCTCCGCTTGCGGCCACCACGGCGGTTGCTGCGGATTGCGATTGGCGAGCGCTTGCTGGCCTGCGAGCCGAGGATCGACCTCCGCGCGACGCGGGCCGGCCTGATTTTGGACCGGCTGGTTCTGGATCGCCTGGTTTTGGACTGGCCCTTGGTTGGGAATATTTTCCCGCGGCATAGGACCGTTTTGGGCCTGAGCCACAGAGGCGAAACAGATTGCCAAGAGCAGACTAACCGCATTGCCGCGGAGCGAAACTCGCATCGCTAGCATCCTTGCTGGTGATGTAGAGGTTGGCGCGCAACCAATGGCGCGAGGGAGCGGGATTCTAGCAACCGCGCTCACCCGCGACCAGAGCAATGTAGCCGACAAACTGCGCGGGGGTGCGGCGTACTCCTGAAGCGTGCTCCTGCGACGGGATGGAGGAGGTGCTCGTTACCCGTTATGATGCTATCAGGCATCTAGGTTGTGAGATCCGCTAGCTGAGGAGAAGAGAATCATGGTTAAAACCGCGAGCACCATGTTGCCGTTGGGGACGGAAGCGCCCGATTTTTCGCTAATCAACGTCGATGGACAGACCGTCGCGCGCGATGATTTTCGCGGCGCCCCAGCGCTGTTGGTGATGTTCATCTGCAACCATTGCCCGTTCGTGAAGCATATTGCCGAGGAACTAGCGCGGCTGGGGAGCGAATATCAAGCGCGCGGCGTCGCGGTGGTGGCGATCAACTCGAACGACGCGAGCAAATATCCCGATGACTCGCCGGAGCAGATGATTCACGAAGTCGAGCAGCGGGGCTATGTGTTTCCCTATCTTTACGATGAGACGCAGGAAGTCGCGCACGAATACCACGCCGCGTGCACGCCTGACTTCTACCTCTTTGACAAAGACTTTAAGCTGGCCTATCGCGGCCAACTGGACTCCAGCCGCCCCGGCAACGGAATTCCGGTCACCGGCGAGGATTTGCGCCGCGCACTCGACGCCGTCATGGCCGGCCAGCCTGTCCCCGAGCCGCATAAGCCCAGCATCGGCTGCAACATCAAATGGCGCGAGGGACACGAACCTGATTACTTCAGCGCGACCGGAATAACGTGAAGCAAGATTCCCGCGTGACGCCCAATAAACGCCCCTGAAATGCAGGATCACGCGCGGCCACACGTACCCGTGCTCAAGCACGGCCCTCTAAGACCGCGGCGCGGAGAAGGGGCGTGAGCGCCCCTGGGGAATCGCTCGCGAGATGATGGCGCAGAGGGCTAATAATCGCCGTTATTGGTGGCGGCAGTTGCGCGGCAGTAGCGGGGAGGGGCGCGTTCACCTGGGGGCTTGGTGGCGGCGCGTCTTGGTATTCGCTCACCATTTCGCCCACCATTTTGCCCACTTGAAAACGGGTCACTAAGTAGTAAATATGTATTGACAACTAATCGTCTGATTGATATGCTTTTCTAAGCAGCCTGCTTCAAACAGGCGAAAAATGACATTGACGCGGCGCGCGGGAGCTAGAATGCTACCGCTCACTTGGACCAGGCCCGATTTTATGGAGAGATTCTGATGCACGCGCGCGTGTGGACGGTGACGGCAGCAGTGGCGGTGGGAGCGGTGACGGTGTTGTTGACCTGTGGGTTGTTTGTCGGTTGCGGCATGCCGGGCATGCGAATGCCGATGGTGTTTTCCAAAGGCACCGTGCAACACACGCCTGACGAAGCTCAGGCCACGGAGGAGTTCGCCGTGGCCGAGGCGCCGGCGGAAGAAGTGACGACCGCCAGCGGGCTAAAGTATGTTGATTTGAAGCCGGGGTCGGGAGCGATGCCGCGGCCGGGGCAAAAGGTCGTGGTTCATTACACCGGCTGGCTCACCGACGGAACCAAGTTCGATAGCAGCCACGATCGTCGCGAGCCGTTTACGTTCAACGTTGGCAAGGGACAGGTGATTAAGGGGTGGGACGAAGGGGTCGCTTCGATGAAGGTCGGCGGCAAACG
>CAUJKE010000055.1 GCA_963205385.1 Planctomycetota bacterium | reverse complement strand
TGCGTGTTGCGGTATGGCGTCGCCGGCAGGGTGAACGGAACAAGTTCCGTGCTACTGAAATCGAAAAAGGCCTGCTCGCACTAGGACGAAGAGATTTACCACTAAGTCACTAAGGCACGAAGAAGATGGAAGACGAAGTCGGAGGGCTGGTGAATCAGATGTAAGCAGGCCGTGCGCAGACTCGCGTAAATGATGGCCGAGACGGTTCTGAAGGCCCGGCGGGAGCGGGTACGCGCGAGGTGATCTGCGGCGCGCCCAGTGGAGTAGCATCTCTGCGGGTGACATCAGATAATGCCTGGCAGTAACTCCCCGCCTCCGCAACCACCCAAGGATGAAAGTGATGCAACTGGAGTATCTGGTTTGTTTTGAACACCACCCCGCCCCGTTTTTCGTAACGCCTGTATTTTGCACCAACCCAGAATGCGATTGCCGGTCGATCCGGATTCAATTTCGGGAGCAAGCAAGTCCCAAGCCGCTGAGCTTCATGCTGACGGTGGACCTTGACACCTGGGAGGAGCTCGAGGCGCCAGAACGTCCTCCGCTGGTTTCAAGTTGGGCGCGGGAGTTTCTGGACGATTGCCCGGAACACCTGCAGCAGGCCTGGCAAGAGATATGGGAAAAAAAACAGAGGCAAGCACGGCGCCGAGCGAACTATGCGCTCGATCCCGAGTCCGTGCAGAGGGGCGCGCTCGTCTCGTATCCGGATGTGGCGAACGAAGATGGCGGTCTCTCTAAAGGGGGACGAGGGTTCTCGACGCGATTCTACCACGCAGGACGGGAGTTTCTGGTGGAGGACATGTATTGCCCTACACCGATCTGCGATTGCCGCGAGGTTCAGTTGAACTTTTGGGAAGTGCGCCGGCAGTCTGACGGGCCGGATTTAGTCCAGCGTGCCTTCGTTGGCGCCGTCGATTTCGGTGGCGGCGCGGCGGAAATCATCGAATGCAACGGGGTCTCGGCAAAGGATGCGAAGACTGTGTTTGCGGCGTGGTGCGCGCGTCACCGGAACGATCCGCTTTATCCTCAACGCTACGAAGAGATCAAGGAGATGGGACGGTGGACGATGCGGAATTATGCGCTGCCAGTCGCGGCGTCCGCGCCCCGCCTTCTGCTACACGAAGCTGCCGAGCGGCATCTGCGAGCCGACCTGCCTGACCTTGAGAAGAGCGCGCCGCGGCGTAACGATGCTTGTCCTTGCGGGAGCGGCAAGAAGTATAAGCGGTGTTGTGGCTTCGCGGATTCCAATGCGCCGCTGTCGCCGCGCTGAAAAATTGGCGCCCGCCCCCAAAAGAAACGCGTGTTATGCCGAGCGGCATAACACGCGAATGGTGGTCCGTTTAATGGACGGAAGTTGCGGGTGAAGCACTTAAGCTTTCGCTTTGGTGCGGGCCTCCCGCAAACCGCGGCTGAGGATGTCACGCAACAGCGGCGAGTAATCTTCGTACTTGGTTTCGTCCGGCGCGCCGGCGGCGAACTGATAGATCGCGTCCCGGGGCTTTTTGCCCAGCGCCAGCAGCGTGCTACTGACGGTTCCCTTTTCGCTACCGCGGATGACCATCGAAGGCCGGCCTGGCGGCGAGGGGCTGCGGGCGAAGACCTTGCTCGCGACGGCCAAAAACTTGACCGGCGAATCGAGCGTTTGCAGCGTCAACAACCGGCGGGCCATGCGGCCGCGCTCGTCTCGAGGATCGTTGAGATCCATCGAACTGAGGACGGAGAGGCCTTCCCGAATTTCGACGGCTTCCACTTCGTCGCCGGCGTGAATGGCCCAGCCACTCTCGACATCGACCGCGACGTAGTTGCACCCTTCGTAACGCCCCGTGCTCAACTCGTCCATTGCCATATCCATCGCCTTGCGAGCGGAGCCCGCGCGCAGCATTTCCCGGCAGAGCCCGCCGCGCGAACGCGGAGCGGGGACCGGAGTCAGCTTCGGACGATTACAGACGGCGACAAACAAGCCGTGCTGATTCACTCCCAGCCACGTACCGCCCGCCTGCAGGTCGAGCCCGCTGAGGACGCGCGGTTTGCCGGATTGAATCGACGGAACTTGCGAAGGTCGGTTGTAAAGTTCTTCCCGGTTGGCGGCGACGAGGATCGGCGCCTCGGGAACCAAGCGATACTGAATTGCCAACAGGCACATGGTTCCAAACAACTCACTTTTCAAGGATGATGCCGCCCAGCTTCCTACAGGTTGCGGCTCCAACTAACGTTGGATTCACTCAATGTATGCTTCCTGGCGAGACTCGTACACCCCCAGTTGGGGGCTAGGTAGCTGAATTTCATATTCTTCATCTTGCGACGAAATTCCTTGGCGCGCGGAACCACTTTTCAGGCGGCGGGGAACGTGTTACTGTCAATGCTCTAAACTCAACGGGGATAGACGTTAACGCCGACTCGCCTGGGGCCATTGCGCCGGGGAACTCAGGCGACTAGGGCCGCTAGACGCTCCCGGTGCTAGCAGTCGAACAAAAATCAAATTCTTCGTTGTGCGGTGCTAGACGTCCTTTTGCCACGAGACGATTCATGTCGATTACTGCTCAAAAACCACCTGTTCGAGTAGGCATCATTGGAGCCGGCGCGGTGAGCGATTATCACCATGTGCCAGGCATTCGGATTGATCCGCGGGCGGAGCTCGCGGGGGTGTGTGACGCCAGCGGGGCGCTCCTGGAACAGCGCCGTAGCGAGTGGAACATCGACCGGATCACCACGGACTTCGAGGAGTTGTGTGCCGATCCCAACGTGGACGCCGTCATCGTGGCGACGCCGAATTACACGCATCGTGAAATCGCGCTCGCCGCCGCCCGGCATAAGAAGCACATCATGTGCGAGAAGCCGCTGGGGCTCAACGCAGGCGAGGTGCGGGAGATGTATCATGCCTGCCGCGATGCAGGCGTCGTGCATATGACGGCCTTCACCTACCGCTTCGCGCCGTCGATGCGCTACATGCGGCACCTGTTAAACACCGGCGCGCTAGGCGAGCCGCGGCATTTTCGCAGCCAGCGCTTCCTCGATTGGCCAGAAACCAGTTGGGGCTGGCGGCAGTATAAGGACAAAGCCGGGGCGGGCGACTTGTTCGATATGACGATCCACCGCATCGACTTCGCCATCGACCTCTTGGGACCGATTGATCGCCTGTGCGGGGCCGTCGCGCGCTTCGCCCGGCGGGATAAGACGGTTGATGGCCAGCCTTGCCCGCCGAGCGAAGTGGACGATTGGTCCAGCTTGATCGGTGAGTTTCGCAGCGGCGCGACCGGCGTCTGGGAAGGAACGACGCTCGCTAAAGGCTATGGCTTCAACGGCTTTGGCCACGAGTGGGCGGAGATCAACGGCAGCGAGGGAACCGCCGTCTATCGCCTGCACGAGCCGAACTCGCTGATGCTGGGGAAAACGGGGCAGGATTTGGCGCCCGTCCGCGTCCCTGCGGAGTTTCTCAAGCCCGAAGGTAGCCCGCGAAATCCGGCCCAAGGCGTGCCTGCGACGGTCTTTCGCTACGACCTGGTGTGGGAGTTTATCGACGCGATTGTCAACGGGCGGGACGCAGTGCCGAGCTTTTACGATGGGCTGCGAGCGCAAACCATCGCCGATTCGACGCTCCGCTCGCACGAGCGGAAAATGTGGGTGGAAATCCCGGACGAGCCGCGCTAGGCATTTCGCTCGCCGCGCGCCGTGGCCGGAACCGCCCAGAGAATGGAGGGGTGAGTTAGCGTCACGCATTCGAAATCTGGCGACATCCGTAACATGCTGGCGCGGGGCGGGCCGCTGAGATTTATCTATCCGGCGAACTCGCGGTTTTGCTATATTGGAAGCCTGCGAAGGGGTTGGCTGGTTGTTAATGTCACCCCAGATACCCTCTCCGAGTCTGTACAGGGGCTCCGATCGCAAGGCAGTAGGACGGTACGGCGTATGGCCATCGACATCTCGGCACGGCAAACTGCGAAAGCCGCACAACCAGGCCACCGCGCCATTACGGGGGTGCGGGTGCTCGGGACGGGCTCTTACGCTCCAGAACAGGTCATTCGCAACGAAGACCTGCAAGTTCTCGGTTACGATCCCGATTGGATTTTGCAGCGGACGGGCATTCGGGAGCGGCGGCGGGCGGCGGCCGCAGAGGCAACCAGCGACCTGGCCTATCACGCGGCGCGGAAGTGCCTCGAAGATGCGGATGTGTCTCCGGAAGCGCTCGACCTGATCATTGTCGCCACGATGACGCCTGACATGCCGTCCCCGGCGACCGCGTGTCAGTTGCAGTGCCGGCTCGGTTCGCCGGCGGCCGCGTTCGATATGAACGCCGCGTGTAGCGGGTTTATGTACGCACTCATCACGGGGATGCAGTTTCTGAAGACCGGCGTCATGCAGCGGGTGCTCGTCGTAGGGGCGGACTTGATGTCTCGCACGATCGACCCCGAAGATCGTATGACGTTCCCCCTCTTCGGCGACGGCGCAGGGGCCGTGCTCTTGGGGGCGAGCGATGGCCAGCAAGGGTTGTTGTCGTTCCTGCTCGGCGCCGACGGCAGCGGCGGCGACCTGTTGTGCATTCCCGGCGGCGGTTCGCGCGAGCCGCTCACCCCGGAAACGCTCGCAGCCCGGCGGCAGTTCATGACCATGGACGGCCGGCAGGTCTTCAAATGGGCCGTGCGCACGTGTAGCGACGTGATGAAACAAACGGTGGAAGACGCTTCGCTCGCGCCGGGGGATATCGACCTGGTCGTGTTGCATCAAGCGAACATCCGCATCATCGACGCCGCCGTGGACAATCTCGGCGTCCCCCGCGAACGGATCTTCGTCAACCTCGACCGCTACGGCAACACGTCCGCCGGTAGCATCCCGCTGGCCCTCGACGAGGCGTTCCGCGCCGGACGCATCCATACCGGCGACAACCTGCTCCTCTGCGGCTTTGGCGCCGGCTTAACCTGGGCGGCCGGGGTTTTGCGGTGGTGAGATAGGCCTCGGCGGGTGGGTGTCATTGCGCCTGCTTGAGGCGTCATGCTCTGGCGCGACAGGGCTCAGCGAACGTTGACGAACAGACCTCCAGCCGTCGTTGCAAACGCCATGGTGGCCAAGCGGGGGGTATTAATAGTCGCTGGCATTGCGCACGGCGTGAATTTCAGAAGACGTTTGCCGCACGTTGTTTACGCCGCTTCGCAAGTGCGCAAACGCGCTAATAATCGTCCCCAGAAGATGGGTTTTGACGGTCAGGCGAGCGCGAATTCACGCCCCCTGTGACGCTGAGCGGCCCCGCGGCTAAGCGGCGCGAATCGATAATAATTCGATGTTACTTTGAAAAGACATCTTGACGACATGTAGCTGAGATGGTATATTTCTGTACAGTGATGACGCGCATCGAGGGGAGCCGCGGACAATCCGGCGGCACGCGGCGATCTTGAGCCGAGACCTTTAGCACACCCTTTGGTTCACCATCCAGGCCAGCTGGATGGGATCCAGAACGTCATGCGGGCCAGCTACAAATCATCATCCGATTGTCACGCAAGTCGTGGCGATGGCATTCATAAAGCCAGAAAGTTATGTGCCCAAACGCACTAAGCGGATTCGGTGCGGCGGCCGCGACGATAAACGACGCCGGGATGCGCCGTGGCGAGTTCGCGTCCTGAAATGTTGCGATCGGTTTCGGGGAACTGTTGCGGCACGACGTCACGACATTCCTTGACCCGTTCGAAGGCCCGCGCCGCGGCGACGACTCCCACGGCGGCGACGATAAAATCTTTCGTCTGGCCAGCCCAGTGCCACACGGACAATGATTCATTGGAAGAAACCATAAATTAAACCCTTTCTCACCTGGGGGATGCCGGCGCGCCGGGCGCGCCAGAGGCGTGTGCGTTATACACGCTTGACCTTGTTGACTTGCAATTGATCGATGACCCGGCGCACGCCGGGGACGCTGGTCGCGGCTTTGATGAGCGGTTGGCGTTGCATTTCATACTGCAACGTGCCGCTGACCGTGACATCGCCTTGGCGAACGGTCGCGCTGACTTTGGTGTTGCTACCGCCGCCGGCGCGGCTGAGCTTTTCGTTCACGCGTTTCAGAATGTCTTTATCGAGGACTTTTTCCATCGCAGAGACTCCACGGCGAATGCAGCACAGAGAGGAGCGGCGCAGCGCCAAGAGCAGGCACTGGCTCGCAGGCTCGGCGCGTCAGCGTGCATCGCACCGCTGACGACCGAGTAAGTTTTGATTCGCGCGCGTTTAGCGTCGGCCGTAGCCACCGCCTGAGGGGCGACTCTCGCGCGGCTTGGCTTCGTTGACCGTCAACGGGCGACCGCCATGTTGTTGATCGTGCAGGCCGTTGATGGCCGCACTCGCTTCGGTGGCGTTTTCCATTTCGACAAAGCCGAAACCCTTGCTGCGACCGGTGTCGCGATCCATGATCACTTGCGCGCTGCGCACGTTGCCAAACGGGGCAAACAAGGCTTCTAGCGTGGAGTCGGAAACGTCATAACCGAGATTACCGACATACAATTTACTGGCCATCAATGGCACTCCTGCAAACAAAAACTGCTAACCCAAGGAGACTTTCCGGGTCAGAAAGAAAGGAACCCAAAATGGAGGGTCCGCCAGGTGGAAAGTCACGAACAAGACAGCAGGCAGAGCCGATCAGAGCCAAGTCTACAGTGGAGGCGTCGCTTCACCGACCGCGGGAAGTATACCGCGCTGGGGTGGTGAGGGATAGGTCAATTTGAAAGTTTTCTTGCAATTTTTGTAAAATGTTGTTGCGAAATCTGGGTTGCGACAGCGGACGCTCGGTGCGATATACTAACGAGCATACTGCAGCGACGAAGATCGAAAGCGGCGCGGGGGGCGAGATTGGATTCGCCTGCGGCCGGCACTGTCGCCAGAGATTCACTCACACTTTGGGGAGATGAACTTATCGCCAAACGTAAGAACCCAGCATCCTTTGCCAAACGCCAACGCGAACAGGAAAAGAAACGCAAAGCCGACGAAAAAGTCGCGCGCCGCGTGCGTAACAAGCAGCAAGCGTCGGAGCCTCCAGCGCAGGAGCAGCGCGACGCGCCGCTCGAGTAGCAAGTCGCCTGCGCACCCGGTGTTCCGCTGTTTTGACGACGGCTTATAATGGCGTCGTTTCGCGGTTCGCACGTCGCGCGCCGCAACGTCTCATACGCGATGCGCGCGGCGGCGTCGGCACAGCGGGAGGTGACTCGTGGCGAAGAAGGTAATCGCAGCGGGCGAGCGAGTGGCGCTGCAGCTCACCGCAGAGGAGCGCAACACACTGCTCGATGACATGTTCATTTCGGATATGAGCAGGCAGGAGCAGGAATTGATGGAGATCGTGGATTCGACGCCGCCCCGCGAGGCGGTGATGTTCACGCTCCTCGAAACGGAAGAGCTTCTTGAGCTGGTGATGATGAAGCTCTACGAGCTCTACGAGACCGACGAGACCGGCGACCCCCGACAGCGCAAGCATCTCGAAACGATTGCCAGCAAGCTGCAAGAGATCGTCGACACCTACGACGAACAACCGCAACTCCAGCTCACGCTCCCCGGCATCGAGCGCCTGGATGTCGAGGACGAGGAGCTTAACGACGATCTTGAAGGAGAGTCGCCCGAGGCGGCTTCCGCGGGCATCGTCAAGATCATGACCGAGTTCGTTTCGGCCGCGCATGCCGCCGGATTGTCCGAGGCTCCCCTCGAGGACTTTCGCTTGTCCAAGGGACAGGTCAAGGCATTGCAGGAAGTGCCTGGGGTGACGGCGTCGCTGCGGAACAAATTTCTTCAGAAAAACCCCATCTGTACGGTGGTTGAAGGGGCCGAGATGGTGATTGCGATCATTCAGGCCGTGTTCACCGCCAAGCGCGGGCGACAGGAGCCGTTGTTCGCGATTGCCGCTGAATTGGAATCGCGAATCGGGAGTTTTGTCAACAAGCGTACTCGCCTGCGTGAGGCGCTCATGGATGCGCACCTGCAGAACAAAAAGCCGGGCGTCTGTTATCAGTTCAAGATCACCTTGCGCGTCGTAAAGCCGCCCATCTGGCGACGTATCGCCATCGAGGATGGCACGCTGGATGACTTGCACTGCTACATTCAAGCGGCGATGGGTTGGGAATGCGTGCACCTCCATCAATTCCTGATCGACGAACGGACTTACGCCAGGATGGACGAGTTAGAGGATGATCCGTTCGCGATGGAGACGACCGATTTCGATTCGAGCGAAGTGTTGCTCAGCGAACTGCTCGCCGGCAAGAAGAAAGGTTACAAGTTTCGCTACGACTATGATTTTGGCGATGGCTGGGAGCACGACATCGTCTTCGAAGGCGAGCTGCCTATGCAGCCTGACCAAGAGTATCCGGTTTGCCTGGCCGGCGCGCGAGCCTGTCCGCCGGAGGATGTCGGTGGTCCGTGGGGCTACGCGGAGTTTTTGGAGGCGATCAAGGATCCCCAGCACGAATCGAACCAGATGTATCCGGAATGGCACGCCGAAGGCTTCTTACCGGAAGAGTTCAGTATCGAAGAAACCACCGCCGACATGCGCCATTATGCCGGGTTAGGCGATGACGATGACGACGATGATGATGAATACGATGACGATGACGGTTGGGAATTTGACGTTGTCGACTTGACTGACGATGAAGCGTAAAGCGCGACGCGCCACGCGCTCGCAGCAGACGATCGACGTCCTTCGCGGCAGTTGTGGCGCGTGGTTGACCGTTCATATCGCCGGGCGCTGACTTGTCCGGCGATGAAATCCGCGCTAGTTCTGATCCGTCCCCAAGAGCTTCTCTTCCACCTTGTCCGCCTGCCAGGCGATGGCGGTGATGAGGCGAAGGGTCTCCGGTGGGTTGGCGCTGTTGGTGTGTTGGTTGCCCAGGACGACAATCATATCGCCGGAGCCGAGATTCTCGATGGCGAACGCGCCTGCGACCATTTGCGAGTTGAAGCGTAGCAACAGCGGCGCGTTCTGCTCGGTGTAGGGTCCGCAGATCGAGCGGAACGAAATCAAGCTGTGTCCTTCGGCGTCTTTGGCGGCGAAGTTCACATGCACCACTTGCTTGCGCGTGGGACCGACGGGAACCGTGATGCTCCACTGGTCTCCTTTCTCTTCCACCTGCCAACCGGCCGATTGGGCGACGGTCCGCACCACTTGCTGAGGATCAACTTGCACCGCTTGCAATTGGCTAAAATCCATGCCCGACGCGAGCCCAGCGCCCAGCGCTGCGCCCGTGGCGGCGCCTGTGGCCGGCGCTGCTTGCGGCGGCATGCCCTGCGGCGCTTGCGGTGGCATTTGCCCAGGCGGCATAGCACCCGGCGGCATTTGGCCTTGCGCATAGGCTTGATTGAGCATCCCGGGAAACATCATGCCGTAGCCCAGTCCCAAGCCTGCTCCCATCGCGCTCGACCCAACACCGCCGCCGCCATGTTCGGCCAGCTTGGTCATACTGTTGGCGGCCGAGTACATCGTGAAGCGGTTCATATCGCCAATCGCCCCCATGCTGCTGCGGGTGTCGATCGCTTTTTGCACCTCTTCCGGCGGCGAAATCGCATTGATGAAAAAGTCCGCGAGTTCTAGTCCGTACTTGGCGAAGTCCTCGCCTACCTTCGCGCGCACCCCGGCGCCGATCTCGTCGAACTTGGTCGGCAAGTCGAGCATCCCGATGCCGGAACTGACCAACAGGTCCGTCATCCGCGAGACGATCAAATCTTTCAAGAAGGCCGAGACATCATCCGTCGTGTATTTGCCTTGCGTCCCCACGACCGTATTCAAGAACAACGGTGAATTTATGACTTTGAACGAAAACTTGCCGAAACTCCGCACGCGCACGATGCCGAAATCCGGATCCCGCATCGTGATCGGCTGGCGCGTTCCCCATTTCTGATCGATAAACGTTTGCTTGCCAACGAAGTACACCTGCGCCTGGAACGGCGACTTCTCGAACACGAGCGAGTACGCCTGGCAAATGATCGGCAAGTTGCCGGTCGTCAACGTGTGACGACCGGGGCCGAAGGCGTCGAGCGCTTTGCCGTCACGAAAGAAGACGGCTTCCTGGGCTTCTTGCACAATGAGTTGATCGCCGTATTTGATTTCCGCCGAGCCCTCAGGCGGAATGCGCTGCACCAGCGTGCGGCCGGATGGATCGAAGAAGTCGATAACGGAGAGTCGTAAGGCCATGGCAGTCGTTCGCTATTGAATAATTGAATAGGAGAGTAGGCAGAGTTTTCAGAATCGCGATTCTACAGGTATTCCCGCAGCGTGGCTCATGCCTCACGCATCGGGCCCAAGTCCTTTCAACAAGTCGCCGCGGCGCGCATATAGCCGCTCGACTTCGTCGAGTTGTTTCATCACCGTCGGGAGCGTCTCCGTCACCGGGGCCGAGGAAGCGGAGAGCGCGTCGAGCGAATCGCCCAGCGCGTTCACATCATCCAAGAGCGACATGTCATGCTCGTAGACTTGCTCAAGCAGATCCTCGCGGACTTTGACGAAGTCAAAGATCCCGCTGTAGCCGCGCACGTCGCTTCGCAATTGGTTGATGAGCCCATCCAGCCGCGTGCGAATTCGCTCCACCTGGGTGAGGCTGTCGAGTTGGCCGGCGTCCATCAGGTTACGCATGTAGCTATCAAGCGCCGGTTTGGCCCGCTGGAGCCGATCCGCCAACGCTTTGCGGGCCAGATAATCGCTCTCCCGCCGATATTCCTTTTCGAGATAACCTTTGAAGCCAGGAATTTTGAGCGCGATATTTTCCAGCCAGTTGCGATCGTGGGCGTGGCGACTTGGATTGGTCATGTAGTGGACCCTCAAAACCAGGGGGCAGGCGGCGGATTCGTTGGACATTGACGGCGGAAAACCGCAATGCCTGACGTATTATCACCCGCAGGTAAGTGATAGCAAGCTGGCGGCGCGGTATTTCGACGCCTATTCAATCGCACTGAGAGAGCGATCTAACCCCGCGCGGCGCGCGCGGGTGCATAAGGTGAATTGATTTTAGGCGGCGGTTACTAGCGGGCCAGGCATCGGTCGGCACGAGGGCCTGCGCGGCCTTGTAGAAGATCGCCGAGCGGATGCACGAAGTCTGAAAAGTGCCGCGCGTGCAGCGTCGTGTTCCAAACCTGACCATCGCCCAGCAAAGTGCGTCTCACCGCTCGATAGCAGCCGCGGCGTTGCGCTTCGCCGGCAACCAAGGGGGCGAAGTCATCGCTCCGGCAAAGGCTGAGACAACGGCGCACCAGTCGCCGCGACGTTCACTCTTAAGGCGCAAGACTCTCTGGTGCAATCACAAAATGGGCCGCTTTCAGCGTGTGAAAGCGGCCCTTGAGAGAATGCCGACAACGGTCAAGTGCATGCGGCGCTCGGCTCAGTACCGTTCGCGTTCTCCGCCGCCGTAACCGCCTCCGCCGCCGCCTCCACCGTAACCGCCGCCGCGACTACCTCGGCCGCCGCCGCCGCCACCGCCGCCATATCCGCCACCGCCGCCGTATCCTCCACGGCCGCCGCCGCCATAACCACCGCCGCCGGAGCGCGGTTCCTTCGGACGGGCTTCGTTGACGGTCAAGGGGCGACCGTTGTTTTGCTGATCGTGCAGGCCTGCGATGGCCGCCTGGGCTTCTTGATCGGTTCCCATTTCGACGAAACCAAAGCCGCGGCTACGTCCTGTCTCGCGATCCATCACGACTTGCGCGCTGGCCACGGTGCCAAACTGCGCGAACAGTTCTTCGAGGTCTGAACTGCTCATCTGGTAACTGATGTTACCTACATACAACTTCTTGCCCACCAGTCCTTCTCCTGTGCTGGGCGCTCGACCCACTTCTGTTCTCTTTCGGGGTCACCTGAAAGTGGCCAACACCCGCGGCCAATAATGGTGCTGACGACGGGAACTCGGGGGACCGGACAGGAACCAACACCGGGTGCTCAATCGACCAACGACCCAAACACGAAATATACCCGCCGGAGGGAGGCGAATTCAACATCGCTTGCCGGGGAAATTTAGCGCAGGTCGCGCGTAGACAGGTTCGCGAGGGCAGGGAGCCGCGAACGCCTGGGCGAGAGCTACGCCCAGGGCCAAAGTCGGGGGGCCTGGCTTCAGTCGCCCTAGCGGGGGTGGACGTAGAGCACGATGGCGACGAAGTGGAATACGGTGCCGAGGATCACCAGGACGTGCCAGATGGAGTGAATCCACCAGGCGCGGTGGTCGTTCCGTAGGAACCAGGTGCCAAACGTGTAGCAAAGACCGCCGGCGATCATCCACCAGAGCGCGGCGACCGGCACGATTTGAGCGATATGGAGCACCGAGAGTGCTGGCAACCAGCCGAGCATGACGTATACGGGAATTTCCACGCCGTGAATGCGGTGGCCAAGGAACAGCTTGGCGAAACAGCCGCTGAGGGCGATCGACCAGACCAAAATGGGGAGCACAATCCACCAGCCGTCGCGGACGTAATCGAACGCAAACGGCGTGAACGTGCCGGCAATAAAGAGGTAAATCGCCCCTTGGTCGAGCTGGCGGAAGAAGTGCTTCCACTTGGGCTCGTGAACAATATGCGAGAGCGTCGACGCCGCGTAAACGCCCATCATCGTCAGCGCATAAATCGCGAACCCGGCGATATGCCACCCGTCGCCTGTGCGAATCGCCAGCTGCATGAGGAACAGCGCGGCGGGAATGGTCAGCAAAAACCCCGCGCCGTGCGTGATCGAGTTTGCGCGTTCTTCGTTGATATCTCGCCAGTTAGGATGATAAGGCAAGGGAAGGGACTGGGCCGGAACTGGGTGCAGCGCCAGCGTATCATCAATCGTCGACATACAGGCCAAATCCTTATCGGATTAGGAGATTCGTCGCATGAGGATAAAGAGGTTTCGCCCCAAACAACGACTCGGGGAGTCTACGTTACAGCCGAGCGCAAGGCACGCATTCATATTACGGCTATAACCAAAGGCTAAGTCGGATCACGACTTACAACGGCAGGTCCAAATTCAGAAGGACTACCGGATTACCCCGAAAGACGTACTGGAGAACCTTCCAGTCGAGACTTCGAAGCTCGGACTTACGCGGCAATTTTCCACCGAGAAGCCGAGGGTTCGCTGGCTGGCGTGAAATTCACCAACTCGCGAACGGCGTAATTCTGATTTGGCTGTGTTGCATAATATACTCTCGCGTGCACTTCGCCAAGGAGTCCCAGGCTCAAAAACTGCACGCCCACCATAATGGATAAAATAGTCAAGCCTAGTAAGGGATTTCCGGTCATGTCCACCCCCGCCAGCATTTTCATGCCCAGGGTGGACAGTCCCGCGACCAGTGCCACGGCCCAGCAGCCAAAACCGATGCGGCCAAAAAACTTCATGGGACTGGCAAAATAGTCGAGCATGTATTTGACGGTGATCAAATCGAGCACGACGCGGATCGTGCGCGAGATGCCGTATTTGGTCGTGCCGAACCGCCGGGGGTGATGCTGCGTCACCACTTCCACGCAGCGGGCCCCGCGGCCATGCGCGAGGATCGGGATGAAGCGGTGCATTTCGCCATAGAGTTCGAGTTCCTGGGCGATTTCGCGGCGAATGGCTTTGAGCGTGCAACCCAGGTCATGGATCGGAAAGCCGGTGGTTTTGGAAATGATCCAGTTGGCGATTTTCGAGGGGATTTTTCGATTCACCAAGGCGTCCTGGCGATCTTTGCGCCAGCCGTGGACCAGGTCGTAACCTTCGTCGAGCTTGCGGACCATTTTGGCGATATCGCTGGGATCGTTCTGCAAGTCGCCGTCCATGGTGACAATCACGTCGCCGGTCGCATAGCGGATGCCTGCCCCCATCGCGGCGGTTTGCCCATAATTGCGGCGGAAGCGGACGATTTTTACGCGGTGGTCTTCGCGCGCCAGGCGGTCCAGTTCGTCGCTACTCCCATCGGTCGAGCCGTCGTCAACGAGCACCGCTTCCCACGGGCAGCCCAGTTCCGGCAGCGCGGCCACGAGTTGATCGTACAGCAAACGGATATTTTCTCGTTCGTTGTAAATCGGTACGACGATGGAAACGCTCATGGGTTCGACTTTGTAAATTTGAGGAGCAGGCGCCTATGGCCTGACATTTGTTTCGTCTTCCGCGTCCGCAACCCGCACGCGGACCGGCGCAAAGTGTAGGACAAATCGCCTGTGGCGAACAACGTCGATTTATTCCTGCGTCGATGAATCGAAGCGTTGATGGGCGGGTGCGCAAGGATGAAACGAGGCGGCGGCGCTGCTAGCATGTCGGCGACAGCAATTTACGCGAGAAAGCAGTACAGTATGGCGGAATCGATCGCGAGTTCTCCCCCGGTGAACGTGAACATCCCCGGCGTTGTCCACGACGCCGAGGTGATCGACGAGCACGCGCAGTTGCCCAGCGGCCAGCCGTGCCCCAACTGCGGCTCGCCGGTGGAGTCCGGCGACAAGTTTTGTCCCGCTTGCGGCGCTACGCGCGCCAGCGCTTCCGCCCCGCCGCAAGCTTCAGGAACAGGTCTCGCGCCGACTCACAAGCATTTCCACTGCAACAACTGCGGCGCCGATGTGGCCATGGAGCCCAGCCAGCGGAGTTACGTTTGCCCGTTCTGCGATTCGACCTACGTGGCCGAATTCACGCCTGAGGAAACAGGCCGGATGAATCCCGAATTCGTGATCGGTTTCGCCATTACCCCCGAGGAGGCCGAGCAGAAGTTCTTTCAATGGCTGCGCGCCAATAGCTGGTTTCGCCCGAGCGATCTGGCCGCGCAAGCCGCCGCCGACAAAATGCGCGGCATTTATCTGCCGTTCTGGTCGTTCTCCATGCTCGCGCAGAGCCGTTGGTCGGCGTCGATCGGCGAATATTGGTACCGCACCGAAACATACACCACCACCGACAGCAAGGGAAACACCGTCACCCGCACACGGCAAGTGCGCGAGACGGAATGGTGGCCCCTGTCGGGGCAGCATCATCGTTACTACAACGGCTATCTCGTCTCGGGAAGCAAAGGGCTGCCGCAAAGTCAGGCGGAGCGGATCAAGCCGTTTCAGCTCCCCGCGCTGAAGCGCTACGAACCCTATTTTCTCGCCGGTTGGCTCTGCGAGGAGTATTCCATCCAGCGCGAGCAGGCACTCGCGCTCAGCCAGCAATATTTCGCAAACCAAGAGCAGAGCAATATCGCGGCGTTTCTGCCTGGAGATACGCATCGCCAGGTGGAAGTCCAAACGCACTTCAGTCGCGTGAACACCGATTTGTGCCTGCTGCCGATCTACATTCTCAGCTACCGTTATCAGAACAAGCTCTACCGCTTCCTGCTCAATGGCCAGACCGGCAAGCACGCTGGCGACAAGCCGGTCGCTTGGCGCAAAATTTGGATCACCGTCGGCATCGTGCTAGGCATCCTCGCGCTCCTCGTGATCATCTTCATGATCTTCAGCGCGGGACGCTAACGGCACGCCCCTTACGTTTCTTTCACCGCACGTTGGCGATTTGTCATTCATGTCTGAAGTGCTCGAACGTTGTACCGTCTGCGATGCTATCCTCGATGAGGAGGATCTGTTCTGCGCCAATTGCGGCGCGGAAGCGCCACGGAGTGAGCAGGGCGAACAGGTCGCCACGCAGGCGAGCACGCATAGCTTTGTCTGCGAAGGGTGCGGCGCGTCGATGAGTTATGACGCTTCGGCGCAGACGCTGCGCTGCCCGTTCTGTGGCCGCGAAGGGCTCACGCGGCAAGCCGACAAAAAGATGCTGCGCCCCAGCCTGGTCGTGCCTTTTGATGTCCAGCAGCGCGACGCGGAGCAGCGGATGCGGGCGTGGCTGGGGCGTGGTTTTTGGCGGCCAGGCGATTTGGCTTCCGCGGCGGAAATTGACAAAGTGACCGCCGTGTACGTTCCCTATTGGGTCTTCTCCGCGCAGACGCACACCTACTGGACCGCCGACAGCAGCCGCACGCCGGCCGGGGCGCGTGCGAGTTGGTGCCCCGTCAGCGGCGAACATCGCAGCGAGTACGCCGGTTTGCTCGTGGGGGCCAGCAGCGCGCTCACGCCGGCGGAAACCTCGGCGTTGTGTCCGTTCGACATCGCGCGCGGCGTGCCGGCGGAGCAAGTCGATTTGAACAACATCGTCTACGAGCAGTTCGTCGTGCAACGCAAGTACGCGCGGCCGCAAGCCCGCGCGATGCTCGAAAACCTCGAACGCCAGGCCTGCCAGCAGTATGTTCCCGGCAGCGCCCGCAACGTCCATGTGAACGTGCAACTGCATGGCCTTACGAGCCAGCCGGTGCTGCTGCCGGTCTACATCATGGCCTATCGCTACAAGGACCAGGTCTTTCGCTTTTTGGTGAACGGCCAAACCGGCGCGGCGACCGGGCAGGCGCCGTTTTCGTACCGCAAGCTCGCGGCCGTCGTGGGTATTGTCGTCGCCGCGGTCGTCGGACTGGTTCTCATCTCGGCTGCCATCGGAGCGTTTCAACGTTAGCGGGTGCGGTCTACCGATATTCGCGCCGCCGCCGTACATCTGCTATATTGCACAAACATTCACACCTGTTCACCGGCACGACGGCTTGGACTGCGATTTTCGATATGGCCCGCGAACCGATCTTAGGCAACAACCGCGACTCCGATGGAGGCGATGAGGATCGCGATCTGCGCCCGCAGCGGATGTCGGAGATGATCGGGCAGCGCGAGGTGTTCGAACGTTTGAAAATCGCGATCGATGCGGCGGAAATTCGGGGCGAAGCGCTGGGGCATGTATTGTTTGACGGCCCGCCGGGGCTCGGCAAAACGACATTCGCTATGTGTATTCCCCGCGAACTGGGCGTGAGTATCCAGCTCACTTCCGGTCCGGTTCTCAAGGCCCCCAAGGATCTCGTCCCCTACCTCACCAACGCGGAAGAACGCTCGATCCTATTCATCGACGAAATCCATCGCCTGCCGCGGATTGTCGAGGAGTATCTTTACACGGCGATGGAGGATTTTCGCATCGACCTCGTGCTGGGGGAGGGGGTCAACGCGCGGACGCATAACCTCTGGCTCAAGCCGTACACGCTCGTCGGCGCGACGACGCGGGCGGGGATGCTCAGCGGCCCCTTGCGCGATCGCTTTCAGATTCGCGAGCACCTGGGCTTTTACTCCGTCGACGAGTTGACGGAGATCATTCGCCGCAGCGCGAAGAAGCTCGATGTCGATATCTACAACGATGCGGCCGTCGAAATCGCCACGCGCAGTCGCGACACGCCGCGGATCGCGAACAACCGTTTGCGCTGGGTGCGCGATTATGCGACCAGCCGCGCCGACGGGCGGATCACGCTGGAGATCGCCCGCGCCGCCTTGCAGATGGCCGGCATCGACGCGCTGGGACTGGCGCCGCTGGACCGCAAATATCTCGATACAATCATCCGCGTCTTCGGCGGCGGCCCCGCGGGACTGGAAGCGATCGCGCACACGATGAACGCGTCGCCGGACACGATCGCGGACGAAGTCGAGCCGTATTTGTTGCGGATCGAGCTCGTCGTTCGTTCCCCGCGCGGCCGCGTCGTCACCAGCAAAGGCTTTCAGCATTTGCAAATGCGGGAGCCGAAAGCGGATGGCCCACGGTTATTTTAATGCTCTTCCGCCGCCGCCGGAAGCAGCGCACGGATTGCGACCTCCAGCGCTGAGAGCACTTCGGCATCGGTGGGATACTGCGACGCCACTGCGGGGCGCAAATGCAGTGGGACTTCGTCCAGGCGATAGACGGTGCCGCCACTGGCGAGGCCAAACCGGCAGGTGGCGAAGCTGACGGCCGCCGACTCTGACAGCGGCGACTCGTCGGCAGCGAGCGTGATGACGGGGATCGACGCGAGATGCGCGTGCGACGCTGGCGTGAAATCCGGCATCGGATCGTTGCCGATCACGAGCGCAACATCCGCTTCGCGCCGCGCGAGCGTGGCGCCGGCGGTGTATTCTTGCGCGTTGTAACGTGGATAGCCACGCGCGAGGTTGACGCAAAACGGATAGCCGGTCTGCCAGGTGACGACCTTATCCGCCCCGGTCACATTCCCGCGCTGCCGCACGCCGCAACACACGAACCGCGTGTGGTCGTTCATCTCGCGCACCAGGCGAAGCAGCCATTCACAATTGTTGTGCCGTGCGCCGGTGCGCGTCAGCCCGCCGCCAAACAAGATCGCGCCGTAGCGCGCCGTCCGCATCTGCTCAAAGAGCGCTTGCCATTGCGCGAGCGGCACACCGGTCGCGGACCCCACCAGCTCCCCGTCGGGAGCGACCCCCTTGGCCAGCAGGCGGAGCGCGCACAAGGCTTCAAAATCGCTCCCCGGCTTGAGGGCGATGAAGTGGTCAGCCTGCTGGCTGGTCTCGGTCGGTTGCACGTCGATCACCACGCACGTCCGCTCACGCCGGCCGCCGAGGATGAACATGCCGGTGGCGTCGAGCGTGTATTGTGAGAGGAGGCGCGGTTGATTCCCGGCCGGATTCGCGCCCCAGAAGATCACCAGATCGCCCCGGTTCTTGATCTCGCCGAAACTGCACGTCACCTTGCCGACATTCTGAAACGCCATGCTCGACGGGGCGTGGCCAAAACTGGTCGCGGTATCAATCGTCGCGCCGACCCCATCGGCAATCGCTACCGCCTTTTGCTGCGCTTCGCAAGTCGTCTCGCCAAGTCCGTAAATCAGCGGGTATTTGGCGGATGTGAGCAGCCGGGCCGCCGCGGCGATGCCTTCCTCCAGCGACGCCT
>CAUJKE010000054.1 GCA_963205385.1 Planctomycetota bacterium | reverse complement strand
ACGACTCTTCGCAAGGTGTTGTGAATACACGCTTTACGAAGAGCCGTTTTTCTTTGCACAGTCGATTGTGCCAAAATTGTGCCAAAATCGAAGGTTAAAAACCATTGGTGCGCACCGCTGCCGCAGCGTTGCGAGTGCTGTCCACCATGGTTCATCACCTCCCGATCCATTGCTCTCGTACCTTGGTTTTGAGACCTGGAACCTCCGAACCATAAAACGGCCCGACGACTACGTTGCGTCGGAGCCACCAAACTTCAAGTTCTTCATCTGCCGCTGCGACTCTTGATCGTGCAGGCGGTAGTACCGTTGGACCATGTCGCTGCTGCGGTGACCGAGCCAGCGCATCAGTAGCAGCTCAGGAACGCCCTGATTCGCGCACTCGCTACAGAAGAAATGTCTAAACGAGTGCAGGCGGCCATCCTTGAACCCGATCTCGTCCTTGTCGGAAGGAAATCGAGAGGCGAGTGGCTCGATGACTTGCTTCACGAGGCTGGTCCGCACGTTATCCGGATGCAACACGCCACCGCGTACGGCCCGAAAGACCGTGCCTGTTTCACCGCGCAGTCGGAGCTTCTCCAGAACGCGGCGAAGTTCTGCATGAATCGGGAACGAGCGGCTGTAGCCAGACTTCGTTGTTCGGGCTTTGCCGCCGCCAGATCGCTTGTTCGTGCTTTCGTCCTTGAGTGAGATGACGTTGGCATCAAAGTCAATGTCTCCCCACCGGCGACTTGCCAACTCTGATATTCTCATGCCGGTCGTGGCCAGCGCCACAAGCACGTCCCCCAACCAATCTAGGTCGGGCGTCGTTCGGCACAATTCCACCATCGCCGCGAACTCCTCGGCGCGGTAGCAGTACGTGTTTGTATCCTTGGCCTTTTCCATTGGAAGGTCGATCTCGTTCTCCCTCGGTAACAGCTTTTCCGTCACGAGGTACTTGATTAACTGCTTGAGCGTCGTGACTTCGAGAAACAACGTCGCATACGCGTATTCCTCTTCTTGAAGGAACGCGGCGTACGACTCCAGGTGATGCTTCTTGATCTGGTTCCAGGTCCGCAGGCCCATGCCCTTCATGTAAGGAACTGCCTTGTCGAATACTGCCTTGTACCGACTCTGAGTACTTTCTTTCGCCCCTTTCAGAACTGCCGGTCGGGCGACATACTTCTTGTAGAGGTCCACACCTCGTTCCAAGGTGATCTCGTCCTTGTCCACACTCTTCAAGATGGACTCGTCGGCTTGCTTCAATTCGACCGCTCGGACCGCATCAAGCTGATGCAGTCGCGAGACAGCTTCGTCATGGTCGGCGGTGCCAAGTGAATGGCGGCCCGCATCAATTTTTTTGGAACGCCCGTCGGCCCAGTAGATCTTGTTGCGTCGAAAGACACGCCAAACAAAGTACTTCGCGAGTATGCGTTCCGAGTTTCGTTTCTTTGCCAAATGAGTTAGTGCTTACTGAGGCTCGCAAGCCAACGTGGCTTGCGGCCAGGAATTGATTCCTTTTCTTGCTGTTCGCCTGCTGCCACTTCGTCATTGCTCGACTGCGGCAGCAGTTCACTTTTTCGTGCTGGTTGTTCTCGGTCGGGATTTCCTACCGGATCGACCTTACGCCAGAAGGCAGCCATGTCGATTCGCCACTCCCCGCCGAGTTTGAAAGCTGGAATCTTTCCCGCCTGAATCTGTCGATAGACGGTCTTCGGGCAGACGCTAAACTGCTCGGCGAACTCCAGGGCCGTGAGGTAAGGCTTTTCGCTCATGCTGCCTCAAAGGTAAAAATACTTTTACGGTTCTAAAAAAAGACCTAACGCCCGCCGTGGACGAGCTGATTCTCCAGATTGGAGAGATTCAACTCGTACCGATCGAATAGCGGTTCTTCGGTGTATGGCTCCCACTCGCCAGACTCCAGGTTCCAGAAGCTGAGCGAATCAACGTGGCGATGTGAACGACCAAACTGCCACACCTGAAAGTACTGGCCGTCGTAGGCCCGCAGCATCCACGGACTCTTACGGTCTCCCTGACTGCTCAATAGCAGTGGTTGCTTGATGCCGATCCCTAGCAGAGTGCGTGCGCGGCGTTCGCTGATTTGCACCACCTGAGCGGCATCAGCGAGCGGAACACCGGCCATAACCAACCGGGTGCAAATCGCCAGCCGCATCGCTTGCTGAACCGTGAATGTTCGATGTCTCCCCTGCGATCCCGCTTCCGGCATGTCCGGTAGCAGGTCAGGATGCTTGAGCGCGTACTGTACTGTGGACAGCTTGAGGCGCCCACGGCCCACAATATCGCTAAGTTTCAACTCGTCCTCCATACTAAAAGTATTTTTACTTTTCCAAGGACGAATGTCAAGTCCGGAAACTTCAGTCCGCCGAAAGATGGACCGAACCTCTACTTATGCTGGTTAAGCCAGCGCTTTTTCAAAGCGGTAGTGATACGCTTGGCCGCTATAGAGTACGGAAGCTCGCTCCGCAGGCGCTAGTTCGCCTTCACCTTCTCCGCAATCGCCGTGAACTGCTCCAGGGCGGCTTGCAGGTCGTCGGCAATTTCCTGGGCCAGAATGTCGGGTGGCGGAAGGTCGTCGCTGTCTTCCAAGCTCTTGTCACGGAGCCAGAAGATGTCGAGGTTGACCTTGTCCCGCTTGATGAGGTCATCGTAGTCGAACGACCGCCAGCGTCCGTCCGGATTCTTGTCAGCGTCCCAGTTCGGCTTGCGCAGGTGACGCTTGCCCGGCCGGTATAACTCGACGAACTCATCGAGATCCGTCCGCCGCAGCGGGTTGGTCTTCTGCGTGAAGTGCATGTTGGTGCGCAGATCGTACACCCATAGCGACTTCGTCCATGGCTTTTCCTGGGCGGGCTTAGCGTCGAGGAACAGCACGTTGGCCTTCACCCCTTGGGCGTAAAAGATGCCGGTCGGCAGCCGCAGCAGCGTGTGCACATCGCACTGCTTGAGCAAGTTTCGGCGAACCGTTTCCCCGGCCCCGCCCTCGAACAGTACGTTGTCCGGCACCACGATGGCGCAGCGGCCGTTCACCTTCAGCAGCGTTTTGATGTGCTGCACGAAGTTGAGTTGCTTGTTCTTCGTGGTGGTCCAAAAGTCCTGCCGCTCATATGCAGTGTCGTCTTTCTCCAGGTCACCTTCTTCATTGACGATCGAGATGCTGCTCTTCTTGCCGAAAGGGGGATTGGTTAGCACCACGCTGAACCGTTCGCCTGGATCGCTGGCCAGACTGTCGACGCCGGAGCGAATCGGGCAGGGATCGGCGTCCACGCCATGCAGGAAGAGGTTCATAATGCACAGACGGGCCGTGTTGGGCACCAACTCCCAACCCTTCACGAACTTGGTCCGCAGGTGCTTCTTCTGATCCTTGTCGAGTGTCTTGCCCTGGTGCTTGGCGACGTAGTCGTAGGCGGCCAGCAAAAATCCGCCAGTTCCGGAAGCCGGATCGCAGACGGTGTCGTCGATTGTCGGCTGCACGCAATCGACGATCGCCTTAATGAGTTCGCGCGGCGTGAAGTACTGACCGGCACCCTTAGGGCTTTCGGCGGCACTCTTCGCCAGCAACCCTTCGTAGATGTCCCCCTTCACGTCGGCTTGCATCGACGACCACTTCTCGACGTCGATCAAATCAACGATCAGCCGCCGCAGCGTGGCCGGGTTCTGGATCTCCGGCCGGGCCTTCTTGAAGATCTCGCCGAGCATCCCCGGCTGTTTGCCAAGTTCTTCGAGGATGTGCCGGTAATGGGCTTCGAGTTCATCCCCTTCACGCTTCAGCAGGCTTTCCCAGTTGTACTTTGCCGGAACAATCGGCGGCCGATTGTACGGCGGCTTCGTCTGCTCGTCGGCCATCTTGAGGAAGAGCAGGAACGTGATCTGCTCCGTGTACGCCATGTACGACAAGCCATCATCGCGCAGCACATGAGCGAAGTTCCAGGCTTTGTTGACAATCTGCTGGGTGTCATTGCTCATGTCTGTAACTTCATGCCTAGTAGTGATTTGCGCTAATGCCCTTGATTTTAGCAAGTTCCTGTCCGATACTGTACGTAGTGGACTGGGGAACCCGGTCGGCATGTGGCCTCGGCGGAACGCCGGGGCCATTGGCTTTTACGGGTATATTTTTAGCCCATAGCCGTCCACGCTTCCGCTGGGCGCTCGGTCCAGTTTCTTCTCGATGATGGCGTACGCCCGATTCGCTTGATCGGGGTTCATAACAAACCGTCCAATCGGTCG
The DNA here is from genome assembly GCA_963205385.1 of Planctomycetota bacterium. Lineage (GTDB taxonomy): Bacteria > Planctomycetota > Planctomycetia > Pirellulales > Pirellulaceae > JAEZGD01. The sequence continues at coordinate 2,732 of CAUJKE010000054.1, read as the reverse complement.
AGCCGTCAGGTCCGCGAGTTGTAGCCCGGTGGAATTGATCTGCTTCCCTGGAAAGACGATCTCAAAGTTGAACTTCTTGGCGGTGTAGTTCATTCCGTCGCAGACTCGCCGAAACTCCAGTTCCAGTTCATTGTCTTCCCGCTTGCCACGCGCCTCGAAGATAAAGTGCGTTCTTCGCTGAGCTGCACTTCTCTTGCGGAGATATTTCTCCACTCTCTCCAGCCCCAGGCGCATGGCAAAGTGGTAGGGATTGCGTTTCTCAGCATGTCGCTTGGCGAACTCGTCCTTCCGAATCACAATCGCAATGATCTCGAACGGGCTTTGCTCCACCCACTCATTCAGGTCCGCCATGAAATCGTGACGGCGCACCGCATCGGTCAAAAACGCAAAGCTGCCCGATGCCTTGCGGATGTCGCGTTCGTGGAAAACGACCATGTCGTGCCCGAAGTGCTTGAACTTGATTCGCTGCAAGGCGGGAACGATCTGGCCGATGTACTGATCCTTGCGAAAGATGCAAAACGTCAGGACGAAGACGGAGAAATCCGGATCGAACTTGGCCAGGCTGTGATCGCCACTCTCATCGACGTAGACCACGAACTCACTAAAAGGGCTGGGAGCTTCGGTCATTCGCCGGTACTCCGCTTTGTCAGCTCTGCTTTACTGCGGCGCCCACGACTCTTCACGGGTTTAGTAACGCTCCCGTTGCACTCGTGCGGCGATTGGCTCGCTCGCAGCCGTTCGAGCAGCACGCTGGCCGGTTCGTCGGTGGGGTCTTGGGGGACGAGGTTTCCCTCGAACGCTTGCTTGAGGATGCTTTGGCGCAGGCGGGCGGCGCGAAGTAGGCCGTGTTCCACTTGTGCCAAACCGGCGTCAATTTGCGAAAGTCGCTCGGCAACCTCTTGTACGATCAATCGCTGCTCGGCCAGCGTCGCAACAGGGATCGGCATCTCGCGGACGTCGCCGCCAGAGATGCCCGTTTGACCGGCCGTTGTCCGGGCGCGACCGGCCATGTGCTTTCGCGATTCGCCGACGTTCGCGGCGATCTCGACATAGGAAGGCATCGTATCGCTATCAACGAGCTTGACTCGAATCAACTTGTCAGGATGCAAGATGCGCTCTGTGCATCCACGAACCATTCCAGCCACACCAAGCAATTCGACGCTGCCGTTGTAACGAGTGAATAGCAGATCGCCGTTCTCGATGAAATAGTCGTCCACCTGGCCTTTGAGACTGGATAGGAAGCGTGACTCTGCGAGATCGACCTTCATTGGACGAACCGCGTTGATACGGAGAATTGGCGTCCCGCTCGTCGCTCCGTCTGGACTTTGGAAGTAGCCGTTCCGCTGGTAGCTCGAAATCTGCTCCATCGTCGCCCAGCACCATCCGTCCGGCAAATCCGGCAGGTTGGTTGTGTCGGGTGGGGAAGGTTCGGCGTATTTATCCTTCCAGTTCTTGGGCGGGGATTTACCGGCGGCGGTGAATTTGGCGAGTTGGTCGGCTTCCCATTTTTGGCGGCGTTCGGTGAGGATGCGGGCTAGGAGCGCGGAGGCGGGTTCGGTGCCCGGATGCTCGGCGCGCCAGGCGGCGGTGAGGTGGCCTTCGACGGCGGCCTTGAGGACCGAGGCGCGGTAACGCTTCAGGTTCGCCTTGGCCCGCGTGAGCGCCGCCACCCCGGCATCCAGGTCGGAGAACAATTCCTCGATCTTGTCGACGATACGGCGTTGCTCGTTCAGAGGCGGGATAGGAAGGCCGTAAGAGCGAATATCACGGGGACGAACTGCGGGATAAAGCGCGCCCTGTACAACCTGACACATTGCATGAACGAAGTCGTTCGATTGGACGGTGTAGTACAGCCAAGATGGTTCGATGATCTTTGTTCGCAGAACGTGAAAGCCAGTCGAACCAATTGCCCCATCAAGTTCGGCAGGGACTTTTGCGACTGCGTTCAAGTTGGGGCGAGTCATCGAGACGAGTACATCGTCTGCGGCGAGTACCTGCTTTGCTCGACTCGGAGCTTCACCAACACTAAGTAGTTTGGGATCGACAATGCGTTTGGTCGAGTTTTCGATCCCACCAATATCAACGTAGGTAAAGGTATCATCACCGCTTGGCCCATTTTGAGGGACTTTGTCCTCGATGACGACACCAATAGTCGTCCTGGACCACTTCGGAGGAAGAGGCATATTGGTTTGGTCACTCATGCCGCCAACCTCGCGTTCAGTTCATCGAGGATGGCAGCGAGCTTGTCGCCAAAGAGTTCGTAGGCACGGCCCAGGCCGCCGATCGCGTTGAAGGGGACTTCTTCCAAGTCGTCTTGCTCGATGGCGAGGCTGCTGGCGATGTGATCCTTGATGGCGTCGAGCCAACGTCGTTGGTCGGTAGTGAACGTGAATCCTGCCGCCTGTTTGTCGGCGAGCCACTGCTGATAGCGTTCCTCAACCGTCATGCCGACCGGGGCCAGCGGCGCGCTGGGGTCGATGGCGTGCCGCACCAGGGCGATCACGTCGACCAGTTGCTTGCCTCCTTTGCCACGCACGTTACCGGGCTCGACGACTTCGTATGCCTGCCACAGCCGGGTGAGGGAATCGGGCCGGTTGGGGTCGACATAGAACGGCGGTTGGTTGAGCTTGGCCGCCAGGTCCTTGACGTGCCGGAACTTCAGCCCCGCACGATACGGTACGCTCTACAACACCTGGAGCGCCTCGATTTCGTCCTTGTTCTCTTCGATGAAC
>CAUJKE010000053.1 GCA_963205385.1 Planctomycetota bacterium | reverse complement strand
CCAACGTTGGGAATCGCGTCGAGCGGCACCTGCTGGGTGGCGTACCAACCAAAGAGCACCACCGCAACCGACGCGATGAACACCACCAATCGCTCGCGAATACAGAAGTCGAGGATCGACTTGATCATCGTGCGCCCTCCTGGTTCGTTGTCGAGTTGGCTTCCGCACTCTCGATGAGTTGAGGCCGGCCAATGGGCGGCAAGTCCAGCTTGGATGGCGGCGCTGCATGATCGTGTTTCTGCGTCATCTTTTCCAAGTATTTGTCGGGATCGGCCAACACGCTCTCGCGGCAACCTTCACAACAAATGAATACCGGCGCGCCCTGAACTTCTAGCTTTGGCGGCGCGCCCATCGATCCGAGCTGGAGGCCGGTCACGGGACAGGTTCCCTGCGCTTTGACCAATGCCACGTCTGCCGCGGAGAGCTTCACCAGGGCGGCGAGCATCTCCGGTGAGTCAGCGTCGACCCGCTGGGGTTGCCCTCGTGTGGGATCGATGAGCGACGGATTGCCGGCAAGTTGCATTTGCGAATCGATGAGGAAATTGCCGCGCGTGGCCACGTGCTCGCCTGCTTTGAGTCCTTGGCGAATGACGATCTGTTCGCCAACGGTTGATCCCAGGACAACCTGGCGAATTTCGAAATGGCCTGGCGCCGTTTCCACGTAGGCAACGCTATTCTTGCCGGCCATGAGCACCGCGTTGCGAGGCACGACCAATGCCTCTGTACTCGCAGTCGGTTCCGCGGCAAATCCAAACTCGGACGCTGGGACGAGGTCCACTTCGCAAATCGGACAGGCCCCTGGACTCGACGCGACGATTTGTGGATGGCGAGGGCTGATCCACTTGTTGGCCAGTTCGGCATCGTAAACCTTCGCGCCCGGCGAGCTGTTGATCGGGACCGTGATCTTCGCGTTGGCATAGTCCCCCACGCGCAACTCGCCGTCTGGATTAGGAATCACCACCCGCACGCCGACGGTGCGTGTCTGGGGATTGACACTGGGATCAACGAAGGCAACTCGCCCCGCAAAGCTTCGTCCTGGTAATGACTGCACTTCGGCCTCGACCTTCTGACCGTAACGAATCAACGCAGCATCTTCGGGAAAGAGTCGCAGCATGAGCCACACGGTCGAAAGGTCGGCCAGCTTGTAGATCGCGTCCCCTTCCTTGACGTATTGGCCTTCGGTCGCCAACTTCTCGATCACCGTGCCGCTCATCGGCGCCGACAAGTGCATGCGGCTGCTGGCCTCGCCGGTCGCTTCCAAATGTTCGATCTGCTCCTCTGTCATGCCGAGCAGAATCAGCCGCTCTTTGGCGCTTTCATACAGGTCGTCATTCGATTGAGCGACGCGCGTCAGGGTCGAGGTTTGACTAGCCGTGCGGGCCTTCTTCGCGAGCAACAGTTCGACCTGGCCTGAATAGAGTCGGGGCGAATACACAAGTGCGAGGTTATCTCCTTTGCTCACGACGATACCGGTGTAGTTGGCGTACAAGCGATCCAGTCGGCCATCCACATACGCCGAGATGGACTTCAATGTCCCTTCGTCATAGCGCAGTTCGCCGATCGCGCGAATCGTGCGCTGCAACGGCATCGATGCTACGGTCGCCGTTTGAATGTGCGCGACCCGCCGCGCCACGGGATCGAACTGAATGAATTGAGCGCCGCCGGTTCCCAGCCCCGAAGAGGCCGGGACCAGTTCCATGCCGCACACAGGACAACGTCCTGGTTCGGATAGGGGCGGCGTGCACATCATCGGGCAGATCCAGCGCTGGTGAGCATCGTCACCGGCGGCATGAATATGCCCGTCGCCACCATCTGCGCTGATGAACCCCATGCGCTGCATCACGCCTAACACCACGATCAGCATTACTCCCGCGGCTAGAAATAACGCCGGCGCCAGCAAAAGCTTGAACCACCAACGCCGGTTTTCGGCGCGCGTGGCCGGTTGCGCCGCTACCGGCGTGGGAGCGCTCGTTGGCGGTGTTTGTGCAGCGTCGATGGCGACGGGAACTTCATTGACGGGGGGAACACCCCTAGGTTCGGAGTCGTTCATGGCAACCTCACGTTCTCAAGCAACAGAATTCGCACAGCGATAAGCAGTCCGCCGGTGGATTACCAACCAGACAGACATCGATGACGGCATTGCGAGCGCATGAAGAGCGCGCGCAAAGCTAGCGCAGGAGTTGCGTCAGACTAACCAGCGGCAGAGAAGAGTTTGCCGACGAAGTTTTGGCGTCCGTGATTGAAGTGAGGCGTCCTCAATTGCCTGGATAGGCGACTGTTCGTCAGCAACAAACAGAACCGTCGCCAGGCACTTCACGAGTCGAACTTGCGTTTGCTCGCCCGAAGTTCGTGGCTCTTGCGGAGCGGTGGGACGTTCTTGTTCGACCGTACATTGGCACGCCTGCGTTTGCACCGTCTTCGCGCAGCAGGAGTGACTCGCTGGAGTCGCTGGCGTGCAGCAGACGCCACAACACTGCTTCGCACCACGCTCACGCCCCGTGACTTCGCACGTACCGCTAGCCGGAACGACACCCGCGAGGGACATCGCCGCGATCAGCACGAGCGTGAGGGGCTTGATGGAAATACGAAACATGGCAACCTCGGTCAGAAACAAGCACACTTGAATCATCTTGCCTAAACTTACATTCGTCAAGTCGCGCTCGCCCGATTCCGGCGAATCGACGGCAAACTGCACGGGAAAGGGCATCTCAAGCCCAAAATGCAGGCAATTTGCGCGGCGAACTGGACCAGCACTCCCATCAACTGGCTGGAAAGCCTTGTCCGCAACTGGACATTAGCGCCCGCGCGCGGAAGTGCTGAAGGGCAGGTTCAAAGCGTGAACCGGCAGAGAGTTGCGCAGCGCTCAAGCGCCGCCAGCGCGGGCGACTCAAAAACCGTTGGCAAGCTGCCGCTAGCGTGCGATCCGTCTTTTGGCCTTACTGTGGAGCAACGACGACTTCGAAGTCTGCGCCGCGAATCTTGCGTAGTTCTTCATGCAAGTTAGGAATGCGTGGATCAGGCGTGACAGAGATTGCCCAATCGATGCCGTTGTCGGCGACGAGCATGCCGTAGCGCTGCAATCCCTTCAAGATAGCTTGGACTGGCGGCGAGAATTCGTCAATGTTGAAATCCGCGCGCAATCGCAATCGCTCACCCATGCGCGGCAGATTCTCGTCACTCAAACGGCTCGCGAAGTGAGTCGCGGGATTCACGTACGCGCGGCGTGAACGTTTGACGGTCACGCGCATGGCGTGCTCGACGGCGCCTCGTTCGAGATCGTCGTAACGCACGACGGCCGGAAAAATCGGCAGTCCGGCCGCATCGGTGGAGGTCCAACCGTCTGGCCGCAATTTGTTGGTCTTCAAGTCAAAAATCGAGGACTGGCCAGCCGCCCAACCGCTTGCGGTTTTTCCAAACGTAAAGAACTCGTATAGCTTGCGGTTGACCGGATCGACGACAATCGCATGACGATCTCCCTCGTAACCCACGGGGCGGCGTTGCAATTCCGCGAGCGTCATGCGGTCTTTGCCGTCGCGTTGATAAAGCACCGGCCAGCCTTCGATCGGAATGTTGTCGGGGACTGGAAACGGGCCGGCATCGGACTCGTCTGGATACTCGACAATTTTCACCTCGACTCGCGGCTGGTCTGGCGGGACAAGAACGAATCCCATGTCGGGGTTGTAGCGGAACGGCTTCTCGGCGCCGATCGAGGCGATGATGTTCTTCGAGTTGGGATGCAACGGCCAGTCGTCCACAAGTTGATTGAACGCATTGTCCGCCGGGAAAACCTCCAGCGCCGCGAGAATCGCGTCAGCCTCAGGCGTGTCGAACATCACCGGCCTGGTGAACTTGGGCATGTGGGCCGCGCGAATGCGCGCGAGTCTGGACGGATCTGTTTTGATAGAGGACGGACGGTCGCTTTGCCCAGCCATAGGCGGCCCATCAGCGCCCACGAGCCAAATATCGCTGAAGTATAGCGTTGGCATTTGGTCGGGCGAATTGGCCAGGTACCAATGCACGACTTCAGACAAGTCCGGACGGGAACCGTCAACGTTGAGCATCTCAGAGATGATTAGCCGCACATCATTCTTGCCTGGCTTCAGTGCCATCGGTACTTCGACGCGTGTCCGAAAACCGGTCGAACCCCGATGCCGCACGACGAAAGCGAGTTTCACATCCTGCCGTGACGGATTGAACGCCGAAAACTCAACCGCAGCAAACGGCTTCCAATTCTTCTCACTCGCGCCGCGACTCATGCCAAAGGAGTCGCCCTTCGCGTAAACAACCTTCAACGACTTGCCGCCGAGTTCTTTCGGACCGTCCTCAATCGTCAACCTGGTCTGATTCTCCTGCGCCGTATCGTTGGGCAACTCTCCCTCTGCGACGTCGAGCAACGGGACACGCCGCTCAGCCATCGCAGCCTGCGTTGTGAGAAGCAGCGCAACAGCCAAATGACCTGTGATGAAAACGAGCGGCCGCATAGCACACCTTATCTTTGGAAACCAGCGAAGTTTCGAGAGCGTCACGAATCTCAATTTATATTGGCAAGCTTTGAAGCGTATAATATAGCCGCCCGCAGGACGCGAATGAAGCTTTTCCCATCCCTTGCTTTTGGCTGCCTCTTCACCAGAATCTGTGGGTGAATAGGCGTGGTGATGGGGCGTTTGACGGGGTTAAAGTTGAACGGCGGATTTCTTGAGGCGTGGGAGGATAAGAAGAAGTTGGCTGTAGGATCGAGCGAACCTGCGGCGCAGCGGCCTCATCGCCAGCGGATTTAGGGCCAGCGGATTCTTTCTTCCGCCCCCGCAGATTCACCTCAATTCGCTTTTCGGCTTGGGCAATGCTGTAAACATCAGCGCGCCCCAGGGAACATGCGCCCCACCGCTCCGCGCGTGAGACCCTCCCTTGGCGACCGCTTCCCGACTGAACGGCATCTCGAGGCCCTTGCGCCCGTGGTAGTGATAGACGATCCGCTCGTAGATCGGGGCGAAGCGGCCGCGGCTATCGGGCGAGATCGAGCGATAGAGGTATTTGCCGTCCACGCTACGATAAGGCTCGTAGGGTACGTCGTGGCCCAGATTGTATTTAGCCGAGTATTCAAAGCCGACGGCCAGGCGATTGTCGCTCGCGCCATACAAATCCACGCCCTGTTTCCAGGCCATCTCGGCCGCGCAGCCCAGGAATCCCAGTCCCATTTGCGTGTGGGCCTGATCCCGGCCGCTCTCCTGGCATTCGCCAAACGCATTCACATAATTCTGAATGGCGCCGTTGCCCTCGCCTTGTAAGTAGTAATCCACCGCGCGATCGAACATGGCCCGGTCATCCAGGAACACGCCCATCGCCAGCATGGTTTGAATCATCGAGGCGTCCCAATTGCCGTTGGCAGCGGGAAAGAAATCCTGGATGGGCGGATAGAACACTTCCCGTAGCAGGTGCTCGAATCGCGCCTGATCCGGCTTCAACCAACCAGCGTCGGTATGCCGCAGGAGTTCGGCGGCATTGCAGAATTGCACGCCTGTCATGCCAATCAGCAACTTGGTGTCGTGGCCGGATACCGTCTTCAAAGTGGCGGACCACGCGTTGAGAATCTTGATCGCCTGCCGCGCGTGAGCTGCGTCGTCTGTCAGACACCACTGCAAGGCATGCGTGTAGGCGGCGGCCGAGTCTCTGGACAATTCCGAGCTGCCGATGTTCGGGTTGTTATACGGACCACGCACCACTTCGGCGCGAGGGCGAGGCTTTTGATCAAGCGAAGCCGACGCAGACACTCGCAGTCTTTCCCAGGCGGTTTTCCAGGGCTCCTCTCCTGCGGCGACCTTTCCTTTGACAAACGCCAACTCCTCGCGACTATGCAACAGCCCGGGATGCACGAACGGCTTCACCGAAGTCGCTGGAGGCTCCGACCCCAGGCAGTCTGGCGCGAGCCATCGCCCCGTCAAGGAGGCCACGCCCAACGCCGTCAGACTCACAAATGCTCGTCGTTTCATCATTTTTGCACTTGATGTCAAGCTCTTGGTTTGAAGGGCCACGCGATCGATTCGGTCCGCCTTGTTCTGCTGCCTACCCAACGCAGGTTGCGGAACTCCGGTTTCGTGCTGCGAACTGTCGGCTCAGGAAGGATCTTACTTCCCGCCTGCCGCATTGCCTGCTGGATTGATGAACTCCTCGCGCGTCAATCTGCCGTCGCCGTTCTTATCGAAATTCTGGAAACGAGCTGCGAGGTTCTCCTGCCCCTTCAAACCGGCATTATATTCGTCAAACGTGAGGATGTCGTCCTGGTTCGTGTCCCAGCTGGCGAAGGCCTTGGCGCGGACTTCTGGGGTCACGCGCTTGGCTGGCTTCGTCGGTGGGTTATTCTTATCCGTGACTGGCGCTTTGGTGAGGCATGCAGGGTTTGGTCTCTCGGGAAGCGTAGCCTTCCAGGCCAGCGCCAACTTCGTCAGGCGAGCGACGATTTCGGGATGATCCTGGGCGACATCGGTCTTCTCGGCGCGATCCTCGGTCAGGCGATGCAGTTCGACCCGTTGTCCATCGGCGGTCATCGCGAGTTTCCAATCTCCCTCGCGCACAGCCAGACGCGGCCACCAGTCGGGCTCGGTCTTGTTGCCGAGCCACTCCCAGAAAATCGGGCGAGCGCGGGTGATGGCTTTGCCCTGGAAGGCATCAAGCAGGTTCTCGCCATCGCCGTGGTAATCGTCTGGAACCTTCACGCCTGCGGCAGCGCAGAGAGTCGGCAACAGATCGACCGCGGTGAAGACCGTGGTGTTGTTCTTCGTGCCTGCCGGAATGTGGCCAGGCCAGCGCACAATGAAAGGAACGCGCACGCCCCCTTCAAACAAACTGCGCTTGCGGCCGCGCAGGCCGCCGGTGCTGCCGATGCTGTAGAAGGTGTCGTAGCCGGTGATGTTGGCATCGGCGTCGCGCTTCAATGGTCCCGCCTTCGCCGTCGTCGATTCCGGGCCGTTGTCGCTGGCGAACATCACGATCGTGTTGTCCGCGACGCCTGCCGCTAGCAGCGCATCGAGGATTGTCCCCACGTCGTTGTCGCCGTCGGTGATGACGGCCGCATAGACCTGCTTTTGCGCATCGAGATGCTTCCACTTTTCCATGGATGCCGGCGTGGGAACATGTGGCGTGTGGCTCTCGTGAAGCCAGACGTTGATGAAGAAGGGCTTGTCCTTGTTCGCTTTGATGAAGGCCACGGTGTTCGCCGCGGTCGCATGCAGGTCGGCCGACGGCAACTCCGCTCCGCCATTGAAGACGGCGTATTGATCATAGCCATACGCTTCCGGATTCGGCGCGCCGTGCGTGTCGCGGTTGGTGAGATGCCACTTGCCGAAGTGAGCCGTTCGATAGCCTGCTTGCTGGAGAAAGCGGGGCAACGTCGGAGCCTGCGGATCCAGCCAATCGGGCATGTTCCGCGCATGATTCTGTGCCGGCGCGGCGAAGTGCTGATGAATGCAGTACCGCGCCGGATAATGCCCTGTCATCACCGCCGTGCGGCTCGGCGAGCAGACCGGATTGAGCACATTGAACTGCTGAAAATCGACGCCCTCGCTGGCCAGCCGATCAAGATTCGGAGTCTTCAACCACGGATGCCCATGACACGATAAATCGCTCCACCCCCAATCATCCGCGTAGATGAAGACGATGTTGGGCTGGGACTGCTCGGCGGCGTTCAATCCTGCAAACGGCGCCAGCAACAGAAAGGCAAGAGTTGTAATAGTCTGTTTCATGGTGGGGTGGGGTACGATGTTCGCCGAACGCGACCGCCAGCTAGCCCAAGCGATCGCGACTCGCGACGCCAAACGCCGTGCTGAACCAGCGGCCGCTTGAAAGGCGCCAAGGGTAAATCAAAACTTGATCGACAATCCGATTCATTGTACTGCGAACTGCGGCCAAAGTGGAGCATCGTCAGTGCGCGGAAGCAGGCGGACTTGAAACGCCTCGGACTTCGCATAGTCAAGGATGTGTTCGAGAACAGTGGTGAAGTTGTCCGTTTTGTTGCTTGTTGTATAGTGAGCGTTGCATCCTCGGCGTCTTGGGCCGGGTGGTAGCTTGAAGTGTTTGTCACTTCACTATCGGAGGTTCAGATGGCTACGAAGACAAATGGGGCGGCGGAGGCTCGGTGGCGGGAGATTCTGGAACGACAGACGGGTAGCGGGCGGTCGGTGCGCGGGTTTTGTGCGGCGGAGGGGATTTCGGAACCGTCGTTCTACGCCTGGCGGAAGAGACTGCGGATGCCGAAGGAGAAGATCGCTGGTGCTGACCGCAAGGGAGAGCGGCGCAAAAAGG
>CAUJKE010000052.1 GCA_963205385.1 Planctomycetota bacterium | reverse complement strand
ATACGCCAGTTTCCCGCACGCGCAACATCCTGGCTTGGGGCACGAGTCCCAGCCCGTCGATTACATAGAGCAAGCTCGTGCCGCTGTCGGTCACCGAGAACTTGCCCTCCTTGTTCTTATCCGCACCTGTGAAGGCGCCCTTCACATGGCCGAACAGCTCGCTATCAATCAGTTCATTGGGGAGTGAACCGCAGGGAACCGTCGTAAAGCGGTCATTACGCCGGGGCGAGAGGCCGTGAATCAGCCGGGCCAGGGTCGTCTTGCCGGTTCCCGTTTCGCCGATAAGCAGGATCGTGAAGTCCGAGCGAGCGGCCACTTCCAGTTGTTCCAACATGGCGAACAACTCGGCGGTATACGTCATGAAACGCAAGCCGCCGCCTTGCAACATGCGGCACTCGTCCGTCCCTGCCGCTTGACGCACGCGCTCGCGCGCTACCGCGTCGTGCAGGCGCTTTTTCCAGCAAATCGGGGAATCGACCACCAACACGACATCGGTCAAGGCCTGATCGGCCAGCGCGATGCGGTCCATGGGCACTCCGCTATCAACCAGCCCAATAAAGGGAACCGGCTCGTCTTTGCGGGCCTTCCAGGTCGCCTTGATCTCGCGAAGTTGCGACCACATCTCGGGGCCGCGAAGATCGATCAGGATGTACTCCGGAAACCCGCGCGGCAGCTTTTGTTCGCGCCATGTGCCGGAACTGAGCCCCGCGACTGAAATGCCTTCGGCATCCAGGCGGCCTCGAATTTCGGCAAGATAATACGCATCGTCCCCGATCATCCAAGCATTGGTGCTGGCCATGCTCTGCGTCCTTCCAGGTGTACCAACTCAGTTCGAACTCTTGCGAGCTGTTCCGAAACGCCACGTGCGCGCTTCACTCGCAAGTCCCTCTTCGCTTCTGTCCCGCTACCTGGCGTAATGCCTACACGTTACGCTCCCTCGTTGGTTTTTCTATCCGCGCGCTTTGTATCGTGCTCCGCGCATCAATCCCTGAAATAAGACACGTTACCGAACTATTCAATTAGATTAGCTAGTGGAAATAGGTGGACTGCTGGTGAGTTGTCAACCTTCTCACGCTGAGGTTTCAGCACTCCATCCTTATCCAAAACCTCTAATCCAACCCGCAGCAGGGAGTTGTCCCCGTTGCGGTTAGTCGCATCCTATCCGAGCCCACGGCTACGTCAAGCAATTCGACGCTTTCTCGGGAGAAATTTTTTCGATAATTGCCGCGTCTTAATTCGTTGGCGCACCAAATGTTGCGTAAACGAATATGCAACTGTTTACGCTAACCCTTGCGGTCGCAATCACTTGAGAAAAGTAGCTCCTTTGAGCGAGTGTCGCAGGGCGAAATGTGAACCTGGGAAGACGCTGCGAAAAAAAACGGCGATCGCCTCTGCAAGCGGCAAATTCTTCCCTCCAGGCGTGCAAGTTCAATTCCTGCGGGGGGAAGAGGATAGTGTCTATTTGTTTACATACCCAGCATAATCATGGTTCAGGCTTGGTCCAGAGGGGGACGGTATTTTTTGCGGGCGGGGTGATGCGTCACTCAAACTTCCGAAGGCGGCTTTGTCGGCTAGCCGTTGCGGTTCGTAGTGGCGAGTAATGGCGTCGAATTTGCATTGAAAAGGCCTCACGAAGGCTGCGAGTTGGTGGACCGCCGCCGACGGCGTAGTTATGATCGAGGGGTATCTTCTCTCGTTGCGGTTTGGGATAGATTTTCATTCGACCTGGCCTGACTTTTCCCCTGGTAAGTAGCTCATGTCTGCATCCGCCACGTCCGCGCCAAATTCCACGACGCCTACCGAGCAACTTCCCAGCGCTGTCGCCGGGGGAAAGACGACGCAACTGTTGATCCTGGGCATCCTGGCGGCAGTGGGGATTGCGCTGCTATTCGCGCCGTCCTTCGTTCGCCTGGCGCAGATCTGGACCGACGATCCCGACTACTCGCACGGCTTTCTCGTCATTCCGGCCAGCCTCTTCTTTTGCGGCATTGCCTGGCAGCGGTTGAAAGCACAAGGGCCGATTACGTTCGGCGGTGGCGGAATCGCACTGGGAGTCTCTGAGATCCTGCTGGGGGTGATGTTGCACTGGGGAGCGATGTTGTTTGACGTGCTGCTGGTCGATGTCCTCGCGCTGATCTGCGTGATCCGCGGCACGGTCTCACTGATTGCCGGGCCACAAGTAAACGGAGCGTTTGCGTTTCCAGCGCTGTTCTTGGTGTTCATGGCGCCGCTGCCCCCTACGGTGCATGGGGCGATTGCAATTTTCATGCAGCAGACCGTGGCGATTGTCTCCACGTTTGTGTTGGACCTTTTCAATGTGCCGGTATTCCGCGAAGGGTACTTGATCCACTTGCCGGGGCTGGGAGCGCCGATGGAAGTTGGCGAAGCGTGCAGCGGCATCCGCTCGATGATCGCGATTTTGGCGCTCGCCGTGGCGATTGGCTTTCTGGCCAACGGGAGCCGATTTTATTGCGTGACGCTGACCGCCTTGGCGCTACCGATCGCGGGGCTGGCGAACTGCATTCGCGTGATTCTGACCGGCGTGATCCTGATGACGCTCGGGCGAGAATACGCCGAGGGGCTCGCCCACGCGCTGGAAGGGATGGTGATTGTCGCCCTGGCGGCCGCCATCTTGGTTGCGGTGGCGTGGGGGCTGGGTAGGATAGAAGGGCGAATGCGAGCGCCACGTAGCTCGAATGCGTGAGCGAGGGCGGTGGGAAGTGGTGTGAGTAGAGGCGAGTAGCGAGGGGACTTATTCACCATCCGGGCGAGCCGGATGGGGTCTTGAGACGGTGTTGTGAGGGCGAGGGTTTAGCTCGCCGACGTAGCTCACCAACTTGGCTCACCATCTGCACGAGGCAGATGGGGTCGCGGAGGTGCAGTTAGTGTTGGGGCAAGGGTTTAGCTCGGCAACTTAGCTCCGCATTCGCACGGCCCGGATGGGGTTGCGGTGGAAAAGAAGGTGGTTATGAGTTTATTGACGCGATCACTGTTGGCGCTGGTGCTGTTGGGGACGGCGCTGGGGGTGCAGACGGCTTTGTGGTGGCATTTGCAGAGCGCGCCGCCGCTGGCGAATGTGGCGCCCAAGCGGGCGCTGGCGGATGCGATTCCCCTGGAAATTGGCGACTTCGTGGGGCAGGATGTCGAGATCGCGGAAAACTTGCTCTATGGCGACGATCACCTCAAGCGGACCTACGTACATAAGAAGACCGGGCAGCCGATCACACTCTGGATGATCTATTCCAAGGTGGGCGAAGATCGCGGGCATCACCCCGAAATTTGCATGGCCGTGGCGGGTCAGGCGGAGAATCCCCAGGGGCGCGGGGCGCTGGATGTGCCTGGCTCCGAGGTGCCGATTCAACAGTTCCTGTTTGGCCGCCCCGGGCGACAATTGTGGGTGTATTAT
>CAUJKE010000051.1 GCA_963205385.1 Planctomycetota bacterium | reverse complement strand
GTTATACAATCAACGTCCACGAATCGCGGAGACGCCCTTTGGGATCCTGAAGCAGATCATGGGGATGCGTCAGTTTCTGTTGCGGGGCTTGGAGAAGGTCAAGACCGAATGGTTGTGGGCGACAACGGCCTTCAACGTGATGAAATTGAGCCGAGAGATAGGGAAAATGCGCGCCGAGGTAACCAAATTGGCAACCTGCGAGTAAAACCAGCAAAGAGGAGAGGAATGCGCAAACCCAAAACATAGTTACGAAGCCCAGCAACGTAATTCGCTCCCACTCAAACTTGAGTTTCGGAGAGATTTACCCCGCCGCCGCTTCAATTCCCAAAGATTCACCCCCGCCGCGCACCACAACCCCGATGCTAGCACTGCATCAAATCAACAGCCCGCTCGCCCCGATGGTGACGAAGTCCCTTGGGCTACCAGCGGCGATCTTCAGCCCAGAACCTCATTCTCGATCCGCACAAGGCGGATGGGTCCAGAACGCTAGTATTCACAACACCAGAAAGTCCTTTATCGGACGCCCCGAAAACGTTAACGACGACCTCACTGGAACCGGCGTTACTGGAACGGCCGGAGGGTCGATGTTACAATCTCTTTCGCCACCATTATTGGGGAACTGCAGGGACGCCACCAAGAGGACGGCGTCATTGAAGTCCACATCACGCAGCATACGCTCCTCCAGTTCCGGCGATTGTGATGTACCCACACCATCCTGGAGAGATCCACGTGAGAAAAATGCGCCCAGCAGTAGCGAAGGTGATACTCCTGTGCCTCTGTTGTATTCATTTATGGGCTGCGCGTGCCGCTGCGCAGGAAGCGAAGGAAGCTCCGTCTCGTGAAGCGGCGATCAGTCCAACAGACGGTCCCATCCGACTGTTTAACGGGCGAGATCTGGAGGGCTTCTACACTTGGATCCGCGATTCCCAGTACGATGACCCCAAACAGGTATTCAGCGTCCAAGACGGCATGCTTCGCGTCTCGGGCGACGGATACGGTGGGCTGATTACCAAGAAACCGTACCGTGACTATCATCTCATTGTTGAATTCAAGTGGGGCGATAAAACCTGGGGCGATCGCGAGCACGCCGCCCGCGACTCGGGGATTTTGGTGCATGGCTGGGGCCCAGATGGCGGTTTTGGAAACACCTGGATGACTTCCATCGAGGCCCAGATTATCGAAGGGGGTGTAGGCGATATTCTCGTTCTCAGCGGGAAAGATCCCGAGTCGGGCGAGGTGCTGACCACGTCGCTGACCGCCGAGATCACTAAGGACCGCGATGGCGAAAAAGTCTGGAAGAAAGGTGGAGACCGAATCACTCTTTCCAGCGGTCGCATCAACTGGTACGGCCGCGACGTGGACTGGGTCGACAAGATCGGCTTCCGGGGCGAAGCTGATGTCGAAAGCCCGCGAGGCCAGTGGACCCGACTCGAGGTCATCGCCGACGGGGCGCATTTGCTGTATCGAGTTAACGGGGTGGTTGTTAACGAAGGTTTTGATGCAAAACCTGATTTCGGCAAGATCACGCTCCAGACCGAACAGGCCGAAATGTTCGTCCGCCGTTTTGAACTGTGGCCGCTCGGCAAGGCGCCCAAGGACGATCTCAAGCAATAACCGTCAACGGGTCTGCGTAGCGCCGCGCGCCACGCTCGTCGACGTCGCACCGTTCCGCACCGCCGGCCTCCACGCGGTGAGGTTCGACCTTCCGGTGTTCCTCACACTTGGCTTCAGGTTCC
Source organism: Planctomycetota bacterium (assembly GCA_963205385.1). Taxonomy (GTDB): domain Bacteria; phylum Planctomycetota; class Planctomycetia; order Pirellulales; family Pirellulaceae; genus JAEZGD01. The sequence continues at coordinate 11,541 of CAUJKE010000051.1, read as the reverse complement.
CTGGCGCCAACGGCAAGCGGAACCGAGACTCCGTGATGCAATCCGAGAATCGAATAGCAAACTCCGTTAGCTTTTCACCGGCCAGATCTGCCTGACTTCGGAAATGACGAGTACGAAATAGCTTGCCATCCCTGTCAAAGCCAGGATGACGAGGCGCAGCGGTGGCGGCCAATGGACGGGGAGTTGTTGTGCGAGGAGTCCCACCAAGACCCCCATCATGCAACTAGCGACCAGTGGGCGCAGCGCGGTGCGAAAGATGGCAAGCGGCGCGACGCCTGTGGCCGTGAGGCACATTCCGACGTAGGGAATGCCGAGAATGAGGGTGGTCACGAGTGCCAGCCCCGTCGCCAAGCCGAGCGCCGCGGAAAGCTCCTCGCCCTGCTGCGCGCCCCACCAATATCCAGCCACAATTCCTTGCAAGCTGATCAGGAACACCACGAACGCGCCGAAGCAGAGCAGGCGTGTGAGGCCGCGCGCGGCGAGCACCATGCCGGAGAGTTGAATCCAACCCTGCACGGCAATGATGGGAGCGAGCGGAACGAGCAAGCGGGCGGCGTCGCTCCATTTGCTACCGCCGAGCGTGAGCATGATCTCCGGCGCGGTGAGGAAGACGCCTACCGCGGCGGGGAGCAGCAATAGCGCCGTTAGTCGATAGGCCGCCCGCGTCCAATGCGTAAACAGCGCGTGGTCGCTGGCCGAACGCGCGAGCACCGGCAGCAACACGCCACTGATCGGCGTCGCGACGAGAAACACCGGCCGCATCATCAAGTTATAGGCTTGCGTGTAGGCGCCAATGATCGCTTGCCCCGCTGGCGTTCCTCCCAACCAAACACTCAGCAGAAACTTGTCAGCGTTCTGGGCCGCGAAGAACAGCAAACTGCTAAGCGAGTAGTAGCCGCCGAACGAGAGGGCCGCCAGAGACGAGCGCCACGACTTGGGCCACGTCGGCCACCAAGGCTGCGCTAGCCAACTACTGAGCAAGAGCGCGAGCAACTCGCCATATTGCTGCACCACCAGAGCGTGATAGCGCCACCCATACCAGGCGGCGATGACAGCCACGATCGCTCCCAGCAGTTGGCCGACGATCCGCACGACCGTGACGCGAGCCAGCGCGAGGCGGCGCTCGAGCAGTGCTTGATGCGTCGCACCCAAGCTGGCCACCAGCACCGTCGCCGCGAGCAATTGAATGAGCACCATGACTTCAGGCGCGCCGTAGACCCACGCCGCCAGCGGCGCGATGCCGAGCAAGAGCAGCATCCCCGCGCCGCCTTGCGCTGCTTGCAGCCAAAACAGGCCGCTCCGCTCTTCGTGCGACAGGGACGGATACTGTACCGTCGCGGTGGCGAGTCCCAACGTCGCCAACATGCGGACCACCATCACGATCGGCAGGGCCATTCCGAACAGGCCAAAATCGGCTGGACCGATCAGGCGAAACAGGCATGCCAGCGACACCAACGAGATGAGCGGCGCGCTGACTTGCCCGGCAATCAACCACGGAACGCCACGGCGCACCGCGGCGGGAAGGGCGTCGGGAGTCGGGTCGGAAGGCATGGGCCGATTCTAGCCAGTTCTGTCTGTAACGACTGCGCCAGGAATGCAGGCCGCGAGCCTCCGCCGGACATAGTTTCACAGGGCGAGCAGGCAATCTTGGTAAACGCTGACGCGCCATCCCGTCGATAGCGACCATGTGTCGGTCACGGAAGGCAGGCAGATTAGTCCATGCTTGCGGCGCGATGGGAGCCGCGCGGTTTATGTCCCCGTAGCTGGTGTGTTCCCGTGGCCAAACAGATCCCGCAGTACCTGAAGTTGCATGTCGAAGACTCTGCCGCCAAAGCTGCCGCCAAGGGGCTGAGCGGTATTGAGCATCTTTGCCGTACGTTCGCCAACGCGACCGGCTGGAACTTGATATACGATGGACCGACGCCGCTGCAATCGCACGGGCCGGGCGAAGTTCCGTTGAGCGTTGCCAGTTTAATGCTGACCCCGGCCGAGCGGCCGGATGACGCGACATTTCCGCGCGCGCCGCGACAGCATGTGGAGCAACTGGCGGCGGCCATCGCGGCGACGCTGGGTGAACTCGACCAGTTGCGGCAAGCTCTCATCGCACGCGAAGCCGAACTCGCCGCCGGTGTGCCGGTCACGCAGTGCGATGATGAAGCCGCCCACCTCGCAGCGCGCTTGGAAGCGACGCTAACCGCGGGAGCGGACTCCGTCGGCGCGCAAGCCGCCGCGCTCTACTTGCTCGACGAAGGCACCAGCCAACTGAAACTGCGGGCATGTGTCGGCTTGCCCAAGACGCGGCTCCTCGATCCGGCGCGCCCGCTGCGCGGCGCGCTGGCCGACTTGGAAGCGCTTCTCGGTCATGCGGTCGTACTTGAGGATACCGAGCTCCTCGCGCATTGGCGCTGTCCCGAAGACTACGCCTCGGCGGTGTGCGTTCCCGTTTCGACGCCGACGACGCCGCTGGGCACGCTCTGGATCTTTAGCGAGCAGCGGCGCGACTTCTCGCCGCAGCAAACGAACATCCTCGAACTTGCGGCGGGACGCATCGCGGCCGACTTGGAGCGCGAAGTGCTCCTGACCGCCGGCACCCAGACCCGCGCGCTGGAGCGTGAGTTGCACGAAGCGTCGCGCTGGCAGGAAGAGCGGCTCCCCACCGTCGCGCCGCTGGTGGACGACTGGGAGCTAGCCGGCGTGAGTGAAGCGGCCGGCCAACTGAGCAGTGAGTTCTTTGATTGGTCCGTCATCAGCGATGGCAACCTGGCCCTCGCGGTGGCCGATGCGCACGCGCGGGGCGTTAGCGCGGGACTCTCCGCGGCGGCGCTTCAGGCGGCGCTCAAAGCGCACGAAGTCCATCGCCACGACGCTGCTAAAATGCTGGAGCAAATCAACGAAACACTCTGGACGACTTCGCCCGGCGGGCAATATGCGTCGCTCTTGTACGGGCTCGTCACGCCGGAGACCGGAGTGATCGAATACGCGGCCGCCGGAAGGGTCAGTGCGGTGGTGGTGCATGAAGCGGGGCACATCGTGCTAGCAAGCGGCGCGCCGCCGCTGGGGGTCGATCTCGACATGCGTCTCAACTTGCAGCGGCACGTCATTCCGGCCGGCGGGCTGCTTGTCGTCGCCAGTGATGGCGTCTTTGCTTCGTGCGACGCCGCCGGTCGCCACTGGGACGAACTCGCGTTGGCCGAATTCCTGCAACGGCAACTGCATCTCTCGACCGGAGAATTGCTCGCACGGCTGCGGCACGCACTGGGGACTTGCCAGGCCGACCGTACCGTACTCCTGGCCAAGCGTTTGCGATAATCCAGTAGCCCAGTACAGGGAAGTGCGCCTGCGGCGCCGAAAATATTTCCGGCCGGATAGACGTGCAGTCTGTCTTGCCTTCTGGACAGGTCAGACGTTTCTGTTCTACCTTACACAGAACGCCATTTTCATCGGCCAGGGCGCCGCCCGGCGGCATGATGAACTAAGCTGCGAACGGCGCAAGGATGTTGCCTGCTATCATGGAGCTATCTGCATGGCGAGCGCTAAGATCGATATTGTGTCACTGTCCGATGCGCCGGTGATTATCGACATTTACAATCAGATGTTTCGGCCCACGCGGGACGTCGAATTCATTCGTCGCCGGTACCTCGGCCGTTACAACGAACTGATGCTCATCGCCAGTCTTGACGAGCGGCCGGTCGGGTTCTTTCTCGGTTTTGAGCTGAAGCCGAGCGTTTATTTCTCCTGGCTGTTCGGCGTCTTGCCGGAGTTTCGCCGCGTCGGCATTGCCACGCAGTTGATGGACGCCGTGCATCTCTGGGTGGCCGAGCATGGCTACGCGTCGATCCGCGTGGAATGCCAGAACCAGCATCGCCCCATTTTGCACATGGCCATCGACCAAGGCTACGACGTCACCGGCATACGCTGGGATCCCGATCGCGGCCACAACCTGGTGATCTTCGAGAAGTCGCTCGGCGAGCGCGAAATTGACGAGTAACATGGCCCTGGCACGACACCAGCGTCACCCGTTACGATGAAGCGAACTGGCTTCTTCTCGTAAAGGGCGTTTCCCCCCATGTTTGATCTCTCCGCGGTGCAAGCGGCGCTGACGCAATTTCAACTCGATGGCTGGCTGCTGCTGGATTTTCGCGGCAGCAACGTGCTGGCGCGGCGCGTGCTGGGCATGGACCCCGCGCACATCCCGTCGCGGCGCTGGTATTACTATATTCCCGCCCAGGGCCAACCGCAAAAGCTCGTGCATCGCATCGAGTCGGCGGAACTCGATCACTTGCCGGGGGCGAAGTCGGTCTATCTGCGCTGGCAAGACTTGGAGGCCGGCATCGCGAAACTGGTCAGCGGCGCGAAACGGATCGCAATGGAGTATTCGCCCCGCAATGCGAATCCGTATATTTCCCGCGTGGATGCGGGGACGCTGGAAGTCGTTCAAGAGACCGGCGTCGAGGTCGTTTCCTCCGGCGACTTGATTCAACTGTTTGAAGCGGTCTGGACCGCAGCGCAGTGGCGGCTGCATCTGGAAGCGGACGCCTGCACGACGGCGGCATTCGAATTGGTGTGGAAGTTCATCGCGGACGAGATCCGCGCCGGTCGCACGATTCGCGAAACGACCGTACAGCATTTGATTATGGACCACTTCGCTCGGCACGGGCTAACGACTTACGCTCCGCCGATCATCGGCGTCAACGAACATAGTGGCGATCCGCATTACAGTCCCCAGGCAGGTCACGATTCTGAACTCAAAACGGGCGATTTGGTGCTCGTCGATCTGTGGGCGAAGATGGATCATCCAGACGGTGTTTACAGCGATCTGACGCGCGTTGGTTTTATCGGCGAGCATGTGCCTGAGCCGTACGAAAAGCTGTTTAGCATTGTCGCCCAGGCGCGCGACACGGCCATCGCCACGGTGCGCGACGCTTGCGCCGCCCAGCGGCCCATTCGTGGCTGGGAAGTCGACCGTGCTTGTCGCGGCGTGATCGCGGCGGCCGGCTACGGCGACTACTTCGTGCACCGCACCGGCCATAGCATCGGCCGCGAGACGCACGGCAACGGCGCGAACATCGACGACCTTGAAACGCACGACGAGCGGCTTCTGCTCCCGCGGACCTGCTTCTCGATCGAACCCGGCATTTACTTACCGGAATACGGCGTGCGCAGCGAAGTCGACGTCTACATCGACGCCACGAACCAGGTCCACGTCACCGGCGGGCCGTTGCAAGAGAAGGTCGTCCCCATTTTGGGCGCGTACTAGGCGTCCAGCACACTCCGCTGCTGGAGTGTCAATGACGTCCGCCTGGCGCCGCTCGCACTCGCATCACACAGCGCTGGTCATAAACGCTAAACTATCTCGAATACGTTCGCATCCCTTAACGATTACCCATACCTATCGGAAGGCACAAAGCATGATTACCGTCGGCATGAATTATCACGTTATCGCAGGCAAGCAGCAGGAATTTGAGGACAAGTTCGCGGCTGTGATGGGAGCGCTCAACTCGGCGGAGGGGCACACCAGCTCAACGCTCTGGAAGGACGTCAGCGACGATGCGTCGTACCTCATCACCAGCGAATGGTCTGACGAAAAGGCCTTCATGGAGTTTATCCACAGCGCGGCGTTCAAGGACGTCACGAACTGGGGCAAGGAACAGATTTTGTCCGGCCGCCCGCAGCATAAGATTTACAAGCACTAACAGCGGGGACGGAGAGTGAGGATCGAATACCGCCGCTTGAATTTGCCAGGCGGCGCGACGTGCCGGCGAAGTCTGAGAGACCGTTCGACCTTGGCGACATGAGTTTCATGAGCAAATCACGAATTCCCAGAAGCATCAGCGACAAGTATGAAATCCACGAATGGCGACACGCGTCCGCCATTTTGTCGAGTGATTTTCCATCTGAATGGTCGGATATCCTCGCCCTTCTTGCCCAGTTCCGCTTCTGCAAGTCTTGGGTCGAGGTAGGGGGAGGACGAAAATCAAAGGTCGCCCAAGCGATTGACGACTTTCTCTTGGCGCGTGGGTGGGTCGAGAAACAGTTTGCGACTTCCATTCGAATCGATGGCCACACCCTTGACTCACCAACACACAAAGTCGACTGCTATCGGAACAAGGTTGCACTTGAGATTGAATGGAATAACAAAGACCCCTTCTATGATCGCGACTTGAATAACTTTAGGCTTCTGTTTGACCTGCGCGCGATCAGCGTCGGAGTGATCATTACCCGTTGCGACGATCTTCAGGAAATCTTCGAAGCACTCGGCCGCGGTTCGTCATACGGCGAGTCAACGACTCACATGTCAAAGTTGCTGCCTCGGATTGAAGGAGGCGGAGGCGCGGGTTGCCCAATTTTGGTGTTTGGAATCACCAAAAAACTGTACGACGAGAATTGCTAATGGATGCCGACTTAACCGTTCCACAGGACTTCGCCGCTAAGTGCTCAGGACTGAACTGCGGGACGATTCTCGCCGATCCTCCCTGGCAGTTCGCAAATCGAACTGGAAAAGTGGCGCCGGAGCATCGGCGACTGAATCGCTACGCCACACTGACGCTCCCTGAAATCAAGGAAATACCTGTCTCCGTTGCGTGTGCTGCGCAGTGCCATCTGTATCTCTGGGTGCCCAATGCACTATTGCGTGAAGGCTTAGACGTGATGGAAGCGTGGGGATTTACATACAAAACGAATATTGTATGGCATAAAATTCGGAAGGACGGCGGTCCGGACGGTCGTGGCGTCGGGTTTTATTTCCGCAACACGACGGAGATCGTTCTATTCGGAACACGTGGGAAACTACGCACGCTTGAGGCAGGTCGGCGGCAAGTTAATATCATCAAGACGCGCAAGCGTGAACATTCCCGCAAACCCGATGAACTCTACAACATCGTGGAAGAGTGTAGCCCCGGCCCGTACCTCGAACTGTTTGCGCGGGGCAAATTTAGCAAACAATGGAATGTCTGGGGCAACCAGGCTCAGGAGTATCCACTAGACTGGCCCACCTATAAGCACAATAGCCGCCGCGAGCAAAACCTGAAGCTGTTTGGATAACCGGCGCGCCCCGTCATTGCAAAAACCCCAGGCCAACTGACCTGGGGTTTCTAGTACACGTTCGTTCTATTGCGTGTACGGCGAATTCTTACGCACACACGGGATGGCTGGCGACTGATTCCAGCAGCGATTTCTTCGGCACGGCGAGTTTCAACACCGGGGCAAATTCGGCGAATTCCGTATCGACGCGGCCGAGAAGCTCTTCCACCGTCGGCGAACCGGCAGGCGCGACTTGCTGATACGTGGTGAGAAACTGCTCGCGCTCGCCCCATTCGGCGTCGTTGACCGGCGGAAGCAAGGCGCTGATCGCGACGGCCAGCGCCGCGGGATTGGTTTGTGCCTGTGGAATCAGCTCGTTGATGTGGATATGCGATTCGATGTACGTGGCGAACTCTTCTGGCAAGCTCCAGCTCCGCGCCATCTGTCCGGCGGCCTGGGCATGATTCCAACCGAATTCAGCTTGCTCAAGTTCCGACAACCGCGCGGCGCCGTTGGCGCGGGCGGCCAGTAGCTTCGTGTATTGTTCCGGCAATTCCTTCGCCAACAGCGGCACCGCCATGTCTTGCAGCAGCGCGGCCGCAAACAGATCTTCCGCGTCTTTCAGGCCAAGAATCTTCCCCATTGCGCGGGCGAACAGGCCGCGACGCAACGAGTCTTGCCAGAGGCTCTTGAGATCGAACGGACCGCACTTGGGGTTCGGCATCAAGCTAAACACGGCGCTCCAGAGCGCGAAGTTCTTGATCGTGCGAATGCCGACCAGTGTGATCGCCAGCTTGACGCTCGAGATCTCGCGCGAGAAGCCGAAGTACGACGAATTGACGAACCGCAATACCTGACCGGTCAGGCCAGGATCGGCTTCGATGGGTACTGCGAACTCCGCGGGACCATTCTCAGGATCCTGCGAAAGTTCTAAAAGGCGAATGGCGCTCTGCGGCAGCGCGGGGAGCTGCGCGCCGGCTAGTAACTCTTTCAACGTTGGTTTGGTGGAGAATTTACCCATGAAGATGCATCCTCAGGATCGGTGGTTGGGAGCCGCGAACTTTCCTGCGACGCGGCGCACGGCGTTCAATAACGGCGGCAGAACGCTCAAACCTAGGTCGCAACTGGCAGGGGGGCAAATGGTGTGCGCTCTGTTTGTGAGTGCTGGTGGCGGCTGTTTCGAAAACCGCGCCAAGCGCCGTCAAAGCGTGGTGACTTTAACTACCAGCGGCGGCGATCGCTGAGCGCGTGGCCTGGAGGCGACGGCTGTTGCCGATCCGCCACACGCGCCGTTCGTCGTGTTGCAAAGGGGCCACATCGGGATGTTGAACCGGCCGCGCCAGCGAAGATGCAAGTCTCTTTCTTCAAACAACTTGCCACGCAAACCCTGTTTCCCGCGGGGCTTGGCCTGGCGCTTGCTTGGGAGGGGGTTGTGGCTCGACGCACCGCAACTTCTCCTCGCGCGTCGTCGCCGGAAAGGCCCCGGACATGGAACGCGTGTTGTACTTCTTGATCCTGGTTGTGATTCTTGGAACGGGCGCCGCTTTGGCCGATTTGCCTGGTCTGGAGGCGATCTCGACCTCGACGCAGGCCGCGACTTTGGACAGCTCGCACGGCTGGCGACGCACCACGCAAGGCTGGCAGCACGCCTCCACGTGGGAGCACCGCTCGCCTTCCACCCCGGCGGTGGTGCGGTATTTCAACCCGATCTCGCTGACGCTCCTGCAACTTATCGGCAGCGTCGGCGCACTGGCGACGATCCCTCGTTTAGGCGACAAACTCTCGCGGCCAGCCAACTTTCCTGAGTAATTTTGGCGCCGGTTGTACGGATTCTGCCGGTAAGCGCCACTACTACTGGTAGTGAGCACGGAAAACCATTACCGGGAGTAGAGAGCCATGCGCTTGACTTTGCGCACCATGTTGGCCGCTTTGGATGCCGACGATCGCCTGGACCCAGCCGACGTTGATGAACTGCTGGCTAAGATCGAACAGAGCACGTTCGCCAGCAATCTGGCGGCCCAGATTCGTCGAGTGGTGCAACATCCGCGGTTGGGTGCGCCTCGGCTGGACGGCAAGGGGATGGGGCTCGATCCCAACTCGGTCGCCGAATATCTCGATAGCACGCTCGCGTCGGACAAGATCGCCGAGTTCGAGCGGATCTGCATCGCATCCGAAGTCCAACTTGCCGAGGTCGCGAGTTGCCATCAGGTGCTCGTGCTGGTGCTCGAACAAGCAGCCGAGTTCGAGCCGGCGCTGCGAGATCGCATTTACCAGCTCGGGGCGCAATCGAAACGCACGCTGGCCGAAGCCCAGGCAAGCTTTACGCACACGACTGCGGATGGCACCCAACATCGGATCGATACGCCAGCCCAGGCGACGACCGTGCCCTCCGCCGCGACAACCGCCGCCACATCCACGGCAGCCGCTGCTAGCGCGGATGCCAAGTCGCAACCCAAGCCCAAGCCGGAAGTTCCTGATTACTTGCGCACCCCGCGCCGGTTAGCAATGTGGCCGATGGCGCTCGCCGCGCTATTGGCGTTCGTCGCGGTGGTGGGGGTGCTCCGTTTGTTTGGGCCGCTCGATCAATCGCACCCCATGGCGAAGATGCTCCGCGGTGGCTCGGCGGGGACGGAAGTCGCGGTTAATGACGACCCGAATGTGGATGTTCCGGTTGCGCCTGTCGCGCCGGAAGTTCCCCAACCGACCGACAACGGCGATAAGAAGGAGACGGAGCCTGCGAACAAGGTGACCGATGTCGCGCCCCAGACCGGGGTCACGGACCCGCAGCCGACTGCGGATCAACCACTCGAGCCGCCAATCATTGACGACAACATGCCGCTGGATCCGCCGGAGCCAACGGCCGTGACGCCTCCGGTGGCGCCGGTCGAGCCACCCAAGGTCGCGGATACCTCGCCGCAGGTCAAGAACCCGCCGCCGCAGGATCTGCCGCGACCGCCGGCCGCGGATGTAGGGCTTTTGCTCTCGGAAAATCAGGTGCTCGTGCGCTTGGGAGATGATGGCAGTTACCAGCGCGTGCCGGCCCGTGCGCCGCTATTCGCTGGCGATGAGTTGACCGTTTTCATAGGTTCTCGCCCTCAGATCAGTTTGGCGACCAATGTACAGCTTACGATCGCTGGAGAATCGCATGTGTTGATGGGCGCCACCGATTCGGAGGGACTTTCGCATTTGACCATCGACTTTGGGCGTGTGTTAGCGGCGAGCGTAGGCCGCGCGGATGCGAAGCTGGCCCTGCGCGCGGGGCATGTTCAAGGGACGGCCACGTTTTCAAATGTCGATTCGGAACTCGCGATTGAAGTGCGCAACTATTTACCGCCGGGAGCGAATCCGCTGACCGCCGCGACCATTCCCATCACGCGTTTGTATGCAACGCGCGGCAAAGTAACCTGGAAGGAAGGACCGGCCGCGCAAGATGGACCGGTGTTTGCGATTCAGTCCGGCGAAGTCCGTTCTTATCTCGGCGACGAAGCAGGCATCACGACGACGCTCGCGGCCCCGCCGGATTGGGTCGACGGCAAACACCTGTCCGACATCGATCGCCTCGCGGCTCGGGATATCGAAACGAAGCTCAGTGGCGAGCGTCCACTGGAACTGTCGCTCACTGAGATGGCCAGTGAAGCGGAACGCCGCGCCGAACTGCGCGCGCTCTCCGTCCGCGCACTTGCGACGCTGGAACAGTTCGAGCCGATCATCGCCGTGCTCAACGACGACAGCCAACGCGCTTACTGGACGGCGGAGTTTGATGCCCTACGTAGCGCGATCGCCAGAAGTCCGCAGTCGGCGGCCAGGGTTCGCGCCGCGTTCCAAAAGTTGCGCGGCGAAAAGAGCGGCGACCTACTCTTTCGCATGCTCTGGGGTTACTCCCTGGAAGATCTTGATCCTGAACTTCAAAAGCAGGGGACTGGCGCCGCCGTGCAGCTTGTCGATTGGCTCGACTCCGAAGAGTTGGCTTACCGTGTGCTCGCGTTTGAAAACTTGCGGCGGATCACCGGTTCGACGCAGCTTTACCTGCCGCACTTAGCCGCGGCGCGCCGCCGCACCCCCATCGCGCAATGGCGCGAACGCCTCAAGGCTGGCGAGATTGCTTACAAGACTCCGCCGGCGCCGATTCAAGATCCCAAACCGACCGGCGCCGCCCCGGCCCCGAGCCGCGCGAGCGCCGATCCGCTCTTGGAATAGACCCGGCAGCGCGCTCTCGGCCGCTATTTCACGGTGGAAATCCACACAAACGGCGTGTTCGCTTCATCAACGCGAACCTCGCACTTGAGATGCGCCTGACCCAAAATGCGGTCGAGAATCTTCTTGTAGTACGACTTACCCGGCGCGAGCGAGCACTTCGTCTTTTCCAAGTCGATGCGTTCGCGCAGGATACCGTTGTGATCGTAAAGGAACGGTGCGTCGACGCGCTTCTGAATCGAGTCCAGCGCCGACTTGAGCGCGACTTCGTTGATCTCAACATTCAAAAACTTCCCCAGTGACGGCAATGTCTCCGTCAATCCCTTG
>CAUJKE010000050.1 GCA_963205385.1 Planctomycetota bacterium | reverse complement strand
TCAGGCACTGCGGATGCGGTCAGCCGAATTGCCCCACGTACATGCTCTCGCATCGCGTTGCCAACGAACTGGACGAAGCCAGACGGAAAATTCTGACGACGTTTAGATCGGTGTACCTGTCCTTCGATGTGAGCCTTCAGTAGGCGATATGGCAATGGCGTTGTCCGAAGATCAAATTCAGTACCTCAACAGTCATCCTCCGGGCGAGGCTGTGGCGCGCGCGTTGTCCGAACTACTGGACAATGACCAGGACTTGCTCGGTGTCGACGCTAACGAACGATCCATCACCTTTCGCTTTGCGCTGTATCTCCAACAGCATTTTCCTGATTTGACCGTAGATTGCGAATACAACCGGGATGGCATAGAGCCAAAAAGACTTGGACATCTGGAGCTTTACCCGGACAGCGAGGATGATGATGCGAAGACTGTATTCCCAGATGTGATCGTTCATCAGCGAGGAACGAGAAAGAACCACCTGGTCTTGGAGTTCAAGAAGTCAACGAGTCACGTTGACCGACAGATCGACCTTCGGAAACTTCGAGGCTACAAACAGCAGCTTGGCTACGAGCATGCCCTGTTTGTGGAGGTCGGCACCGAGGGAAAAGCGATCATCACGGCGCTTGAATGGGCCTGAGAGGCGGAAGAGAAGAGCTCATGACACGTATTCCACCGTTCAGCTCACAGCATCTTGAAGCCGCTTGTCGCGTCCTCGCCGACACCGAGCGCGGCTTGAGCGGAACACAGATCGAACGGTTGCTACAGGAGATCGAGGTCGTGGACACATCGCCCGGTATGACGAAGTGGAAGCGGCTGTTCAATGCGCTGGCCGGTGCGCAGAACCAGCATCAGCTTGGCAACCATCTCATCATGTTTATCAACCGCGCGATGAATCCGGTGAACTATGCCCGCGACGCTGCAGCGTTTGCATGGCGGCGCGACGAACTCAACGTCGCCCTGGCCTTCTCCGGCTTCTACGTGCGCGAAGATGGCAAAGTCGCGCATGCAAATAAGGCCACAACGCTCGATGCCGCGCGCGCCCGCGCGGGCCGACTCAAGGCCGCACTCGAAAGCCGCGTCGTCCATGCTGAAGTGCTGAACTATTGCCGCGCCGAGCTGCTGGACGACAACTACTTCCATGCCGTGTTCGAGGCAACGAAAGGCGTTGCGGAGCGGATTCGCCTGTTGTCGGGCCTGAACGGCGATGGCGCTGACCTGGTGAACAAGGCATTCGCGGGTCAGCAGCCCGTTCTGGCTTTGGGACCACTTACCACCGAGTCCGAAAAGAGCGAACAGAAAGGCTTCGCCAACCTGCTGATCGGCCTGTTCGGCGCCGTGCGCAATCCGCTGGCCCATGCACCCAAAACGAATTGGCCCATGTCCGAACAGGACGCACTGGACATCCTGACGCTGGTGTCGTTGATTCACCGCAAGCTGGATGGCGCCACGAAACTAGCGGCCGTATCGCCGTAAGGGAGAGACAGGAATGGACGAGGCGATCGTTGTCTTCTCTCGAAAAGGGATTTTCCAGACCATGATTGCCGCGCGCGATGTTCGCAGCCGGGAACACGCGCGCAAGCTGTGGCCTCTGGTGTCTCCCGGCGCATCGCGTCAGATGGTGACATGGGTCAGCCCCTCCTTTGAAAACGGGAAGCTGCGTCGGCGTTCCCATTTCCGGATGCTCCCTGCCCAGAACACCTTCAACCCCAAAGCGCACTTCGACGATGAAGAAGCCAGACGGTGGCGCGCCGTGCAGGAAAGTCCCGAACACCGGCAAGCGAAAGAACTTGTCGCGGCCGAACTCTCTCGACGCCTGAATGCTGGGCTTGCGATGCCGTGGGCATTCAAGGATATGGATGCGTCGGACTATCCGCTGGAAGGCAACTTGTTGCTCGGCTCCGACCGGGTGGCAACCGAGCATCCTCTGGAGACGCCATTCGGCAGCAAATTCCGGCTCGACGTTGCTGTGCTTGGCCCGCCGGTCCAGGCTGAGCCGATGGTGCTAGGCGGCGTTGAAATCGAACTCGGCCATGCCTTCGACGGGCGCAAGGCGCTGATCGGGAAGTCGCTCGGATTTCCGCTAATCTCCATCGACATCACTGAGATGACGCTGGACGAACTCACGCCTGAGTGGGCGCAGCGGGTATTGACCGCAACCACGCGGAGCCACGAGCAAGGACGCCGGCAGACCTACATCTATCTCCACGACCTGCTGTACCCCCTCTACGCGCAATTGCCGGCGTTTCTGGACGACGAGCAGCGCCATCAGTTCCTTGTGTTTGCCGACGATGAGACCCTGAACAAGTTGGTGCGCTGGATGAACCTGCTCGCCGAAAAGCTGGAGTACCCGAAGGGTACGGTCGCCGTAGCCCTGGTCAATGGCAAGAACGAACAGTCGCGCAAGATGCTCGAACGCGCGGGACAGGTCGTTGGCCCCGACTGGAGTGAGTTCAATAGCCAGCGATGCCTGCGGCTGACCGTACCGCGTCCCAAAGGCCCGGCGGATCTGCAAGCCCATCGCTTCCACATGACGATGGCGCGCATCCTGCTGTCGCACACTGATGCGCTTGTTGGCTACAAGTATTGCAACGGCGTTGACAACAATCATCCCGAAGAAGACGTGTGGGTTGCGCATCGCTGGATCGCCGACCTGAAAACCCATACCCAGCACCGCGTATTGCCGAAGCGGCTGGCAGAACCGATCAACAGGTTGATCGCGGTGGTTTCGGACCTGCATCGCAGTCACGCGGCTGCCAGCCAAGAGGCGTGACCGTCCCATGTCCGAAATCATCCTGCGTGCAGACACCCCAGCGGAGCTAAGGGTCGGGCTTGCCAAACTCGATATCGACGTCCCCCTGCGATCGGAGGGACGCCGGAACCACCATGCAGAACGCTATTGCATCGCGCATGTGCTCGCAACGCTGCCGTTTGATCGGCTCTCGTTTCCGTTGACCTTGACCCATTCCGACAAGCCGGACTTTCTCTTGGCAATGCCCGGTGCGGACGTGGGGATCGAACATACCGAAGCTGTTCCGGAGAACATCGCCCGCGCCGATTTCCTCCGTCAGAGGGAAGGCTTAGGGCCGGATGTCTACTTCACACCCCATGCGTTACCTGGGGAGCCTAGGAAGACGGCCGATGAACTTCGCTGCGAGATCGCGGACGATGAGCCAGGCTCAGGCTGGTGGGGTGACTCGCCGGAGCGCGAATGGGCCGCGGCGATGGCGCACTACGTCAAGGAAAAAATGCCGAAGGCGATGGCAGAAGGTTTCGCTCGCCACCAAGCCAACTGGCTGATCGTCTATGACAACTGGCCGCTGCCAGCCATCGACTACACCAAGGCGGCATCGCACTTAATGCCACTCCTGACGGACATGGGCGCCTTCTCGGTATTCGATGCGATCTTCGTGCATGATGACTCGCATATATGCGAGTTCGGTAACACTCCAATCGTCCGCGCACTGGTCAAGCCAAGCATCAATGCTCAGTCCGCTGGATTGACGCATCGCTGATACGACAATCAGATTGCAGACGCTCAGCTCTTTGCTCCGAGAGCTTCCGAAAACATCACCCTGTCGATCCCCCAGAAGTCGAGCAAGCAGAAAAGCGTACTTCGAAGCTCGATGCTCGCGGCACCATGAGAAGTGAACTCCCTTGCCATAGCCAGTTGCTCGAACTCCTTGGCGACAGTGAATAACGTCCGAGCAACATCGTTCTTCGAGAAGAAGTCCCCCAGGATAGACGTATTCAGTTGGGACAATTGCTTCTCAACGCTTGCTCTCACTTGCCGGGAAATGGCTGGCCCATCGTTCGCATGTTCTTCGACCAGCCCCATTGCGACATTCAATACTTTCTTCAAGCCCGAGCTGCCTCTGGAACCATACGTGAATCCATCTTTAATTAGCGCGCTGCGCTCGGATTGCTCGTGGAACGAAAGCTCCTTCATGCAGTAGTCAACTGCAATGGCAATGAACGAGCACACCAGGTAAAGACACCTGAGAGCTGTTTCACGCTGGGTTCCCTTGGTGATGGATTGCTCGGCAAAGAATCTTCCCTGGCCAAGCCATTCGTTGCAACTGTCGAACGAAAGCGATTTGGCCAGTAGGCTCTTGGAAAGAACTATTCGTCCTCGCCAGTCACCGTCCAATTTACTCAGGGAGTATTCGTTTATCCTGGCAAAAAACTCTTCGTCCGAAAGTCTCGTTGCATTTGGGTCATCCGAATTGGCGAGCTTTCCGAGGAAGCTGCCATCGAGAACGAGCACACCAAGATCTCGGCCAAAATCTTTGACTTCTTGACGCTTCTCCGTCGTTGCAACGATCGCGTTTGTCGCTTTCGTGGCGATCCGCAATCCCTGCACCCAGAAGATGCGTTCTATGGCCTGGGGGGTTCTCTTGTTCTTGGCATCAACCAAGGCAACTTCGCGCGATACGGAAGACGTTCGGCTGTAGAGCCACAGATCAATATCAGTGACATCAAAACCCTCGTACACAAACGGAACGCCGCGAACAACGTAATACCCGGCCTTAAGGAAATAGCTGCGTAGCAGCTCTTCCATCTTCGGCCCCTTGGACAAGGCCTGTTGACTCTTGCTCACAGCCCACCTCCTGTCCGGAGGATGGAGAGCATATCGTTCGTTGCTTTCGGACTCATCTTGGTTTGTGTCCTCCGAACCTTCTCACGATTGTGCTCAGGGCCGTTGAATGTGGTAACTGCCGCCGTCGGTAGTGCGTTCAAAGAATGCTCGCTGACATCCCCTTGTCGAATCGCTTGAAGAGCCAGTTCGCCAACCTCTGTCTTCAGAAGACGAAGCATCGGGCCGGTACGCCCCTTCTTGGTCCCTTGTTTTACTTCAACTACTCCCTTCAATTCGAGCACTTTGTAATCTTCAGCGATCGCCCGGACCGGACCAACGCTTTCGCCCCGCACCAAAGCACCCAACAAGGCATCGACCATCTGAATTTGCCCGCGCTCGTAGTAGCTCTTTGTCATGCCGTAGGTAACGGAACTGACAAAGGCTTTCGCAAGGTCGAAGGCATCATCAATCATCGAATTGCTGTACTTGGAGAACGCAGACGGCAAGGTCAGGAAGCCAACATCTTCTGTTGAGTTACTGACGACACTGATGTCGAATAGGCCGATCGCCGTCACTTTCTGGAAGAGAGCCTCCCCCAGAAACTGCTTTGCATGGTCGGTACTGACACATGCTCGCTTCCGCAATGTTTCGGTAAGCTCATTGAGCTTCGCCTGCTCTGCCGCGCTCAACGAATCCAGGACGGCTTTGATCTTTTGAGTGGTGTCACGGCGAAAAAGGTTGCCGTTGAACAACAGCGTCTGGTTACCACCAAGTTTCTCAGCGTCGACAAAACCAATCTGCTCTGCCTCTGAGAATAGCTGGCCTAGATCGGCGGATGCCAGCCTGTACGTATCCGCCAAATCATTGGCGACATCATTTGCGAGAATCGGCGCTACTGAGGCGCGCTCTGCAAGTGCGATTGAAGCAACTTCGTTGGCACCGGGGGTGAGCGAGTCGAAGAGGTCAGAGGTGTGCTGCAATGCCGTGGCGGTTGTTACGCCAAGCACAGCAACTCCGCCTGATGATTTGTCGATGAGCTTCTGCTGCTGCAATACTTCAATAAGCTTTGGAAGCTCAAATGTTGCATTGATGTTGGCGGCCTTCGCCAAAACTGCCAGCCTGTCATTGTTGACAGTGGTGTCCTTGTTGGCGGAAATAGCGGAAAGTAATATGCCGGCCTTTCCCGCCAAGTAGGTTTTCTCATACCCGGATTGGTTGGTGACCCCTTGCAGCTTGTTTGTGTGGTGGATCAACCACGATCCCTTGGTCTTTTTATCCATTTTTCTTCCTTAAGGGTCGCGATGGACCGCTGCCTAAACCCCAACGGCTACCAATATATTTACCCAAACCTTATGCCAAATAATCCGCCATCCTCGGTGGCATCGGTTAAGCGCGTGGGAAGTACATACTCGTTGAGATCGAAGCCATCGATGGTCTCCTTGAAGGCATCGTCCTCGTTCATTGTCACAATGTACTGAAAGCCAAGTTCCTGCGCGATCTCCGAGCCAAGGCGCAACGCACTGATGACTTGGCGCCCGTCAACGCCATCGAAGAGGTGGCTGTCATGGATCAGGAATCCTGGCCCCATCTGCCGCTTGGTGCACAAGCGCATAAGCATCATGTCGAAGCAGAAAATCTGCATGTTCTTGATGCCCTTGCTGCGTTCGCCCTGCATCGGAAACTTGAAGATCGGTCCGTTGGAGGTTTCGTCGACCGTCATACTACCGGCCGATTCATACAAGCGTTGCGAGGTTTCCTCGAAGGCGACGATGGCCTCCGCCAGTCGATCCTTCTGCTCGGTGAAATCACGCCGTAGGCGGATCGTGAGACGGTTGCGCTCGATCTCCAACTCGTTCTTGGTGCCTTCGAGCTGCTCGGCGGCTTCAAAGCGTTGCCGCAATGATTCCACTTCGGACTCAAGTCGCCCCAGTTCGCCTTGCAGCTTGAGGAACTGTTCGAGCGCGCCATGGCTCTTGAGAATGCCCAGAATTTCAACGCGCCGATGGTCGAGTTGCGCTTTCTTGCTATCGCGCAGCTCGATACGCAGCCTGGCAGCTTCGAGTTCGCTGGACAGATAGTCCTTGCGATTACGAACCACCGATTCGTGAAAGCTCTTTACGTCCTCGTAACGGCGCTTAACCAAGCCAGGTAGCACGACGCCTGCTTCTTGATAGACCGCCTGAAGGTCTTCATGGTCTGGAGGAACCTCGGAGGCGAGTGCGCCTTCTAGATCACGAATGACTGAGAAGTCAATAGTGTTAGCGTTGGCCAACTCGTTGAGCTGCCGTGTCAATGTGGCGCTTTCGACTTCCAGTTCCCGGTATTCCGGCAAGACCTGGAAAGTCTCAACTTCCGCCTGGAGCTTCTTGAGACGGGCTTCTTGAATGGTGAGCTCAGTGCGCAAGTCGGCGGCCTTGCCGATGATTGAACCGAACGCGCCGTTCCCAGCCGCCTTCTTCAGCTCTTCCAGGGTCTTTTCGCGATCACGGACAGCTTGCCAATCTCGGGCGATCTGCCAGTCCAACCCGAGCAGGAACATCAGCGCCATTTGCATGTCGCCGGTGCCCTGCATCGTGGCCTGCTTCTCCGGTGTCATGAACGCGCCACTCGCCTGTCGGCGCACAAAGTAGGCGAACAGTGACCGGAACGAAGGCGGCTTGCTGCCTGCAGCTTCAAGGCTGCTCAGGCCGAACATTTGTTCGCCGAGGAACGTACACCACTCGGTGGCCGAGAACTTGACCTTCGCGGCAGGCGGGACGGTCACGAAGATTTTGGCCTTAGAACTACCGCTGCGCTCGACCACCGTCCGTTCTGACTTCAGATCGAAGTCCATGCCGAAGGTGTATTCAGCCAGTTCCGGGGAGCGGAAAATCGCGTCCGGTCCGGCGTCGGCGCCAAGCAGAAAATGTACCAGCTCAACGAAACTGGTCTTGCCGGCGCGATTGCGTGTTTGCTTGGTGGTTGCCCCTTCGGTTTTTTGGGCGAGCAGCACATTCAGGCCGGGCTTCAGATCTCCAAGATTCTTGAAGCTAGGCAGCGTGCTGAAGATGTGATGAATCACGCTGCCCTCCGTGCAACACGGCCGCTTTCGAGTTCGATAGTTCCAAGGGCGTACAGGAGGTCGAGGGCGAGCAGGAACCAGTCATAGGTAATGCGCCGGGGCGTCGCCGCCAGGCCGGCGTCATGCCTGTTCAATTCTTCCCAGAGCGCGGAGACAGTCTTGGGGTGCGCGAGGAACGTCAAAACATGCGCGCCGACGGTCAGTAGCGCTCGATCCTGCGGCAGATGCTTGGATGGCAGGATCATGCCGTCACCACCGCTTGAGCGTCTTCAAAGATCTCGCACTTGTCGAACAGATAGGCCATCACGGCCAACACGGCTGCCTTGTGCGCGGGCGTGGTGTTCGCCGTGCCTCCGGCCCATACTTCGAGGCGTCCGAATATCTCATCAGGGTGGAGCTGAGGAATACCATCTCGCAGTCCCACGTATTCGGTCTTGAACGCCTGTGCGATCTGCTCGCCGTAGGTAGGGTTCTTCCAGCTATTGAAGAACTGTGCAACGAGCGGCGACTTCTGCATGCCGATCTTCAGGAAGTCGGCAACAGCCTGAGACAGGAGGTTGGCCTCGATCTTTCCGCGCGACACGTCCTTCACCTCGCTCGTCGTGGGTACGGGCGTGATGCTGATATGGGTGAGTACAGCGGCCAGGTCGCTGAAGCCCAGGTTGACGTTCGCTTCCATAGTCAGTGAGGGGCCAAACCAGGATTCAAGATCCTGAAGGCTCAACTGACGGAACTTCGCCAGCATTTCCTCGTATCCACAATGTCCGATTCTGATCTTCGGATTGTCTTGCCTGAGTTTGGCCAGGGCTTCGATGATGTGGGGGCCGAGACGCCCATCGGGTGCGTTGTGGACAAAGGTCCACTCATCAAAATATTTTTCCCAGTGTTCTTTGGCCCCCTCGAAGTCCTCGTTGATCTTCTTGGTGGCTTCGGCGGCGCTCATTTCATTCGGCGCGTAGCTCTGGAACAGGATTCGCGCGGAAGGTAGATACCCGTCGTTCTTCCGATCTCCAACATTGCCCCAGGGCCGGCAAGCCATGAAGTCGTTGGGGTGTACCTTCGACATCAGCTTCTCGAACAAACGCTGAAATCCGTCCCCCTTGGATTCCAGGAAGGCGATGCGGAAGTCCTTTTCGTAGTTGAGCTGCTGTATGCGATCCATGCGTTCAGGCCCTGACCTTAGCGTTCTTGGAGTTCTTCAGGCAGAAGCTCATGGCTTCTTGGTTTCGGGTTGGGCCTGCACCCGATTGATATCGAAAGGAAGTGCCTTATCGGCTGCGATGCGCGTGAGCAGCATCCGAATGGCGTCCGACACGGACAAACCCATTCCTGCCAACACGTTCGTGGCTTCCTCTTTGATATGCCCGTCAATCCGGGCGCGAACGACATCACTGCTGCTTGCCATTACAGGCCCCAAGCTTTTTGTAGCTACATTGTGCTTCATTTGGGCTTCAATGTCATTTGCTTTTTGTAGCAGTCTCCCTGGGTTCCCCGCCTCGGGTTCGCAGGCTGTACCGCACGGCCTCGTGCCGAATCGCGGCCATCCGGCTTTGTTCCCTGGCGCTTCCGGCCCTTGAGGGTCTGCGGGCTCCTCTTGCAAGGGCAGGGGGCTACGAAAGGGACGCATAGGCAGGATAAAGCACCTGTCTGGCCGGAGCGATCCCGCTCGATACCCTGCCCGCCAGGCTGCGGCAGTGCTCGACTCGGGTCGAAACAGCGGATCGTCGGCGTCCACAACCTGCCT
>CAUJKE010000049.1 GCA_963205385.1 Planctomycetota bacterium | reverse complement strand
TCAAGGGACGACCCTCTCCAGCGGCCAGGAGCCGATTCGCTACCTCGCCAATCCTGCCGGCGTCAGCGAAGAACGTCAACGCGCGAAGCTCGACTTCCTCTCCCAACTCAACCGCGAGCATTACGCGCAGCGGCAAGAACAAACCGAACTTGACGCCCGCATCAAAGCCTATGAGCTCGCGTTCCGCATGCAGGCCGAAGCCCCGGAAGCGGTCGATCTAGCGCAGGAAACTGCAGAGACGAATCGACTCTATGGCCTGGATGACAAAGCGACGGCGACGTTTGGGCGGATGTGCTTGTTGTCGCGGCGGTTGGTCGAGCGCGGCGTGCGATTTGTGCAACTGTATAGCGGCGCCGGCAGTCGATGGGATGCGCACAGCAATCTCGAAGCGAACCACGGTGGCCTTTGCAAGGCGACCGACCAGCCGATTGCCGGACTTTTGACAGACCTCAAACGCCGCGGGCTACTGGATTCCACGTTAGTTGTCTGGGGCGGCGAGTTCGGCCGCACCCCCATGAGCGAGAAGGGAAACGGCCGCGATCACAATCCCACCGGGTTCACCATGTGGCTCGCAGGCGGTGGCGTCAAAGGAGGGCAGACCATTGGCGCTACCGATGAAATTGGCCTTCATGCAGCCGCGGATCGCCTCCACATTCACGATTTCCACGCCACGATTTTGCATCTC
Source organism: Planctomycetota bacterium (assembly GCA_963205385.1). GTDB lineage: Bacteria > Planctomycetota > Planctomycetia > Pirellulales > Pirellulaceae > JAEZGD01. The sequence goes on along the minus strand of CAUJKE010000049.1, from coordinate 3,050 downwards.
TTGGGCATCGACAACATGCAACTTTCTTACTTAAACAAAGGCCGTCCCGAACGCCCCACATTGAACGAAGGCGCTCCATGCTTGAAAGTGCTCGGTTAATCGTTCACATTGACACATTCAACGATTAAGCATCCAGCAGCTACCAATCGACGCCAGCTACGCGGTTACGCAAGACTTTTCTCAGCAACCACAGGATTCTTTAGCATCACGGAGGTTTGTATGCGTTGCATCGCAACAGCAGTACTCGGTCTGTTAATCAACGGACTCGCTCCCCTCTCGGCACACGCCGCGCCAATCATCATCTCGCAGCCCAGTGCCGCGTATCAGTCGTCAACGACGAAGATCGATATTTCGGGACTTACCCTCAACACCAATGTGACATCTGTAAGCGACGCAGCGCTCACCGTAACTTTCGGTACGACCGCGAGTTCGCTCAACGTGCGGCAGGTTCCTGTCGGTGGCTGGGGATCCTGGTCCTCGCCGCCGTATTCTGAATCGGCCACACCCCGCGTCTTGTTCAAAAATGCAGACTCACTGACTTTGAATCTAAGTCAAGCGGTCGAGATCTTTGGATTTGAATTGGAATCAGATTTTCTTAATAACGCGGAGTTTACCGCTAAATACTTTCTTGGGACGAATTTAATTGGAACGGTAGGTCCATTAACCATCGATAAAGAGGGAGGGGCGAGGTTATTCGCTCTAAATGGGGTCGGTGAGACGTTCGATCGGATCGTGATCAAAGGCAACGATGCGTTCGCCATCGCTCAAATTCGCTACGCCTTCGACCAAATCGACCCACCCAGCGTCGTGCCGGAACCGCCATCCGCCGTCCTGTGGTCACTGCTCGGCATCATCGGCGCAGTAATCACCGTCGTACAAAGCCGCCGCACAGCTCACTCCCAGCTCTGCACGACGCCGGCATAAACGCGCCGCTCCCCATCGAGCGTCTGCACGCGCAAACTGCCGTCGATATGAATTCCCAAACAGCGCCCCGCGACCAGGCTCGGTGCTTGGTCGATGCGGACGGTCCGCCCGCGCAGTAAACAGCGTGCATCCCACCGCGACGTCAGGTCAAAACGCCGCTGGGCGACGGCTTCCATTTCGACCAACATGCGGCGCACCACGTCTTCCAAGATTTCTTCAACATCGAAATGTTGGTCGGCCTCATCAGTGAGCGACGTGGCCCGCGCGCGAATCTCTTCCGGCCCGCCGCGCAGCGAGTTATTGACGTTCAGCCCCACGCCGACGATCAACCGCGGCGGCCGCGCCGGCGGCGCTTCCACGAGAATGCCGCAGATTTTCTTGCCGCTGACGTAAACATCGTTCGGCCATTTGAGTTGCACGCGCTCCGCCGGAAGGCGCTCGGCCAGCGCGTCGTTCACCGCTAAAGCCGTGGCCAGCGACAAGAGCGGCCAGCACTCGGCCGGCAAGCGGTCTGCGGCGGCGTCGAGCAAGAGCGAAAACGTCAGTGCTCCCTCGCCGGACCACCAACGATTAGCGCCTCGTCCGCGGCCTGCCGTTTGACGCGCCGCGATAACGAGCGCCGGCAGCGCCACCGCGTTCCCCTTGGCGAGTGCCGCGGCGCGCGTGTTCGTCGATTCAATCTCCGCATGACGCTCGACATGCGCGACGCCCCAGGCAGCAAGTGGCTCATCCATGGCGGCTTACTCAAACCGCAGCATCAAGTCGCCGGTCTCGACCTGGCTGCCCGGTTCGACAAGCACCTCGCTCACCTTGCCGTCGCGCTCGGCATACACGGTGCTCTCCATCTTCATCGCTTCGAGGCTCAGGATTTTCTGCCCCTTGGCGACGACGTCGCCGACTTGCACGGTCACGGAGACCACCATGCCCGGCATCGAGGCGCCGACCTGTTTCGGGTCGCCGCTATCTGCCTTGGCCCGTCGTTGCGATTCCGTTTCGAGCGAATGATCGATCACCGCCACATCGCGCGGCTGGCCGTTAAGTTCAAAGAAGACCGTCCGCTTTCCATCGGGATGCGGGTCGCCGAACATCAGGTATTTGATGAACAGAATCTTGCCTTCCTCGATCTCGACGCTAATCTCCTCGTCCGAATCCTGGCCGTAGAAGAACGCGTGGGTCGGCAGGACGCTGGTGTCGGAATAGGTGTTCACGTGCTGGACATATTCTTCGTACACCTTGGGATACAACAGATAGGTAACGACCTCGCGCTTGGTCGGTTCGCGGTTGAGTAGCGGCTTGATCTTCTCGGCCGCTGCGGCGAAGTCCGCCGGGGGAAGCAATTCGCCGGGGCGCTGGGTGAACTCTTCGCCGCCGCGCAACACGCGATCCTTCACCTGCTGCGGAAACCCGCCCGGCGGTTGCCCCATCCGCCCGCCGATCAAATCGATCACCGAAGCGGGAAACGCCAACTCGCGCTCGGGATCGAGCACATCCTCGCAGGTCAATCCGTTGGCGACCATGAATAGCGCCATGTCTCCCACGGCTTTCGACGTCGGCGTCACCTTCACGATATCGCCGAAGAGTTGGTTGACCTGCGCGTAGGCATGGCACACATCCGGCCATTGTTCGGCCAGCCCCAGTGCGGACGCTTGTTGATACAGGTTCGTATACTGCCCGCCCGGCATTTCGTGGCTGTATAAGTCGGCGGTCCCCGGCAGCGCTTCGCTCTCAAACGCCGTATAGAAGTGCCGCACGGCGGTCCAATAGCGGGCAATCTGATCGAGCGAGTCGCCACACAAGCCCGTTTCCCGCGGCATATAGTGGAGCGATTCCACGAGCGTGTTCAAGTTGGGCTGTGAAGTTCCGCCGGACATCGGCGCCATCGCGGCATCGGCAATATCCAGCCCCACGTCGGTCGCCTTGAGGATCGACGCGGACTGCACCCCCGCCGTGTCGTGCGTATGAAAATGAATCGGAATGCCGATCTCTTGTTTGAGCGTCTTGACCAATAGCTCAGCGGCGTACGGCTTGCAGAGCCCGGCCATGTCCTTGATCGCCAAGATGTGCGCGCCCATCTTTTCTAGTTCTTTGGCGAGCGCGACATAATACTTCAGGTCGTATTTCGACCG
>CAUJKE010000048.1 GCA_963205385.1 Planctomycetota bacterium | reverse complement strand
ATGGGGTCTGGGAAGACGTTCGGGGCCAGCCACAGATCAGCATCCAAAGTCGCGGCATGCGTATTCAAAAGATCAGAACGTTATTTACCGGACGCCCCTTACCTCAAGACCTTTCACAAAATCATGTAGGTCTTGAGTTTTTTCGCTGAACTTGTCATTGAGTTGAGCGTTCGTTTCGCGGGCGGTGGCCAATGCGTCTTCTTGCTCCCCGAGCATCTTGAGATAACGCTGGTAGAGCTCGCTATCCATCGGCACGGCTGCGAGGTTCTTGCGCACCCGCTCTTGATCTTCGATCAGCTTGCCGCTGACCGTCGCGGACGCGGTGAGCGCCTGTTGCGCTTCTTCGAGAGCGACTTGCTTGTCGCGCCATGAAGTGAGTGCCTGGCTCAACTCAGGACTGGGTTTGGTTGCCGTCGCGGCGAGTTGATACGCGGCCACGAGTTGGGTGGGAACCTGGCTCTTCGTACGAAATGGATCTTCCTCTTCGACGAGGAACTGCACTTCTTGCGTCTGGGTGTGCTCTTCCTCCACGACCAGCTTTCCGGTCTCGCCGGCTTTCACCGTGAGCTCGTAACGGTTCAACGTCTCGGTTGATTCGGCTGGCTTGGCGGGGAGTGTGATCTTCCAGTCTTTGTTGCGCACGTGTTCGATTAGCACTTTGCGGGGCGTGCGGTTGGCGTTCTTGACCGCATACGTGTGCGCACGATGTTCGATGGTCGTCGCTTGCACCTTGCCGGAGTTGATGGTGACGGTGGTAACTTCCGCCTCGCGCGGCGCGGACTTTTGCTCGTGGTCAATCGACACATTCATGTCCAGCGCGTAGCTCACGAGCTTCTGAGCACCGATCGCTAGAAAATCCAACTCCGCGTCGCCGGCATATTCCCCGGCGTCGAACACCGTGAGCGGCCCCGGCATGAGTTGCTGCTGGGTGTTGTTGGTGAGCGAAATCGCCGCCAAGGGATGCCGCTTATCGACGGTTGGATCGAACAGGCTAATTCGCTCCACGTCGAGGGGGTTGTTGATGATCGGCAAGAGCGCCGACTTTTGTTTGGCGAGCGTGACGGGATGATCGATCTGGAAGCGGAACATGACGCCGACATCCGCGCCGCTGGCCGCCGCGATGAGGCTCGTGCGCGGATCGAGCGGCGCGACCTTAAGAGGCACAACGTGGTCTGCTACAACGCCTCCGAGATTGCCGCCGCCACCGCCAAAGCCGAATCCGCCTCCACCGAGCCCTCCTCCGCCAATGCCGCCCGCTCCGCCAAACCCGCCGGCAAATCCACCGCCTCCCATCCCTCCCAGCGCAACGTCAGCGAACGGGCTCTCGCGATTGGACGCGTGCGCGACGGGATTCAGTCCCGCCAGAAACTTCGGCGTCACCAGAGGTCGCGCGAGATAAACCGGGGCGTACAGATCCATGAGGAAAGACACCGGGCGGCCGCTCACCAGTGCGAGTTCGACATTCTCCCAATCGTGCTCGCTCGTGTTCTCGACAATCGCCCAGCCTTGCAAGAGCGACTTCTTGTCGTCCAGCACCAGGCGATAGCTCGTTTTCCAGACGGGAGCTTCGCGAATATAGCCGACGCGGACCTGCCGCTTCCCTTCCCCATGCAGCACGAGCGACACGCGTTTCGTGTCCTCGGAGTGGGCGGAGGCCATCAAGTCGAGCGCCTTTTGCAGATCGCGATCAAGATCTTCGTTTACCAACTTCACAGCGCTGATGGCTGACAGGGGCAGCGAGCGGAGGCCGTTGTCTGTTTTCAGCAGGAGCACGTCTTGAGCTTGCCCGCCCGCCTGCGCTGGGTGTTCGTCGATGGCGATGATGGTTCCGGCCAGCGGCGTGAGGCCTTCGATTTGCACTTGTTCGCCGCGTAATTGTCCGAGCAAATCGCCGAGCGAACGAACCTGCGAGGGATCGACGCGCATGGCGCCCAGCGTCACCGCCAGCGGCTCCTGGGGCGAATAAGTGACCGTTTCGATCCGCCCGCCCCCTTCGTCTTGCACCACCATGCTCTTGAGCAGGTCGTTGATGTCGTCCACATGAAAATCGAAGTCGATCGTCGCTGACCCTTCGACTTCGCCGCGATGCTCGACAAATGCGACGCCGGACGTAAACAACACCACTCGGCGAATCGGCAGTGGATGTTTCGTCGATTCAGCGAAAACCGTGGTCGAAACCAACAATGCGAGCAGGGCGCAAGCAGCGCGCCCCAGAGAAGAAAGTCGTGGCATGAGAACTTTCCGGCCGGCGAAATGAGAGAAATACCGGCCTACGACGGGCAGCGCCCCTGAAGCCGCCTGATTGACCTGATTATAATTAGGCGGTCAAGCTCTGCAACGCGGATTTGCCTTTTTCGGGAACCTGGCGTACCATCCAAAGCACTCCCAGGGGCTGGGAATCACACATCATGCCAACCACGCGCTTCGTTCTGGGACTCCTGGTAATTCTGACCGGCGTCGGCCTATCCGCCAGCACGGCGCTGGGCCAGTTCGACTATTACGCCTATGGGCCGCGCTATCAGCTTGAGCTCGACCAGCGAGTCACGCCCGATTATTCCCCGATCATCGTGCTGCCGCCCAATGAATTGCGCGCGTTCCAAGCTACCCTGCGCGCACTTCAGCAACCCTACCGCGGCGCCTTCTTCGAGGCGGAACTGACCACTTGCGTGGATCGCCTGCAACGCGACTTGGGCGTGAGTATTTCGCTTGATGAGCGCGCACTTGCCGATGCGAGTATCGGGATGGATACGCTCATCACCAAGGACATGCCCGGCGTCACGGCGCGGGTGTTCTTAGACGCAATGTTGGCCGATCAGGGGATGGCTTGGGTTCCAAAACACGAAGGGATTCTGATTACGACGATAGAGGAGCGTGATTCCAATTCTGCGTGCTTTCTCCGCGTCATCTATCCGGTCAATGATCTGGTTACGATGCGCGTCGGAGACGAAGACGAGTATGACCTAGATACGCTTATCGATCTGATCTACACCACGGTCCATCCGGAGAGTTGGGACGTACAAGGGGGAAATGGCGTCATCGCTCCCTATCCTGGCATCGCGGCGATCGTCGTGGAATCAACTCTCGAAATTCAAGAAGAGATTCTTGCCATGCTGGAGGCGCTGCGCCAAGCCAAGCGACAGCAAGGCATCGGGACCGTGCGGTTGCGACTGCCGCCAGACGCGGTTCAACGATCGCCCCGCGCGCCAAGCATTCCACAGCCCCGCCAGCGAGAACGCCAGCGCTGGTCAACCAAGGAAGCTACGCCCAACAACCAAAAAGGCAACCAGCCGACCAGCGGCGGAGTCTTTTGATCTCGGCGGCCAGCGTAGGCCATGCTCCGCTTGAGCAGTTCAACAGGCGGGGCGTGATGGCTACTCGCAAGATGCCGCTTAGGCCGGTTCTGGCTCAATCGAGGCGGACATGGAGCCTTTGCAGCGCGGAATCAGCGGATCCGAACCGTAGCTGTGGATCTGCTCGACCTTCAGTTCCGCGTGCTCACGGGTGGTCGTCAAACAAACGGCGCGGCCGGACTTGTCGACCTGCAACGCGATCTCGAAGCCCCGCTCGGTGGGATGCCCGAACAGCTTCCGCATCATCATGATCACGTAATCGTAAGAGTGATCGTTATCGTTCCACAGAATAACGTGGTACCGAGGTTGACGCTTGGGCTTCTTGTCGGTCTTGGCCGCAGATTGACGTTTCTCAATCGGCTCGACGATGTCGGTCGTGGGCGGTTCCAAGACGGCAGATTTGGATTTATCGGACACGTGGCGGTTCCCTTGCAACGTTCACGCCCAGGGGGGCACGGAGATCTCCGACTTTCCGTGATAGTCGGTAAAACCGTTCGGTATTATATTGTACGGTCAAATCGGTTGCCAAGGACTTTTTTCACCCAAATGCCTGATCCGCACGCCACATACACCCTCTTGACGCCCGCACATCCGGCAGAGTCTGCCGGGCTTGAGAATATCCCATGAAATCCGTAGACGATTATCTAGCCGCGGAGCGCGACTCGTTCGAGGCCGATTTGTGCGAGCTGCTACGCATTCCAAGCGTAAGCGCCGACAGTCACCATCGGCCCGACATGCAGCAGGCGGCCGAGTGGGTCGCGAACCAGTTTCGCGGCTTGAATCTGGCGACCGAAGTGATTTCCACGTCCGGGCATCCCATCGTCTACGCCGAGTCGCCGCCGGTTCCCGGTCAGCCGACGGTCCTGGTCTATGGACACTACGACGTTCAACCGCCGGACCCGCTGGACCAGTGGATCTCGCCGCCGTTTGAGCCGACCGTGCGCGACGGCAACGTTTACGCCCGCGGCGCGACTGACGACAAAGGGCAGATGCTGACGCATGTCAAAAGCGCCGAGGCGTGGCTGAAGACGGTCGGCAAGTTGCCGATCCAACTCAAATTCCTCATCGAAGGGGAGGAAGAAGTCAGTAGCCAAAGCTTGAATGCCTGGCTTCCCAAAAATGCCGAGAAGTTAGCCTGCGATGTGGTGGTGATTAGCGACACGTCGCAGTTCGCCCCCGGCCAACCGGCGATAACGTACGGGCTACGCGGCATCGCCTACTATGAACTGCGTCTGACGGGGCCGAAGCAAGATCTGCATTCCGGCACGTTTGGCGGCAGCGTGATGAATCCGGCGATTGCGCTGGCCAGGCTCCTTAGTGCGCTCATCGACGACGAGGGGCGCATTCTCATTCCCGGTTTTTATGACGATGTTGTGCCCCTCACCCAGGAAGAACGGGAACAGTTCGCCCAGCTCAACTTCGACGAAGCCAGGTTCATGCGACAGTTAGGCGTGAGCGACTTGCATGGCGAGGCAGGATACACGACGCTCGAACGCCGCTGGGCGCGGCCTACGTTCGATGTCAACGGGTTGACCAGCGGCTATCAAGGCGAAGGCGCCAAGACCGTCCTGCCCGCGAAGGCGAGCGCCAAGTTCAGCTTTCGATTGGTCCCCAAGCAACAACCGGAAAAAATCACCGCCGCGCTGGAGGCTTACTTGAAGCAGCGTTGTCCCCCTGGCATCGAGCTGGAACTGATCGACATGCACGGCGCGCCCGGCGTAGTCGTGCCGCTCGATAGTCCGTATGTCGCCGCCGCCCGCTCCGCAATTGAACATGGTTTCGGCATAGCGCCGGTCATGATTCGCGAGGGGGGCTCGATTCCCATCGTGAACATGTTCCGCGAAGTGCTCGGCGTCGATACGCTCCTGCTGGGCTGGGGACTGGACGACGACAACACGCACAGTCCCAACGAAAAGTTCTGCCTGGCGGACTTTCACCGCGGCATCAAATCGAGCGCCAAACTCTGGGAAACGCTCGCGGTGAAATGACCGCGCCACCGCAACCGATATTCTTACCAATCGCCCGCCTTACTCTGTCACCGGATTGACGAACACTTATGCTCGACCGCAAATTCATTGTTGAAAACGTTTCGCTTGTGAAGCAGAACTGCGCCCACCGCGGCGTCACGGTCGATATCGACCGCCTCGTCGAACTCGAAACCCAGCGGCGGGCGGCCGATCAACAGACCCAAGAGTTGAACCGCAGCGCGAATGAATTCGCACAAAAGATCGGTAAGGCCAAGCCGGAGGAGCGCGACGCGCTTAAAGAACAAGCCCGCGCATTGCGCGCGCAAAAGGATCAATCGCAAGCCGCGTGTGATGAACTTGAGCAGCAAATCCTCGCAATTCAACTCACGATCCCCAACCTGTCCCACCCGCAAGCACCGATTGGCTCGGACGACAAAGCGAACCTCGAACTGCGGCGTGGCGAGCACGCTCCGCGCAAATTTGACTTCAAACCGCTCGACCACGTCGAGCTCGGTGAAAAGCTGGATCTGATCGACTTCGAAGGAGGCGCACGGACGACGGGGCACGGCTTTTACTTCCTCAAGAACGAAGCGGTACTGCTAGAACTGGCTTTGCAACGCTTTGTGCTGGGGATTTTGATGTCCGAGGGGTTCACGCCGACGATCACGCCGGACCTCGCCCGCGAGGAGATTTTGCGCGGCATCGGCTTCAATCCGCGGGGACCGGAAACGCAGGTTTACATCGTCGAGAACACCGACCTCTGCCTCGTCGGCACGGCCGAGATTACGCTCGGCGGTTTGTATTCCGGCATGGTGATCGACGACGAGCAGTTGCCGATCAAGCTGTGTGGAATCAGCCACTGCTATCGCACCGAAGCGGGCGCCGCGGGGCGGGCCACGCGCGGGTTGTATCGCGTGCATCAGTTCACCAAGGTGGAAATGTTCGCCTTCACGCTGCCGGAAGAGAGCGAGGCGATGCTCGAGTACTTCTGCGGGCTGGAATGCCGCATCTTCGACGAACTCGGCATTCCTTATCGCGTCGTGGATACCGCGACCGGCGACCTGGGCGGCCCCGCGTATCGCAAGTTCGATCTCGAAGCTTGGATGCCAGGCCGCGGCGCGGAGGGCGAATATGGCGAAGTCACCAGCACGAGCAATTGCACCGACTACCAAGCCCGCCGCCTCAACATTCGTTACAAAAAGAAAGGCGAAAAAGGAACCCACTTCGCCCACACGCTCAACGGCACGGCGATCGCGCTGAGCCGCGCGATGATCACCGTGCTCGAAAACTATCAACAAGCCGACGGCAGCATTCTCGTGCCTGCCGCGCTTCGCCCCTGGGTCGGCTTAGACGTAATCGGCCCCCGCTGACGCATTCCGCTAGGTAACAAAGCCCCGCGAGGATGTCACGTCCTCCCGGGGCTTTGAAGTTTATCAACCTGCGGATCGCGCTACGCCTTGTGGATCTCAAAGCCCTCGCGGCGAGCACGGGCGAAGAACTTAGCGGCCTCTTCGTCGCCGACGATCTTCTCCGCCTTGGGATCCCACTTGATCGAGCGACCGAGACGAGCGGCAATGGCCGAAAGGTGGCAGGTGGCCATCGCTTGAACGTGCGAGAACACGTCGCTCACAGGCTGGCCCCCTTCGCGAATGCAGCGGTAGAAGTTGTCCTTGTGCCCTTCGTACTGCTTTCCCTTGTAAAGCCGCGTGACGTCCTCGTCGGTGTAGGCGTCCTTGTCCCAGTTCTCTTCGACGGGCTTGCCGGCAATCTTGCCACGACTGACGAAGATGCGCCCCTTCTCGCCTTCAAAGAGCACGCCGTTATCGCCGCGACTGGTGACGATCATCGTCACGCCGCTGGGAAACTTGCAGTTCACGGCGAAATCGTTCGACGTGTTGTACTTGTCGTCGATCGTTGGATAGCCGTGTTCAAATGGCACGGGATGCCTGGCGTCGGTTCCGTCGATCTCCGTCGGGCCGGAGCCTTCTTTGTCCTCTCCCAGCGCCCACGTGGCGATATCCACATGGTGAGCGCCCCAGTCGGTGAACTTGCCGCCGCTGTATTCGTACCACCAGCGGAACTGATAGTGGCTCCGCTCCTTGATGTATTCCACCTTAGGCGCCTGGCCGAGCCACATATCCCAATTGAGATTGGCCGGAGGCGTTTCCTTCTTGAACGGACCACCGACATCGCCCCCGCCGATGCTGCAGGTGACGGTGTTGATCTTGCCGAGCAACCCCTTCTGCACCATGTTGATCGCCCGCAGAAACTTCCCGCGGTCGCTACGCTGTTGCGTGCCCACGAAAAACACCTGCTTGTCGTGCTTCTTGCAGGCGTTGCGGATGAGCTGATTCTCTTCGAGCGTCAGCGTGAGCGGCTTCTGGCAGAAGACATGCTTGCCGGCCTCGAGCGCTTCGATGGCGATTTTGACGTGCCAATGGTCAGGGGTGACAACGCTGACCACGTCGATATCGTCACGGTCGAGCACCTTGCGATAATCTTCGTAAGCGTCGGCTTTGCCTTTGCCGATGTTCTTGTCCTGGCGGGCGCGCTCGGCGTGGTTCTTATCAACATCGCACACGGCCACGATATCGCCAAAATTGTTGTGGCCGTGGGCGTCGCCGGTTCCCATGCTCCCCACGCCGATACAGCCGATCACCGGGCGGTCGTTCTTGGCCTGGTTAGCGAATGCGGTTTCATTCCAGGCGAAATACGGCACGGCCGCTGCTGCGGCGCCTGCCGCGGCGGAAGTCTTGAGAAAGCTACGACGCGATTGTCGCTTCGACATGTCATTATCCTTGAAGTAAGAAAGAGAGTGTGGGCGGAAGTCATCACTATAAATGGGCCTGGGGCACATTGCCACCAAGCCGCAGCTTTGAAACGCCGGGCAATTTAGCCTAATTTTCTTAGCCTAATTTCCAACCAGCCCGATACTCGCGCTTGACGAACGGCGCGGCCGCGGGGCAATTGGTGACCTCCATTTTATCGGCGTCCCACTCGATCTTCTGACCGGCTCGGTACGCGACGTTGCCCAAATGGTTCGCTTCGGTGAGCCAGCCGGAATATTCGAAGTTGCACAACGTTGGCTCGCCGGTCTTGGCGGCATGCACCCATTCGGCTTGCTGGCCCTTGGAAGGCGGATACTTTTCCGCGGGGCGTTTGTAATCGGCGAATTTTTCTTCCGGCAGAAGCACATGCTTGCCGTAGTCCGAGAGCAACATGCCGTCGTCGCCAATGAACAACACGCCATCGCCCCACTTGGGAATCTTGCCGTCGGTCCAGATTTGCGGCTTGTTGATCCCTTGATGCCAGGTGAGCTTCAGTGGCGGCGCGTCGCCGCGAGCGCCGTATTCATACGTCGCCTGCATGGAAGCGGGGGCAATTTCAGGTTGCACCGGCTGGCCGGAAGCTTCGATCGACAGCGGCGCTTTCAAATCGAGCGCCCAGAACGGCAAGTCGTTCCAGTGGCTGCCCAAGTCGGACATGGTGCCGTTGCCAAAGTCCCACCAGCGATACCATTTCGGTCCCGGGAAATAGACGTTGTTGAACGGACGATACGGCGCAGGCCCCAGCCACAAGTCCCAATCGAGTCCCGCAGGGATCGGCGATTCTTCCGCAGGCCGCTCGTTCGTAAAGACGATATCGCCATAACGGCGCGCGTCTTCAGCGGTCGGCTGCCAACCCCAGACACGCGAGACCCAGACATGCACTTCGCGCACGGGGCCGATCGCGCCGGCTTGAATCAGTTCGACCACGCGGCGGTAGTTGTTGCCGCTATGAATTTGAATCCCCATCTGCGTCGCGACTTTGTGCTTGGCCGCTTCCTCGCGAATGACGCGAGCTTCATAGATGTTGTAGGTGAGGGGCTTTTCGCAATAGACGTGTTTATCGAGCTGCAAAGCCGGCAGCGTGGCGAACGCGTGCGTGTGTTCGCACGTGCTGACGACCACCGCGTCGAACTCGCCGGCGTGGTCGTAGAGCTTGCGGAAATCCTTCTCCTTGCGCGCTTTCGGATGCTGCGACGCGGCCCGCTCGAGCGAGTTTTGATTCACATCGCACAAGCCGACGATGTTCTCGGACGACACCGCGCCGAGGTTCGCGCCGCCACGACCTCCGACGCCAATCACGGCGATGTTTAGTTTGTCGTTGAGATTGCGGCCACGCACAATGGCAGGCGCGGTAAACGCAGTGCTCGCGGCCAAGGCGGTGGTCGTTTTAATAAACGTACGGCGGGAAACGGTCATGGCGGGGGTACCTATCGTCGCGGAGAGGAAAGTCCAGGCAAGGCGACGAGCCGTTGCCTGTGGTCATTCGTTCAGAACACTATAGTCTTGGCGGTGCCGGCTTGTGGGGTGGGTCGAAACCGTGCGCGCCGTGAACCTTGACGCGGCGCGCGTAAACGCGATCACCGCACGTGGCGTAAATCGTATCGAACTTCGGCCCGCCGAAGCAGAGGTTGCTGACCTTGCCGTTGGGCGTGGGGATGATGCAGTTCACGCGGCCGGCCTGATCGCAAACTTGCAATCCCATCCGTGTCGCACAATACAACCGTCCATCCCGATCGACGCGCAAGCCATCCACACCGGAATCGTCGGCCGTATCGGGAACGTGCAGGTGATAATACTTCTGCTTAAACTTTAGCCCGCCGTCTTCTTGAATCTGATAGCTGTAAACCCAATGGGTCCGGCTATCGGCCACATACAACAGCGATTGATCGGGCGAGAGCGTAACGCCGTTGGAGAACTTGAGGCCGGCATCAACCACCTGCTTGTCGCCTTGGGGACTGATGCGCCAGACCTGGCTGGGGCTCTTGCCGTCCCGACTGGGATTGGTCACGTAAATGCTTCCATCGTGCCGCACGACGAGATCGTTCCCGCGGAAGCCGTCGGCAATGACCGTGGCATGTCCTTGTTCGTCATAGGCCAGGATCTGCTCGGTCGCGCCGGCGACTGCATATAAGCGGCCGTCCGGACCAAAGCTTTGGCCGCTGGCTTTGTTTGAATCGGCGAGAAACTCGCTGACCTTTCCATCCAGGTCAATCTTAAACGTCTTCCCGGCGCCGACATCGTTGAAGAAAACTTCGCCGCGCGCGTTGGCGCACGGCCCTTCGGTGAATTTATAACCTTCGGCCACCAATCGCCAATCTTCGCCGGGGAGAAGAATTTCCTGGAGTTGCGATGAGCCCTGCCCAGCCTTGATCGGTGTGGGCCAATCTTTCCAAATCCAGCGCATGGCGTCGGGGAAGATTTCCGTCGCATGTTTGGAGTTATGCTGGCCTTCACCCCACGCGTGCGCCACCTCGTAGCCAGCGAAGGTCAGTGAACGCTCCATCGCCTGATTGGCCATCCACCAATCGCCGCCGTAGATGTTCAGGTCGTTCGACCCGTCTTCGAGGAAGACCCGAAGCGGCTTGGGTTCGTACTTGCGAATCAGCGTGGAATATTCATTGCCGCCACGAAGGCCAACATAGGTTCCGACCGCACTGAACACGCGGCCGAATTCCTGCGGGCGTTCCCACGCGGCGGTGAAGGCACAAATCGCGCCGCTGCTGCTCCCCGCGATGCAGCGATCGTTGCCGCTCTGGGAAAGGTTGATCGCCCGTCCGTCGGACGTCTGCTGTTGTTCGACGACTGGCAGCAGTTCTTCCAAGAGAAAGCGCGCGTAATTATCGCCCAGGCCGTCATATTCATAACTGCGATTGAAGCGATCAAGGGCGTCATCCGACCGGGCCTTGACGCGGCCGTGCATCACAAACACGCCGATGAGTACAGGAATCTCCTGTTTGGCGATCAACTCGTCGAACACTTTCGGGGCGTTGTACTGCAGGCCGTCCTGGCAGACAAACACACATGCCGGCTGGGCGGGGTCGTATTGTTTGGGGACGTAAATCCAGTAGTCGCGAGTCGTGCCGGGAAAAATCTTGCTCTGGTCGAACGTGTATTTCGTCACTTCGCCTTGTGGCACGTTGTCCTGGGCGTGCAATGCGAGGGGAGCAAACAACACGGCCAGCAAGCAAAGACGAGCAAGGAGCGAGCAAGGCATGGAGGGAACTCAGCGGTGGGAAGGGGTGAGGAACCAGCGGTGCGCTTCTCAATATACTCGCTGGCAAATGCCAATGCACGCCTGTCGTCGGTTTACTTTCCGCGTCGCGGCAGCGGTGTCTCGCAACCATCGCGCGGCCCCCGTTTGAGCACGCGGCCACAAACCGTTAGAATTTCCAGCCAATACCCCTGGGCATCTTCTTTCGTTTGGAGCGTTCGCAGCATGAGTGTCTTCCTCGGTATCGATATCGGCACCTCCGGCACCAAGACCCTGGCCATGCGGGAGTCTGGTGAGATCCTCGCGGATGCGACCGCGGCCTACCCCTGCCACTTCCCCAAGCCGCTGTGGAGCGAGCAAGACCCGGAAGATTGGTGGCAGGCGACGATCAAGACCGTGCATGAGGTCATGAATAAGTCGAAGCTCAAACCGGCCGACGTCAAGGCGATCGGCCTCTCTGGCCAGATGCACGGTTCGGTATTTTTGGATAAGAACAATCAGGTCGTGCGCAACGCTTTGTTGTGGAACGATCAGCGCACTGCCGCCGAATGTGAGGAGATCGAATCCCGCGCCGGCGGCCGCGAAGCATTGATCGAAATGGTGGCCAATCCCGCGCTCACCGGTTTCACCGCTCCCAAAATTCTCTGGCTGCGCAACCATGAACCAGAGAACTTCGCCAAGACCGTCAAAGTCTTGCTTCCCAAGGACGACGTCCGCCGCCGCTTGACCGGCGAGATGGCCACCGAGGTGAGCGACGCTAGCGGCATGTTGCTGCTCGATGTGGCCGCGCGGAATTGGTCGAAAAAACTCCTCTCCAAACTCGAACTCGATAGCGACCTCTTCGCGACATGTTACGAATCGGAAGAAGTCACCGGCAAGCTTACGCCCGAGGCCGCCCAGACGCTCGGTCTGACGACGGATTGCGTCGTTGTCGGCGGGGCCGGGGACTGCGCCGCCCATGGCGTGGGCACGGGCGTCGTGTCCAGCGGCATCTTGTCCACGTCGATCGGCACCGGCGCCGTGATGTTCGTGCATAGCGACAAGGTCGAGATCGATCCGCAAGGGCGACTCCATACGTTTTGTCACGCGGTGCACGGCAAGTGGCACATGATGGGCGTGAGTCTCTGCGGCGGTGGCGCGTTCAAATGGTTCGTCGATCAACTTTGCCAGGAACTCGCAGGCCAAGGCCAGACGAAGAAAGATCCTTTCGAAGTGCTTATTCAAGAAGCCGCCGCGGTTCCGCCGGGCGCTGAGGGACTGTTCTTCTTGCCGTACCTCGCCGGCGAGCGCACGCCCCATGCCGATCCCGACGCGCGCGGCTGTTTTATCGGCCTGACGCTCAAACATGGGCGCGGGCATCTCGTCCGCGCGATCATGGAAGGGGTCGCCTACGCCATGCGCGATAGCTTGTCGATCATTCAAGAGTTGGGAGTTCCCGTGAATGAAACCCGCGTCTCCGGCGGCGGCTCGCGGATTCCGCTCTGGCGGCAAATTCAAGCGGACGTCTTCAACCAGACGGCCTGCACCATCAACGCCGAACAAGGCCCGGCGTATGGCGTCGCGCTGTTGGCGGCGGTGGGCGCAGGAGCCTATCAGAACATCGAGGAAGCCTGCGGCGCCACCATTAAGGTTGTGCAATCGCTGCCGGCCAACAAGTCGGCGTGCAAGGTCTACGATGGCGGCTTTCCGATTTATCAAGACCTGTATCGCTCCTTGAAGAACGACTTCAAGAAGATCGCCGCGCTAGGTTCGTAATCACTCTCACCCCCACAATGAATTCCATGTCTCCACTGTACTTGCGCGATGCTGACATCAACAAGTTGATCGACATGCCGCTGGCGATCGAAGTCATGCACGCAGCCTTCGTGGCGCTTGCGAATGGAGAAGCCGAAAACGTCCCGCGGGTGCGCGCTAAAGCACCCGGCATCATGCTGCATTCGCTCAGTGCGGCGGCTGAATATTTGAACCTCGTTGGCTGGAAGCAATACACGACCACGCGCGACGGGGCCAAGTTCCTCGTTGGATTGCACGCCGGGACCAAAGGCGACTTGGTCGCGCTGATGCAAGCCGACCGCCTGGGCCAACTCCGCACCGGCGCGGTCACGGGACTCGCCGCGCGGCTCTTGGCGAATCCCAAAGCGGAAAGCATGGGCCTGATCGGCACGGGTCTTCAAGCCCATACGCAACTCGCCGCCGTGGCTGCGACCTGCCCCATTCGCAAGGTGTTCGTCTATAGCCGGAGTGCGGAACGTCGCGCGCAGTTCGCGCGCGAAATGTCGGAAACGCTTCGCCTGGAAGTCATTCCGGTCGACAATCCTCGTGCGGCGACCGAGTACCAGCCGATCATCGTCACGGCCACCACAAGCAAAGCACCTGTCTTTGAAGGCAAATGGCTCTCGCCGGGAACGCTGGTCTGCGCCGTCGGCTCCAACTGGCTGCACAAGGCGGAGATCGATGTCGCGACGCTCGAAGCCGCGCAGTTAGTCGTTTGCGATAGCATCGCCGCCTGCCAGCACGAAGCCGGCGACTTCGTGCAAGCCTTGGCCCAAGGCGTGTTTCGCTGGGAGGACGCCGTCGAATTTTCCGCGATCGTCGCCGGCACGAACGGCCGCCGGTCGCTCGACCACGTCGCGGTGTTCAAATCCGTCGGACTCGGAATTGAAGATGTCGCGCTGGGCGCCAAAGCGCTCGAACTCGCCAGGCAACGCGGGATGGGCGTCAGCCTGCCGATGTAACGCGACATCCAAATTCGTCAGCAACGATGTCTCCCTTAATTCCGTTGCAGCGACATCAACAATCGCAGGATGTACCAGAACAAGAGCGCGACCGAAGCGAATAACGCCAGCGCCGCCGCCACGTGTTGGGTGGTGCGATAGTGGTGCAGCACGTTCGAGGTGTCGTACATGATGTACGCGCTCGCCAGCCCGATCATCGCCACGCTGAACCAGAGCCCCAGGCCAAAGCCGAACATCACGCCGCACACCACCGCGCCGCACGCGACGATGCTGGCCCAGAACAAAATCCGCCCCATCCACGAAAAGTCCGATTTGGTCACAAACACCATTGCCGTCAGTCCGCCGAACACAATCAGCGTCAACAGGCCAGCACTTTGCAGTATTCCCCCCTGCGGATCCTGCAGCATGGCCAGAAACAATAGCGGCACAAAAATGATGGCTTGCGCCACGACGTACAGCCCCAGGCCCAAGTATTGCGTTTGCGGCGAAGTGTCGGAATTGGCCCACGATTGCGCCAGCCAGCCGATGCCGACGAAGCCGAACATCAATGCGATCCACGCGAACCTAAACCCGAAGAATGTCTGCATCACGCCGTGCAGCGTCGCCGGCGGAACGACCGCGAAGATGATCGTCTCAATGGCGACGAACGCCGCGATCGCGCCGGCCAGGTGCAAATACGTACGGCGAATGAACGCGGTCCGCTCCGATTCTTGAGCGAACGCTGCAAAGCCAGACGAACCGTAAGCGTCGGCTTGCGCAGGCGACTGATACGCGTCGAAGGACGAGAAGTCACGTTTGTCGTACGAACCCATGTTCCAATTCCCCGTAGGTATGCGATGATCAGGCCCAACGAACACAATTCGCCGGTGCGGTTCCCTGACATGATAACCATATCGGGGGAAACGCTTTCGGTCAACTTCGGCGGCGCGGTCTCGGCGAAAAACGGGGCTGAAAATCAGGATTGTAACGACCACAGCTTTCTCGACGCCCAAACCCCCATGCCTACGCCTGCCGACAAGCGATACGCCAACAAAGTCGTGAAGGCCCTCCGTCAGGATTACCCCGATGTCGAATGTGCCCTCGTACACGATTCGCCGTTTCAACTCCTCATTGCAACCATTCTCTCCGCCCAGTGTACCGACGTGCGGGTTAATATTGTCACCAAAGAGCTCTTCGCTCAGCACCCCACCCCGCAAGCCTTAGCTGACCTTCCCATTCCCCAGCTCGAAAAGCTGATCCAAAGCACCGGCTTTTTTCGCAACAAAGCGAAGAACATCCACGCGTGTTGCTGTGAACTGGTCAGCCGCTACGGCGGCAAGGTGCCCGCCGATCTCCAAAAACTGACCGAACTCCCCGGCGTCGGGCGAAAAACGGCCAATGTCGTGCTCGGCACCGCGTTTGGAATTGCCTCGGGTGTGGTGGTCGATACGCACGTCCACCGCATCAGCCGCCGCCTCGGTTTGACCCAGGCCGATGATCCTGTCAAAATCGAACGCGATCTGATCGAACTGCTGCCCAAGAAAGAATGGATCAACTTTTCCCATCGCCTCATCTGGCATGGGCGAAAAATCTGCAAGGCTCGCAAACCGCTTTGCGACTCGTGTTCCATGAACGATTTTTGTCCACGGATCGGCGTGGAGTGACAAACCCGCGCCCCTTTCGCGGCAACTCACCCCACGATCATTCGCCTCCCCTATTAGGCTGAACCATGATTCTTACCGGCGAAGAGATTCAAAACCAACTGGGCACGAACATCCTCATCGACCCGTTCGACCCCCAGCGGCTGAACCCCAACAGCTACAACCTCACGCTGCACCATGAGCTGCTCACGTATGAGGAGGTCGTCCTCGACATGAAAAAGCCCAACCGGACGCGGCGGATTAATATTCCCGAAGAAGGACTCGTCCTCAGCCCCAATCAACTCTACCTCGCCCGCACCGTCGAAAGGACCGAAACCCACAATCTCGTCCCCATGATCGAAGGGCGTTCCTCTATTGGCCGGCTCGGGCTGTTCGTCCACGTCACCGCGGGTTTCGGCGATGTCGGCTTTCGCGGCTACTGGACGCTCGAAATGTTCGCCGTGCAACCGGTGAAGATTTATCCGCGCGTCGAAATCTGCCAAATCATCTATCACCAGGTCGCCGGCGAAATTCGCGAGTACGCAAGTAACAAGTATCAAAACAACCACGACATCCAGCCGTCGCTCCTCTACAAGGAACTGAACCCTGACGCCAAGGTGTTCGATCCGCAGCGGGCACTCTTCGAGTTTGCCGCGGGAGAGCGCTCGTAGAGCGGGGCGGAAAGCGGTAAACGTAAGTATACGATTTAGGCCGTAACTTGTCAATAGTTGCGCAAGACTTTTCCATCCCGAATGCCGATGCGTTGTCGCTCGGGAGCGCGACCGCCCGAGAGCAGGCAGAATGTAGCCGGGCCGCGTCTCCTTCGTGCGCTCGCAAGTTTGGCGGCCTGGAACGCGCTTCACCCCACTGATGGCGACAATTATTAGCGGCATTTTTTCAAGCAACGTACCGAAAACCCCGTTATTTGGCCCTCCGCATAACCCTTCGCAACTCGTTCACGCCTGACCGTTAATAACCCCGTTACAATGGTGCCCGTCCACGCCAAACCCCCACCACTGGATGCAATTATTAGGGCCTCTGCGCAATTCAAAACCCCGGCGAACACGCCTGGGGGCCTCCGAATAAAATGCCATTTGCTAACTGCGAAATTGATTATTAGCGAACCCTCGGCCCTCCGTCACCCACTCGCACGAACCCCCTAACTTGTCTACCACAACGGGAACACCAGCCTACTCACACGCGCACGTTTCCTGCTTTTAATAATCTCCCCAAAATCACCATGCACCGCAACTTCACCAGTCACCTTCACGACGCCATCCTCCGAACGAAGACCCCTGTGTTGGTAGGCCTAGACCCCCGCGCGGCCAGCCTTCCCCAGGGACTCTTGGCCGATCCCGACATCGCCAGTTTTGCCGAACAGGCGAAAGCGTTTGAGACCTTTTGTCGCGGCGTGATCGACGTCGTCGCCCCGCTCGTGCCCGCGGTCAAACCTCAGGCCGCCTTCTTTGAAGAACTCGGGCCGCTCGGCATGTTCGTTTTGGCCGATACGATTTTGTACGCCCGCGAGCGAGGGTTAATTGTCATCCTCGATGGCAAACGGAACGACATCGGCTCGACGGCCGCCGCTTACGCCCGCGCTTACCTCGGTCAGGCGAGCCCCTGGAAAGCAGACGCGCTCACGGTCAGCCCCTATCTAGGCGACGACAGCCTTGAACCGTTCGTCGACGTAGCGACCGAGCGCGGCAGCGGCGTCTATGTCCTGGTCAAGACTTCCAACCCCGGCGGCAAGCTGTTTCAAGATCGCCTGATCGACGGCCGCCCCCTCTATCGGCATGTTGGCGACTACGTGGAAAGTCTGTCCGTCAAATCGGCGGGACACACTGGCTACGGGCCGATCGGCGCCGTCGTTGGCGCGACCTACCCCGAGCAACTCGCGGAGTTGCGTTCCGCCATGCCGCGCACGCCGCTCTTGATTCCCGGCTTTGGAACGCAAGGAGGAACCGCCCGCGATGTCGCCCCGGCGTTCGACGACGAGGGTTTGGGAGCGATCGTCAATAACAGTCGCGGCATCATCTTCGCCCACAGTCGCCCGGAATATAAGGACAAATTCGGCGACGCGCGCTGGCAAGACGCCGTCGAGGCCGCCACGCAAGACATGATCGCCGAGCTCCGCGCCGAAACGCCTGCCGGCAAGTTGTAGGTCCACGATGGCGTGGGATGATAGGCCTGGGAAAATCGCAGATGCCCGAGCAAACCCCTGCCGCGAAGCGCTCCCCGCCCCAAGTTCCCTGGGCGAAATGGTTGTTGGGGCTCGTGATTCTCGTGGCTGTTCTGGTCGCCAGCTACCAGTTTCGCGGCGAGCTCTCCCTCACTTCGTTGGCGGCCCGTGAAGTCCAATTGCGAGCCTGGCAAACCGCCCATCCGGTACTCGCCATCGCGATCGCTTTTGTTCTCTATGTGCTCGTCACCGGCTTGTCGCTTCCCGGCGCGGCGGCGATGTCCATTCTCTACGGTTGGCTGTTTGGATTTGGTTCGGCGGTCGTGCTCGTCAGCTTCGCTTCCACCACCGGCGCCACGCTCGCGTTCTTGCTCGGCCGCTACTTGCTTGGCGATTGGATTCAGAACCGCTTCGCCGCGCAACTCACGCAATTCAACGCCAATCTTGACCGCGAAGGCGCCTGGTACTTGCTCACGCTCCGCCTCATCCCCGCGGTCCCATTCTTTGTCATTAACCTCGTGATGGGGCTCACGCGGATGCGCGTCTTCACGTTTTGGTGGGTCAGTCAGGCGGGCATGTTTCCCGCGACCTGCATCTTCGTGTGGGCCGGTTCGACCGTTCCGACACTCCACGAACTGGCCCAACAAGGCCTCGGCTCCGTCCTTCGCCCCCAGTTATTCGCGGCCTTGGTAGCGCTCGGACTGTTACCTCTGGCGCTTCGCGGCGCGATGCGCTGGGCGAAACAAGCCTAACGTCCGTCCCATCGCTTGAGGGAGCAGCGATGAACAGTTTCCTGTTCCTGATCTTCTGAACCTCACTCGTTGCATCAGACCACGCCCCCATCCGCCTTCTGCACATGGCGAGCGCGCGGAATTGCTACACCTCCACGACCATGCTACCGTCCCGACGCGCCTGAGCCGAACTCGCTAAAATCCCCAGCCGTTGAGAATATTGTCACTTTTTGTTGACACCCTATTCCCCGACCAACTATGATCTGAAACCAGAGCCGTAGGTTTTCCACCTGAATTCTGGGACATTGACCTGCGTTCGCAGTTTTGCACTTGCCACGACAGTTTCACAAGTCATCCTGATCCTTCCCTTCCTTAGATTGACCTGGTGCATTTCATCGCAAAGCACCAGTCCGGCGTCGTCACGTTCCCGCGTTAAACTGTCGGCACCGGTCGGACTTCGCAATCTTCATTATTCGTTCATAGTCATTTCACCCCGTCAGTGAACTCGCATCCTCTTTAGGTTTGATTTCCATGTTACACAACCACTCGGCGCATGGTCGCTCGCGCAAGTCACGCTCCTCGTCCCGCACACGCCTCCTCAGCGGCGCGAGCCGCACGCGTCGGCTGACACTGGAATCGCTTGAGTCGCGCAAGTTGCTGACGACCGCCATGAGCGTGGTCTCTCCGGCCGAACTGGGTGGCATGCAGTTGCTCTACGCAGTCAACGATAACCAGTTTGACTTCAACGACGCTTACACCGTCGACAACTCGGCCAGCATCGCTCCCGGCTCGTTCACGCGCGTGGCGTATTTTGTCGAACTGGGAAATGAATGGGTCTGGACGTCGATGGACACGTTCAATGCCGACCCGAAGCTCGTCGGCGTCCCCAAGGCGGGATCCAATATTGTTGAGAACGGCACGTTGGTCAGCAATTTGAACGTCGAATCCAATTCCCCCAATATCACACCCGGCACCGGGTTGAACGGCATCATTGAGTTCTGGGCGAGCAACTACAACGCCAATGGTGGTGGACAGTACGGCTCCAATGACTCGCAATACGACTGGAAGGACAGTGGCGGATCGACCGGAGGCGGCCACGGGTCATTTCAAGTTTTCGAACTGGATTCACCCACCCATGGAAGAACCTTGTTCGGCATTACGGCCAACGGCGGGAGCGGCATCGGGGACCAACCTACAGCTCAACGTGCTGACAGTCCGGATTGGACATTCGGACCGGGAACGGGTACCTATACGATTCGCAATTTGGAAATCTGGGTCGGCAACTCGAACTTGCCGCCGGTCATTGCGAACCTCGATGGCGATACCCTCAACTACACGCCGGGCGTCTCCGGCACGCAAATCATCG
This sequence comes from Planctomycetota bacterium, assembly GCA_963205385.1. GTDB lineage: Bacteria > Planctomycetota > Planctomycetia > Pirellulales > Pirellulaceae > JAEZGD01. The sequence goes on along the minus strand of CAUJKE010000048.1, from coordinate 20,432 downwards.
ATCAAGCGACCGCCGCCGCCGCGGACGACCCGATTCCCATCGGCGCAAACGGTTGGAACGGCGGCGATTTAACCGTCAGCATCACCGCCGGCGGAGCGGCGGCGGACGACGTGGTATCCGTTCGTAACCAAGGCACAGCCGCGGGGCAGATTGGCTTTACCGGGGGAACGGTCAGCTACGGAGGAACTGCCATCGGCACCGCAGTCGGCGGCGCCGGCGGCTCTGATCTGGTCGTGACGTTCAACACCGCCGCGACCACGGCGGCCATCAGCGCGCTGCTGGGAAATATCACTTATCTGAACGCCAACGGGGCCACGCTTCCTACCACGCGCTTGGTCAGCTTCACGCTGACCGATGGAGATGGCCTCTCCAGCACTCCCAGCAATACGTTCATCAACATGAACGTCGGGGGCGCCGTCGCTACCTACGTCTGGGACGGAACTGGCGACGGCAGCAGTTTCAATGACGCCAATAATTGGGTGGGTGATACGTCTGTGCCGGATGCCAACGACATCGCCATTTTCCGCGACGCTGACCCAGGCGTCATCGATCTTGCCGGGACGCGATTCGTCGGGGAAATTCGTTTCGACGGCGCCGGCAGTTACACGCTCCAAGGCGGCGCGCTCGTCGTCGATACCATCACCCAGCAAGCCACGGCGACCGGCAACAACGTGATCGCCGCGCAAATCACTTCCACGCTCCTGACGGGCACGGTCTCCGCCGGGCAACTCAGTTTGACCAATGTGGCCAACTCCGCGACCTTGCTGGGCGGCACGTGGACCGTCGGCGCAGGCAGCACGCTTGTCGCCACGACGAGTAATGCCAACACCGGCCTCGGCAAGGCCGATGTCGATCTCACGGGAGGAACGCTGGAGTTTGCCGCGGGCGACGTGACGACGGTCAACGCGCTCATGCACGCAGGCTTCGCACGCGATGGCGGCGATGCGAACTTTAATTTGCACAACAATGGCGGCATGTTGAACGCCCCAGCAGGTGACTTGACGGCGCTGAGTCCGCAAACTCGCGCGAGCTTTAGAGGCATGGCCCCAACCACCGGCCCACTCAACTTCCCGAATGAAGCGGCAATCCTGGCCGATGGCGTCATGGGCGGGCTCACCGACAATTACTGCGACGTCTGGTATGGCTATCTAACCACAACAGAAATTGGCAATTGGCAATTTCAACGCACGGCCCAAGATGACTGGACCGGCATGTGGATCGATATCGACCAGGACGGCATTCTCGAATCGAGCGCTGCCGGACTGGGCTCGAATCGTGGTGAACAACTCGCTTATAACGACGGCGGCGTCAAGACGGTCAACTTAACCAATCCGCTGGGCACCGGGCGTTATCTCGTGGCCTTCACCCATCTCGAAGGCGGCGGAGGCGCCAACGCGGCATTCCAATTCAAGTCCCCCAGTGGCGGAGCACTAGCCTATATCAATCCTTCCGCGCAGCCTGGCTTGTGGACCATCGAATCGATCGCTCCCGGGAGTCTCGCCAACAACGTCCGCGTCTTGGCCAACTCGACAATCCTTATCGGAGCGACGCTGCCTGGGGTGGCGCTCAATCAACTCACGATGAGCGCAGGAACCCAGTTACAGGTTAATGCGTCTGAGGCGCGGCAGGATCTGTCGTTTGCCACCGTCGTGCTGAACGGCGACGCCACGATCAATGCCAGCGGGCGACCTGACATTACCCTCAAGAACATTTCTGAAACGGCGCCGGCCAATATCACGTACTCCGGCGATTCGGTGGTTTCGCTCCCAACCCCCAATACGTACACCGGCGTTACGACAATCGCCAGTGGCACAACGGTCGATGTCTCCGCCAACGCCGCGCTGGGAACGATCGCCGGTGGGACAGTCGTTCAACCAGGCGGAGCACTCAGCCTGACCGGCGGGTTCGTCTACTCTTTGGCCGAGCCATTGACGCTTAACGGCGCCGGCAATGCCTTCACAGACGCCGCCCTCCTCAACGCCGGCGGCAATAACGATTTCTATGGCCCGATTACGCTCGGCGCCAGCGCCAAGATTCGTAGCGCCGCTAACAACTTGCGCTTGTTCGGCCAGGTCGAAACCGCAGGCAATAATTTGGAACTCCGCGCCGACGCTCAGCTCGAAATCTGGACGGGGCTTTCCGGCGGGGGCACGATCACCAAGACCGGCGGCAACCGCGTGATCATGCTCGTCAACGCCGATGCCGGCACCACCTTCAGCGGCCAACTCAACATCAACGAAGGCATTTGGGACGCCCGCGGCAACAACTCGCTAGGCACCGCCGCAGGCGACACACTCGTCGCCAACGGCGCCCGCCTGGAACTGCGCGATGGCCGCACGCTCGCCGATAACATCACCATCAACGGCAATAGCGGCAACAGCGGTGCGATCCGTAGCGAGAACAACAGCAACACGTTGACCGGCACGATTACCCTCGCGAGCGGTTCGTCCATCCACGTCAACGAGACCCAGTTGACCATCACCGGCCAGATTGTCGGCAATCAAGCGCTGACCAAAACCGGAACCGGGACGCTCCTTCTCAACCAGGACAACTCGATTTCCAACTTCGACCTCGCGGGGGGCGAAGTCCGCATCAAAACACAAGGCGCCTTCGGCGGCACGACCACCATCAGCGTCGACCCATCTGAGTCGCTCGAATTCGACGGCAACTTGAACTTTACCACCGCCGGCACGCTCCAAAGTCTCACCATCAATGACGGCACATTGCGCAGTATTGCCGGCGCCACGACGCTCGACATTCCGATCAACGTCGGTCTTTTGAGCGATGTCTACTTTGACGGCGCCGGCGAACTTACGATTCCGCGAAGTTTGGGCAACGGTTCAGCCCCCGTCAGTCTGGATAATGCATTGCTGTATTTTGGCTTTCATATCAACAATGATGGCCTCGCAATGAACCTCAACAACAATGGCGGCATGATGGGGGGCAGCCCGATCGACCCCACACGCTTTAACAATTACTATGGCTTCTCGGTGCTCACCTCCGGCCCCTCCGACCGTGGCCTGCGTTTCCTCAACGATCAAGAATTCATCGCAACCGGCTCCGTTAACCAGGTCGACAACTACAGCGATCTGTTTATCGGCATATTGCACGTTTCCCCAGCGGATGCCGGCCAATGGCACTTCCGCATCGCCCAGCAAGACGATCCAACCGGTATCTGGATTGACCTCAATCAGGATGGCGTCTTTCAGTCCAACGGCAATCTCAACTCCGATCAAAATGAGCAACTTGCTTGGAACACCACCAACGACAAGGTCGTGAATCTCGGGGCCGGCGACTACATGATCGCCTTCACGCATCGCGAAGGGGGCGGCGGATCCATCATCGACGCCCGCTTCCGCTCGCCGACGATCACCACGGAAACCATTGTCAAACCTGCCGATCCCGCCCAAGCTGGATTGTGGAGCGGCCTTCCGCTCACACCCGATAACAATGTCCTCAAGAACGGCACAGGCAAAGTTACCCTCTCCGGCGACAACACCTACAACGGCGTCACCTCGATCAACGCAGGCACGCTCGTCGCGGCGCATAACCATGCGCTGGGACTCACCTCCAGCGGCACGTCGGTCGGCTACGGCGGCACGCTCGCGTTGGCCAGCAGCGGTCCGGCAGTCGTCATTACCGGTGAAGCCTTGACCATCAACGGCAGCGGCGCCGCCGGGCAACCTGGCGCGCTGGTCAACCTGACCGGCGACAACACCTACGCCAATGACATCTCGCTGTCCGGCTTCAATGACGTCATCGGCGCCGCGGCCGGCACGCTCACCGTGCAAGGCAACATCCTGCTGCATTCCAGCGATCTGACCTTCGACGGCGCCGGCGATGTGATTGTCAACGGCGTCCTCAGCGGCGATCTCGCGCCCGGACAAATCCCCGCGCTGGGCAGCGTCAGCGGGCAGCTCGAAATCTGGCTCGACGCCACCGACATCAACGGCAATGGAACCGCCACCGCCAACGGCGCGCTCGTCAGTAACTGGGTCGATAAGTCAGGCAAGGGGCGAAACTTCAACGACGTCCTGGGCGATCCGAACTATGTGGTTAGCAGCACGCATGGCGAACCGGCCGTGAATTTCGACGGCAACGACGCCCTCCGCTTGAATGCCGCCTTCAACCCGCGCACGTTTATCGACGGCAACGGCGAATTCACGCTGATCACCGTCGCCCGTTATTCCGGCAACACTCGGGGGCGCGTCATTGCCGCCCGCACCGGACACAACTGGTTGTTTGGCTTTCATGGCGGCAGCACGAATCGCAACGGTCACTACGACGGCTGGGGCTCGAATGATCCCGCCCCAGTTGGTTTCAGCGGCGACGAGAACTGGCATCTCCACGAGAACCTGATGAACGTGTTCGGCGATGCCAACAATCCGGCCGGCGACTGGTATCGCGACGGCGTGCTGGCGACCAACGATAGCCGCGGCACCGGCGACTCGTTCAATAACAACGTCCCCGACGGGCTTTCATTAGGCGCCTGGAACGGCTTGAACGAAGCTTCGACCGCCGAAGTCTCCGAGTTGATCATGTACAACCGGGTGCTGTCGGAAACCGAACGCCTGGCCGTCGAAGGCTACCTCGCGAACAAATACGGCTTCAGCATCCCTATCGCCGCAGGCGTCTTTCCCACCAATGCCGTCACCAAGCTGGGAACCGGTTCCGTCACGCTCACGGGGAGCAACAGTTACAACGGCGAGACCACGATCAACGCGGGAACGCTAATTGCCGCCAATAGCAATGCCCTTGGTCAAACCATCGCCGGCACAACGGTTCTGGCCGGCGGAACGCTCGGCCTTTTGGGCGATATTACCATTCCCGCCTCGGAATCACTCACCATCAGCGGCGATGGCGTAGGCGGCCTGGGCGCGCTGCGTAATCTCGGTGGCAACAACACGGTCGCCGGCAATATCGCCACCACCATATACGGCGGCACCAGCCTGACGATCGGCGCCGATGCCGGCCAGCTTACAATCCAGGGCGAAATCGATTTGATGATCTCGCATCTGACGGTGACAGGGGCAGGCGCGGTGGAAATTCAAGGCCGCATCTTCACCTCGCAAAACGTCGCATCCATCGGCACGCCGGGCTTGCTAGAAACGATCTATCAATTGCCAACTGCCAATGCCGGCAATGGATTTCTGCTCACTACTGCAACTTCCGTTGGTACGGTCGTCGCCGGCCCCACACCTTACTCGAGCGTGCGCGCCGGCGAATCCAATGGCGGGCCTTGGACGGTCATCGGCGACAACGAAGCGATTGTCTACACCGGACAAATCTTCGATGCCGATGGCGTGTTCTCCTTCGGAAAAATGCTCGACGACGCCGCCCTCATCTTGATCGATGGAGCGGTCGTGATGCAGCATACCCAGTGGAATGCCGTCGCCACCACCGGCGTCCTGAATTTGACGCCCGGTTGGCACGATCTGGAAATCCGTTTTGTCAATGGTAACGGCGGCGCTGGACCTTCGGGAAACCAGGGAGGGTCGGTTGGCTGGGCAAATACGAAGGGCTTTGGGTTCAATGTAAATGGCAGTGCCAGTCTCGACGGAAACGATTACGTCTCACCCGTCGCGGACCCCGGCGATGCCACGTTCCTTCGCCACAACGTGCAATACTTCAACACGAACAACTCCCTAACCAAGAATGGCAGCGGCTCGCTGATCCTCGCCAATGGCGGCAACGCCTATCCCGGCGGCACGACGGTCAACAGCGGAAGTCTGTTCGTCACCAATCCCAACGGTTCGGCCACTGGGCCGGGGGATGTGAACGTACAAGGCGGGTTCGTGGGTGGGACGGGCACGATTAGCGGCGCGGTTACGGTGAACGCGCTGGGCGTCCTCTCCGCTGGAGCTGGTTACCAAAACGGTGCTCTTGGCGATTTTGGCTTGCCGACGTCTCTGAATGTGCCCGCCGGCGCGCCGATCGCTGGCACGCTGACAGTTGGCTCACTCAACTTGCTCCCCAATAGCATTTCCACCATCGACATCACCACCGGTGGCAGCGATAAACTTGTTGTCAATGGCAACGTTGCCATCGCGCCGGACGCGGCGATTGGTACGGGTGAAATCAGGGCTGGGGTTACGCCACCGGCGGTGCTCGTGGTTGTGGAAAACGTTAGCGGCGGAACCACCACCGGCTCGTTCTTCGGTCTCCCCAACGGGCAGATGTTTGACTTCGATGGACGCCCCGCCGTCATCTACTACAACTATGACACCGCCACCGGCGCGCTCGGCGGCAACGATGTCGCCATCTTGTTCGTGCAACCCCTGGACGCCGTGGATGATCCCGCCGGCGGCCTTCCTAATGCTAGCTACGAGACCGATAAGAACCCGACGCTGTTTGTCTCCGCCGCCAACGGCGTGCTCGCGAACGATATCGGCGGCTCGTTGCAAATTACGACCTATCAGCGCGTCACCGCGCAAGGGGCTTCCGTCGCGCTCAATCCCGATGGCAGCTTCCGCTACTTCCCTATTGATTCCGCCGCGCTCCGCGCGCTGCCGGCCGGCGCGCAAGCGGTGGATACCTTCACCTATACCATTAACAACTCCGGCAACATCGGCGCGCCCATTACCACCGGCGCCGCTTCACCGGGCGCGTTCGCGGTCTCGTCGACCGATCTCTTGACGGGCTTGACGGCCGCCGTGACTGGAACCGCGATCGATGGGATGGAGGGAACGTCCGGCAATCCGGCCGTGCTCACCAACAGTCAGTTCGGCACGCCTGACTCGATCGATGGTTCCCAGAACGTGGCGCTCCGAACCGGCACGATCTTGACCTATAACCTGGACCTGTCGGCGAGTCCGTCCGGTTACGATATCGCGCGCATCAACACGTTCACTGGCTGGCAAGATAATGGCCGTGTGAACCAGAATTACACGGTTCAATTCGCCACCGCCAGCGAACCCAACGTGTTCATTTCGCTGGCCACGGTCGTCGCCTACACGCCGAACGATAACAGCGGCCATGTTGAGATCGCGGCCCCGTCCGGCGCGATCCTCGCCCGCGGCGTCGCGCGGGTGCGGTTCGTGATGGGCGCGCAGCAAAACGGCTATGTTGGCTATCGTGAAATCGATATCCAAGGAATCCCCAGCCCCGCGACCGATACGGCCACCGTCTCTATCGCCGTCAACGGGGTTAATGATCCGCCGACCGCGGTTGATGACAACGCCGGTTCGGTCAACGAATCGGCCGGATCGACGGCGCTTGCTAACGTGCTAACCAACGACTCCGATCCCGATGGCGACGCGCTTTCAGTGGCGACCGTCAACGGCTTTCCAGCCGGTTCAGCGATCACATTGCCCTCGGGGGCGATTGTCGTGCTCAACGCCAATGGTGTGCCGCAATACAATCCCAACGGCGCGTTTGACAGACTGAACGCAGGCCAAACGGCCGTCGATACGTTTACCTACGCCTTGACAGGCGCGGTCCCGCCGCCGATCGGCACGCCGGTCGTCAACCCGGCTTCTTCAAGTGGAGCGTTCGGCGTGGCCAGCGCCGACTTGCTCGCGGGGCGCATCGCTACGGTTACGGGAACTGCGCTCGGCGGCCAGGAAGGCACATCCAGCAATCCGGCCCTGCTCACCGATGGCCTGTTCGGACCTGCCGGCACGCCGGCGCCGAACAACGGTTGGGTGCCCTTCGCCGTCTCGATTGCCAACAACACCACGCTCACCTACGCGCTCGACCTGGCCGCAAGCCCGGATGGTTACGACCTCTCGGCGATTGAGACGTTCTCCGGTTGGCGCGATGGCGGCCGCGATCGCCAAAACTATACGGTGCGCTATTCCACGGTGAGCAATCCCGGCGTCTTCATCGACCTCGTCAACGTCGCCGAGAACCCCAACCCGCCGCCGAGCGGCCTGGTCACCATTTTGCCGAGCGCCGGCATGTTAGCAACCGGCGTGGCGCAAGTGCAGTTCGTCTTCACTAATCAAGAAAACGGTTTCGCCGGCTATCGCGAACTCGACGTGCATGGCCGCCCGACGACTCCGCTCGACGCCACGGTCAGCGTCACGATTGTGGGCGAAGCAAGCCCGCCGGTGCTCGCTCCGCCGACCGCCGCGCACGTCACGGTCAACGAAGGATCGACGGCCACCAACTCCGGAACGTTCAGCGATCCGGACTCCGGCGACGTCGTCACGATCACCGCTTCCGTCGGCCAGGTTACGCAGACCGGCACGAACTCCGGCACGTGGAACTGGTCGCTCCTCACAACCGATGGCGACGCGGGTCCGTTTACCGTAACGATCACCGCCACCGATTTGGCGAATATCTCCACCACGACCACGTTCACCTACTCCGTTCTCAACGTCGCGCCGACGCTGACGATCTCGGGACCGCCGACGGTGCTCGAAGGAAGCCCCTATGTGCTGACGCTGAACTCATCCGACCCCGGCGCCGACACCATCAGTTCGTGGGCGATCAACTGGGGCGATGGCTCCGGGATCGAAACGGTCGCAGGCAACCCCGCGAGCGTGTCGCACGTCTACGACAACGGACCGAACAACTACACGATCTCCGCTTCGGCTACCGATGAAGATGGCACATACGCCGCGAACACGCTCGCCATCACCGTCAACAACGCCCCGCCGATCCCTCAGCAAGACGACGTGCTGGTCAACGGACAGTCTCTGGGTGGCGTCACGACTGATTTGACGGTCGTTCCTGGCCTCGAAGTGACGTTCGTTGTCTCGACCACCGACCCGGCCCTGGATCATCTCGACGCGCCGTTCCGCTTCACGGTCAATTTCGGCGATGGCTCGCCAACTGTTGTCATGACGGCGTCGGAAGAAGGACAACCGCTGTCGTTTACACACGTTTACACGGAAGTGGGTCAAACCTATCAACCGACGCTGACCGTGCAGGATGAATTTACGACTCCGCCCAAGCCGAGTTCGCTTGCCACGACCATCAACCTGGCCGAGGTCACGGTCGCTCGGCAGGTGGTCATTGACGACGTGCTCTACGTCGGCGGTTCGGAACGGAGCGATCGCATCATCGTCAGCGGCGATGGTTCCATCCGCTTCAATGGCACGCCGCTTCCCAAAGAGTGGCCTGGCGGCCGGATGGTCATTTTCGGCAACGCCGGCAGTGATACCATCACCACCAGCGGCGTCCGTTTCCCGGTCGAATTCTACGGCGGCACAGGCAATGATTACCTCGCCGGTGGTACGAGCGACGACATCCTCGATGGCGGCGACGACAACGACCGCATCCTCGGCGGCAACGGCAACGACATCCTCCTTGGCGGCAGCGGCAACGATCGTCTCACCGGCGGCGCCGGCGACGATTACGCTTTCGGCGACCACATGATCGATTTCATCAACGGTGAAATGTTCACGTTCTCCTTCAACGGCGGCGCGGAGATGGTCGAACTCCCCATTCGCCTCGGGAGCAACCCTGGCCGCGACATCATCGCCGGCGACAATGGCAATGACATCCTCTACGGCGGACCGGCAAACGATACGCTCACCGGCGGCAACGGCAACGACCTGTTGCGCGGCGGCGAGGGGAGCGATCGGCTCGATGGCGGCTACGGCGATGATCTCCTATTAGGCGAAGGAGGCGCGGACTTGCTCTACGGCCGCAACGGCGCCGACATCCTCATCGGCGGCAGTGGCCTCGATTCGCTCTACGGCGGCAACGACGACGACCTTCTCTACGGCGGCGACCTGCTTGAGGACACCACCGACGACGACCTGCAAGACCTCTGGATGCTGTGGCGCACCGCGCAACAAGAAGACGCCGTCACCGCGTTGGAAAGCCTCTTCGGCGAAGACGACATCGCCGGCGACGTCCTGCACGGCGAACGGGGTGACGACTGGTACCTCCTCTTCGCCAACGACCGCCTCCGCATCAGCTCCGAAGCAAAAGCCCCCAACGAAATCCGCCGATATTAGTCCGTCGCAACAGTCTGCGGAAAATCACCTGCGAATGCGCATGGATGCGCGCTTCGCCCACACAGGACGGGAAAAGTGCGGCGGGAGCATGAGCCGTAAAGCCGGGCGCTCATTTAGGGCGCTCGATCAATTCGCTCAATCAATTCGCACGGAGCACGACGAAGTCCGTCAAGCGGCGCAGCACCTGCAGCGCGGGGCTGCTGGGCAGGCCGTCGAGTTGCTGCAACGCGCGGCTTGCATGGGCGTTGGCCCGCTGGCGCGTATAGTCGATCGCATCGCAGCGCGTCAGCCAAGGGGCGAGGGATTCGCGGCGATCGATCCCGTCGGCGTTCAGAATCGTCAAGATAGCCTCGCGCTTGTCGCTGGGCGTGCGTTCCAAAAGGCGAATGATCGGCAGCGTGGGCTTCTGCTGATCAAGGTCGGTTCCCAGCGATTTGCCGGTTACGACTTCGCTCCCCAGCACGTCGAGCAGGTCATCCGCGATTTGAAAAGCGATCCCCAGATGCCGCCCGTAGAGCGCGAACCGCTCCACCAACTCGTCGTCGGCCCCGGCATAGTGTGCGCCCAACAACGCGCTACAAGCGGTGAGTTCGGCGGTTTTGGCTTCGATGATGGCCGTATACTCCGCCTCGTCGAGATTGAAGTTCCCGCGATTTCCTTTTTGACGAAGCTCTCCTTCGCAGACGATGTTCGTGGCGCGGCCGATCGTGCGGCACGCGAAGACCGTTTCGAGCGTGCTCGAGAGGTAAAACGCATGGGTGAAGAGGAAGTCCCCTAACAAGACGCTGGCCTGGTTGTCCCATCGGGCGTTGACCGTGGCGAGGTGGCGGCGGGTGTTGGCCTCGTCGATGACGTCGTCATGCACGAGGGTGGCCGTATGAATCATTTCCACCACCGCGCCAAGCACGTGATGGGCCAGTTTCACCTCCCCCACCGCCTTGGCCGCCAACAGTAGCAATGCCGGCCGCAAACGCTTCCCCCCGAGCAGATTGCCGTAACGAACCAGCTCGTCCACGTACGGAAAATCGCTGCGCATCTCGCTCTTGAGCACGTCCTCTACCGCCGCGAGATCAGCAGCGATGGGGGCGTACAACGCTTGCAGCGAATGGGGGGGAATGGGGGCGGTAACAGCAGCAGCCACGGGAGTCGTCCTTTTGACCAGGTCGCGCGTCATGCAATCTATGCCTTCATGCTCAAAACCGCAGTTACGGCCGGGAGTTAACGTCAAGTTGCAGGCAAGTCCTGGGGCTACGATGCGGTGGGCCGGCGAAAGTGGCCGCTCTTGCCGCCCCATTTTTCCTCTAAGGCAATCCGCTCAATCACGACCTCGCGATCGACCGCCTTGATCATGTCGTAAACGGTTAATGCCGCGATACTTACGGCAGTCAACGCTTCCATTTCGACACCCGTCTTGCCAAACGTTTTGGCCGTCGCCTCGATCCGCAAGGAAGTGCTCCCTTCCACGCGAAAAGAAATACTCACCGCGTCTAGTCCCAGCGGGTGACAGAGCGGGATTAAATCGCCGGTTCGCTTCGCCCCCATGATGCCGGCCAGGCGGGCGACTTCGAGCACATCCCCCTTGGCGGCTTGTTTGTCGACGATCAATTTCAGCGTGGCGGGCGACATCGTCATCTGACCGCTCGCTCGGGCGACGCGTTCCGAGGCCGGCTTCTGACCTACATCGACCATGCGGCTCGCGCCTTGATCGTCAAAATGCGTTAATTCACCCGCCATCATTCCGCGCCCCCTACGCATGGCCATTGTAGATTTCTCAGGGCCGCGCACTAGGGGCGATAAAATCCCCCCGTTCGGAACAGCAGCCGATGCGCGCCGCCCGCAGCCAATGTCGCCTACGAAATTCCCGACGTCACTGGCTGACCGCGTGCGCACTGTTGGGGAGGGTGGCGACCGAGCCCGCGGCGCGCTTCTCGATCGAAGGCCCGGCCTGTTCGAGCGCCTCGAGCACCTGGCTTTGGTTGACCAGGTCGCGAAGCACAATCGGCGGGCTGCCGTCGGCCGGATAGATGGCCAACAGCGGAATGGAAGCGCTTTCGAGTTCCTCCAGCTTCTTCTTGATCGTCGCGCCCCGGTCGGACCAATCGGCGATCATCGGCACGACGCCATTGCGCTCCACGATTTCCTTGACCGCATGCGTGTCGATGGCCGTCGCGTAGTTCAAGTGGCACGTGGGACACCACCGGGCGGTGAAGTCGATCATCACCGTCTTGCCTTGGGCGCGTGCTTCGCTGAGCGCCGCCGGCGAAAAGTTATTCCACGGCAGGATGGAAGTGTGGGGGCCGAGGTTGGTGAATGCGAACCAACCGATGGCCGCCGCGGTGAGCGAACCGCCGATCCAAGCCGTCGCGCGCTTGCTAAACTCCTCGTAAATCGGCACGCGGCCAATCCACCAACAGGCAAACCAAATGGCGAACAGCAGCGAGAGCGTCGCGATGCGATAATCCGAGTTTACGAGATAAATGAGGTACACGACCGTTCCCAACAGCACAAAGCCCATCACTTGCTTGAGCGTTTCCATCCACGCGCCCGGCTTGGGAAGCCACCGGACCAGCGCCGGGAACGCGCCAACCAACAGATAAGGGGACGCCATCCCCAAGCCGACGCTGCCGAAGATCACGTACTTCGCAAACGGCGGGTAATGCAGAGTGAGGCCAAAGACAGAGCCGAGCAACGGACCGCTGCAGGGCGTGCTCAGCACCGTCGTGAGCATGCCTTTGGCAAAGGCGCCTGCCAAACCTTCTTTCTGTTGCAACTCGCTGGTCTTGCTGCCGCCGACAAAGCCGGGAAGTGGAATCTCCCACACCCCCAAAAAACTCAGCGCCATGGCAAACACGACGCTCGCCACCACCACCTGAAACCACATTTCGCCGAAATGCTCGCCCCAACTGAGGTTGATGAACACGGCGAGCGTCGCCAGCACCATAAAGACCGACAAAATGCCCAATGAGTACACCACGTTAAGCGTCAAGACCCGCGCCCGCTGTTGCCCCGCCTGTTCCGCCAAGGAGAGCACCTTCAGCCCGATCACAGGGAGCACGCAGGGCATCAAGTTCAAGATCAAACCGCCGATCAGCCCCAGGCCAATGGCGATGAGCAGTTCCGTCGGCGCGACGGCGGTCGTTTTTGCTTGCATCGAAGCAACTTGCGGCGCGAATGACGTCGCCAAACTTGCGGCTGCGGAGTAGGACTCCGTTGAGAACGCGACCGGCGCTTGTCCGGCGACCGCTTGAGCAGCGACGGGAACCGTCACCTCAAACGCGGCAGCCGATGGCAAGTCGCACGTTTGGTCGGTGCAAACCTGAAAGCCCACAATGCCGGCGACGCGCGTCTGCCCCGGTTCGGCATCTTCGGGAACGGCAATGTCCATCGTCCACGTGACTGGGCCGGCGTGGTACGTCAGCGGGCTATCGCCGGGAATCGCTGGCGGCTTGGATTGAACCTTGGACGATGTCTTGGGAGGACTGGGCGTCCAACCGGCCGGCAGCGGCTTGAGCGAGATCAGCGTCGGCGAAAAGCCTTCAATGCCGACCGCCGTGGGAGCGTGCGCATAGATATGAAATGGCTCGACCGGCGTGGCGGTGAGTGTGAGTTTCACCGTGCTTCCAGGCGAAGCGACTTTCGGCTCGATAAATCCTTGCCAACGGATATTTCCCGTTTCGGAAGTGTATGTGCCGGTCGCTGCGGCCACGGCATACTCGCCGCTGAATTTGGCTTCGAGTCGCTCGGTGATCGGAAGGCAACTCTGCTCGCACACCTGCGCGTCGACATCGACCGTGATGACGAGCGACGCCGGATCAACGCCCGGCGCGAGCTCAATCGGCGCCGTCCACGTCACCAGGCCGGCATGTTCTTCGATGGGAACGTCGTAATAGTCGTAATGCTTCACCTCCGGCGCTGTGCTGGGGGTAAACGGCCCCGTCACTTTGAACTTCGTGGAAGGGGCGAGCAACAGCTTGGTCCGCTGCGGTCCACCGTCGGCCTGGGTGATGGAAAACGTGTGCCAACCAAGCGCCGGCTCCGCCGTCACGTGCAATCGCCCTTGGGAAGTTCCCTCTTGCAGCTCGAAACTGGCCTTGAGCGACAGTTTAGGGCCCGCGCCTGGGTCGCCTGGCAAGGAAAAATCGAAGCCGAAAGCCTTCGGAGCCGGGACGGCAGGGGGCCCGTTGTCGCCAGGGACAGGCGGACCATCGGGAGCAGGAGGCTGGGCGACGGCGACGCTCGCCAACAGCAACAGCGAAAAAAGTCCCCACGTAATTTGACGCCACGCGTGCATGATGTTCAGGCTTCCCTTGGACCGACGACCGCTGTGTGCGATCGGGGTCGATTGCGGAGAAAGTTGGAATGTCTTGGGAGGGCGGTTCATTCTATTTCCGGCGGGGGATGCGATCAACGCGAGTCGGTGCGGCAAGTGATGACTCGGTTCGCACGGCCCCCTATACGTTGGGGATCGCAAGATGGTTCATTCTGGATACCAAATCGCTGATTGTTGCTTTCGATACTCCATTCGAGCGAGCGATTCGTCGATGCGTGCGAGAACGTTCGCGTGATTCTCAAAATGCCGCTGTTCCACCAGCAGCCAGACCAGCCAATTCATGCCGGACAGGAGCGCGTTGGCAAAGTCACACGCCGCCACGAGCGCCACTTCGTCAACCGACAGCAGGCGATGCTCTTGATACGCTTTTAGCCCAGTTTGCCACGCTTCCGCATCATCTCGCGCGAGACTTCCCAACAAGCGAGCCACGTCGGCGGCAACGGTGTCCACGCCTAACGCGCCGTAGTCCACGATTCCCGTCACATTGTCCCCGCTGAAAAGAACATGCTCGCACCAAATGTCGCGGAGGCAAGTTTGCAGCGGGACAGTTAAGTGCACAGCGCGCGTTAGTTGCTGACGCAGCGCCGGCGCGAACGCCTCGAATAGTGTTAATAGCCGCACCGCCCGAAGCGGCAAACCTTGAATCGCGTCCGCAATCGCCGGCCCATCCGCAAGTGCCTTGCGGATAGCCGCGATGCCGCTTGTTTCTAACCACGTGAGCCGTTCCAATCGCCGCACGATGGCCGGCGGGGGTGACGATGAGAGCGCATCGGTGGCGGCGAGCGCTCCCCAGCAGAGATGCAACCGGGCGACGGCGTGCAGGGCCGCGATTAGCTTTTGTTCGGATGGCCGTTGATGATAATTCGCCGCGCCGGGAAGCCACGCCGCGAGTTCCCACCAGGCGCCATCAGCGGCGACTAACGTTTCGCCTGCGGGCGTCGCGCACAGCAAAGGAACAAATGGGAGTTGGCGCGCCGCCCAGTGCTGCGCGCGGTGAATCTCGCGCAATCGCTCAATGTCTTGCTGTTGGTCCGGCCAACGACGCAGGCAGAGCGCTTGAGGTGGACTCACGAGTTCCACGCGCCACAGTTGCGCGCCGCTAAATCCCCCGGCCCCGGCTAGATACTCACAGCGAACCTGCCGCGCGTCCCCCCTCCACGCAGCGAGCACCTGATCGACAACGTCCTGCGTCCCCATTAGAAATCGTACCACAGCCCGAAGCCGAAGATCTCCTCGCTGGAGGCGTAGAACGAGTATTGGTTGTTTGCGCCGTTGAAATACTGAAAGCCGGCGCGCAATAGTTGCGGGCCATTATCCGCGCGCCAGGCCCAACCGACTTGCGCGGTGAAATTGCCGCCCCAATCCATTTCCTGGCGAATGTGGCCGTTGACCGCGAAAAACGGCGCGCCGCGAAAGCCGGTCCGCTGCTGCGGCGCGTAGTCGATGCCGAACTGAAACTCCCAAGGTTCGCTCACAATGCTGTAAAACGCCCACCCCGCTTCGCCATAGAAACGGAGGTTCGGCGTGGCATAGTAGGAATAACCTAAGAGCAACACGTCGCGCGCGAAATTTAGCCGCGGGTAATCGGGATACATCAACAAAAACTCATCGCCCAAGTGCGAGCTGAGATGGTAGTATCCCGTCTTGAAGCGATGCTGGCCCACGCCATAGGTAATCGGCACGCCGCCTCGAAAATCGACGCTCCGCACGTCGACATTCTCCGGCACATCGAGCCGCACTTGCGCGGAGCCTTCCACATCGACCTCAAAACCGTCCGGCAGGATATAATCACTGGTGCCGTACCGAAAGATTCCCACGCGCGCACCGAGCGTGGCATCCCAGAACGTGCTGTCGTCGCGAGCTTCGTTCACACCGCCATACATCCGCGAGTCTTTGGTGCTTGCCAGGTACGAACGATACACCAGGCCTTTGGGCAACAACTGCCAATGCCAATATTCATCATGGTTGAACGGATTATCAGGATCGATATACGTATCCGCGTCGAGCATCTCGAAGTCCGGCCCCGTGACGACACTTTCGACCGGCGCGCCAACGTAGGGCTCCCCCTCGTCGATCACCGATGGGAGGCGAAAGTCCTGCGCAGCAGCCTGACCGGCGACAACGAGCGCTGTTGCCGTACACGCCAGACTCAAAACAAGGGAGCGAAAATTCACAGTTGGTCTCATGAGTTGCCCAAGCCTGTTGGGGGCAGGAGTGTAGCGGCGGGGTGCGTTTCGGGACAGGCCAGGTTTTTGGCGCACAAATGACTGTGGAAACGTGCGATACTAGGGCCAGGGCTACTTTAGGAGGGATTCGCTTGAGGCATGCTATCCTTGGATTGAATCTCGGAGTTCCGGTTGTAGTGGATTGAACTGTTTTGCCTCAGGCGTCAAAGTTTCCGCTAGCATGAACCACCCAACTAGGACAGGCTTCCAGCCTTTCGCAGTGACTAGATGGTCGTTTTTGAGAACCGGACAGGGTCGGAAGCCTGTCTTACGTTTCCGACAGGCTGGATGCCTGTCTTACTTGGAGGAGAATTCCCATGGCCTTGCTCGAATTCAGCATCACACCGCTTGGAAAGGGCGAGAGCATCAGTCAGTATGTGGCTCGCAGTCTCGACATCATCGATCGGAGCGGCCTCGATTATCGCCTGAACCCCATGGGAACCGTCGTTGAAGGGGAACTCGACGAGGTGCTCGCGGTCCTGAAGCAGTGCGTCGAGGCGGTGGCCGCCGATTGCGACCGCGTCACTTGCGCCGCGAAACTCGATTACCGAGCCGGTCATAGCGGCAGCTTGAAAAGCAAAGTCGCGAGCGTGGAAGCAAAACTCGGTCGCAAACTCAAAACCTCGGACTGATTCCGCGCCCTATGCAATGCGACACGTTGATTGTAGGGGGCGGCATTGTGGGGTTGGCGACGGCCTACCACCTCACGCAGCGCTACCCCGCGCAGCGCGTGATGGTGATCGAGAAGGAGTCGTCGGTAGCTGTCCATCAATCCAGCTATAACTCCGGCGTGCTCCACTCCGGCATTTACTACAAGCCCGGCACGCTCCGCGCGAAAAACTGTCGCGCTGGCAAGCTGGCGATGCAAGCATTTTGCACCAAGCACGGCATCCCGTTCGAGATCTGCGGCAAAGTGATCGTCGCCGTCGAGCCGAACGAACTGCCGCTGCTCGAAAACATTTTGGCTCGCGGGCGAGAGAACGGCGTCGCCTGCGAGCGGATTGATGCTTCCCGCTTGCGCGAACTCGAACCGCACGCGGCGGGGCTGGAGGCGATTCACGTTCCCGAAGCAGGCATCGTGAATTATCGCCGCGTGTGCGAGAAGCTGGCCGAACTCGTAACCGCCGCCGGGAGCGAAATCTTACTCGAGACGCGCTTTCACAAACTGCGGCGCGACAATGGCCGGCCGCTCGTGGTCGAAACGTCGCGGGGCGAAATATACGCGCGCTACGCCATCACCTGCGCCGGGCTCTATAGCGACCGCGTCGCGCGCCGCACGGGGCAAACGTTCGCTTCGCAAATCATTCCGTTTCGCGGCGAGTATTACGAACTCCAGCCGGAAGCGGAGCATCTCTGCCGGAACTTGATCTATCCCGTCCCCAATCCCAACTTTCCGTTTCTCGGCGTGCATTTCACGCGGATGATCGAAGGGGGGGTCGAATGCGGCCCCAACGCCGTACTGGCCTTCGCGCGGGAAGGCTATCACAAGCTGGATATCAACTTCCGCGATCTGGGTGAGGCGTTGTGCTATCGGGGCTTCTTGCGCCTGGCGTGGAAGTATTGGCCGGTTGGCCTGGGAGAAATGTGGCGTTCGTTCAGCAAAGCGGCGTTCGTGCGCGCGTTGCAACGGTTGATGCCGGAAGTGCGGAGCGAACATTTGGTTCCCGCCCGCGCCGGCGTGCGAGCGCAGGCGGTCTTGCCGCAGGGACAACTCGCGGACGATTTTTTGATTGAAGCGTCCGACCGCGTCATCAACATCCTCAACGCCCCCAGCCCGGCCGCGACCTCGGCGCTCAACATCGGCAGCCTCGTCGTCGATCAATTGGCGAAGCAGTTGGACTGAGTTTCGGGAACGAAGGCGTCCCGTTTCGCTCCCGTTAGCCGCCGCGACGAACTGCTTTTCACTGGCCTCGACCTCGAAACATCGCCTTACGCGGACAGCTTCTGGGACGGCGCAGCGCCGAGCAGACCTGCTTGCGCGAACCCCGCGCGTAAATCGCCGAGCAGAAATGGTTTGGCGATGACGGTCGTCGCGCCGTTGTCCAGCAACTCCGCCACTTCCTGCCAACGAGGGAAGTCGAGCAGCGCCACGATAGGTCGCGCGCCGGCGGCTTGTCGTAACTGCCGCCAGCGCTGCTGTTGCGAAGCGGTCAGGCTCGTTCCCGCCCACACAATGCCTTGAGCTTCGCTGGGGAGTGAGCCATCGCGGCGCCAACATGCCTGGCAACCGCAAGCGGCCAGCGCATCGGCGAGCGCCAAGTAGTCTTCTCGGCCCACCGCGACCACCGCGACCAAACCGCCTGTGACTATCGATTGTGACACGCTGGCCCGCGTCAGCAGGGCCACATCGTGCGGCGTGGCCGTGCGGGGCAAGGACCAACCGGCATAGCCCAAGCG
Source organism: Planctomycetota bacterium (assembly GCA_963205385.1). Classification (GTDB taxonomy): domain Bacteria; phylum Planctomycetota; class Planctomycetia; order Pirellulales; family Pirellulaceae; genus JAEZGD01. The sequence goes on along the minus strand of CAUJKE010000048.1, from coordinate 1,569 downwards.
TGATTGAGGGTGTAGCTCGGCCTGCGCGCGCGAAACAAACGATGTCCAAGCCGCCCGCGTCACGCCTCGCAGTGGGCGGCCGGTGCGCGTTTCGCCTTCGCACCAACCGCCGAGCAACTGCACCAGCTTCGCCAGCGGCGCTTGGGTATGCAAAGCTTCCACTTCGCACGTGGCGAACGCGCCGCGCTGCGGGGTCGCCAACACGATCCACTGCGGCGCGGGAACCTCGATAGCCGCGAAAAGCTCACTCGCGGCGGCGCAGGACGCGGCGGTCAACAGGTTCGTCTCGCTCTGCAAATACTGAGTGGCTGAGCGAAAATCAGCGCGCGTCGCGTCGCCAATCAAGAGCACCGTCGGTCGTGGCTTCCGTGCGGACATAAGCGGGGCTGTTAGGGGAGTTCGCTATCGCGCGCGGCGAGTAACTCGTGAGCGGAACGCGGATCCGCCGCGCTCCGCAGTGCTTCCAGCAGGCTTTCATCTTGCAGGACGCGGCTGAGTCGGGCCAGCATCCGCAAATGTTCGCGATCATCCGTCGCGCCGATCAAAAAGAAAATATCGGTTAGCTGTCCCGTCGAAGAACCAAACGGCACGCCGGACGACGTAATGCCCAGCGCGATGAACGGTTCGGCCAGCATGTTGGCCAGCGGCCGCCGCGGGTGCAGCAGCGCGACTCCATTATCAAGCGCGGTGGGATGCAGACTTTCACGCGCACGAAGCGCTTCGACCATCTTGTCGGGATCCCACAACAGTCCCGTGTCCGCGGCCAGTTCCGCCATTTTCTGCAGCACGGCATTGCGCGTCTTCGCCAGCAGCGGAATCGCAATTGCCTCGACCGGCAGGAGCCTGGCAATCGAGAGGGAGGCCTCTACCGCTGGCTCGTTGGGGAGGCCTTGATCCAGGACCTCCTCGACCTGGATCAATTCGGCGTCGTCTTCCGAGGCGCCGATGCGATCTTCCAGCCAATGATGAATCTCCGGCGCGGAGAATCGCCACTCGCCTTGCAATTTGCGCCCCGGCAGTTTGCCGCGCTCCGCCATCTTCTGCACCTGTTGGGGCGCCAGATGCAGGTAGTTCGCGAGCGAATTGAGATCGAAATCCTCAGCGGCCATGGACGCCTACCACCACGAGCGAAAATGTGGATAAAGCCAAAATGCTCGTTGTATGATAGCGGTTCGCCGGCGCGAGGGAAACGGTTATTCCCGTTTTACAAACCACAGGCGCAAATGGCAGGCCACGCGGCGCCGCGCTACATCGCTTCCACCGCCGTGACGAAGTCGTCGCCGAGACGCGCCAAGACTTCGTGGGTGAGGTTGGACGGGGTAATCTGCCGCACAGTCCCCGGCTGTTTCAGATACCGGCAGAGCATGATCGAGCCGCCCCGGCGGGCGACAATCTCGTAGTAACTGGTCTTGTCCTCGTCCTGCTGCGGCGGATTCGACCGCAATTGCACGGTGGCGCTATCCGCGTCGCATTCGATCAGCGAAATCGGTTCGAGCAAATACGAAAGCTGCCGAGACAATCGATCGCTGAGCGCTTTGAGTTCGGCGGTCGTCGAAGCCGCGAGCTTGT
>CAUJKE010000047.1 GCA_963205385.1 Planctomycetota bacterium | reverse complement strand
GTCGGCCGGCGGGTCGCGTTAGTTTAGGATTTCTTCCTGGTGGCAGATTTCTTCGCGGCCGGGGGTCGTCGCGCCGGAGCAGGCGCATCCGGTTTGGCGGCGCGCATTTCCCAACGCTCACCGAAAAAGCCGCCGGCGGCGATGCGGCCGGGCCAACGCGAGTCGGGCGGAATCGATGTGTCCACAATCGCCCAATCGGGCAGTTTGGGGACCTGGCGGGCGTTGTTGAGGTAATCGTATTCGCGGAACGTGAAGCCGCTGTTGAGCACCACGTACTTCTCGGGGTTGAGCGGGTTGGGATAGATCGCGATCAGCGCGTGGGTCTCCGCTCCAAACGCGCCATACTTGGGAACGGCGATCTGCCCCTTCGTCCACTGCAGCGGCAGCTTGTCGGCAATCTTCGCCAAAATCGCGTTGCTCTGCGGATCGCCCCAGAGAATCAGATGGTGATTCTGGATGTCCTCGGCGGTGACTTCGGCATCTTGCTTCACGCGCGCTTCGCCGCGGAAGTGCCGCCGCCAATGCTCGATCGCGCGGTCGCACTCGCTCGTGGTCCACTTCTCCACCGCCTCATGCGCCGCCTGACCACTGGGGCGGACCATGAGGAAGGAATCCAGGAAGGCGTCGTCGATGGGGCCTTGCAGGCCATGCTTCTTGCGGAGGCCGTCGGCCGGGCGCTGGCCGGATTTCCACTTGCCGTCGGCAAAGTGATAGGACGTCGTGACGGAAAGATCCGACTTGGGATAGGGGAAGAAATCGAGCCCCTCGAATTCGTCGTCGATGGCGATGAACAGATGCTGGCCGCCGATTTCGTTCTTGCGCCACTGACCCGGTTGAAAGTGAATTGTAAATCCTTCCACACCGCTGGTCTTGATATCGATCTTCTCAAAATCACTCCCTAGCTCCGCGAACAAGGTCGCGTCGTTGTTCCAGTGTGCGGTCAATTCATCAATGGTGATCCAGAGATTTTGGTTGTAGCGCAGGGTCCGCGTTACGAAATGGACCGAATGCGGCACGCGCGGTTTGCCAGCCTTATCGATGACCGCCAGGCGCTCATCAACCTCTCGGCGCGCGGCGGGATGATAGGCGTGCGCCGTATTCGGCCCAATCACATGCACCAGTTCGCGGCCATAAACCGCTAGAGCGCGCTGCATGACATCCGCGGCTTGCTTCTGGCGGTCAATCTCGCCGCTGTAAGCGACCGTGGGGAGGCCGCTCAGGTTGATTGCCCAATGAGGACAATCGTACAATCCCCACAACCGCTCCTCCCACCACGTTGGCTTCAATTCTTCCTGCTGGAATAGCTTCAAAAACTCCGGCGTCTCGCTGAAGCCCGCGCCGGGGTTGGCGGCGAACCAGCGGTCGGGATAATGCACCGCCAGATGCCACACGCCGGCGCCCCCCATCGAAAAGCCGCGGATGGCGATGCGGTCGTCGTCGATGGCGTACTTCGCCTGCGCGTCGGCGAGAGCTTCGAACACATCGACCTCGCCGGCCAGCTTAAAGGCGTTGTTCCAGCGGCCGTAAGGATGCAACACCAGAGCGCGGGACGGCGTGAACGTGCCGGGGTTGTGGGTGCGGTCGCGAATGAAGTTCAGCTCCGTATTCGTTTCGCCGCGGCCATGCAGCCAAACGTCGCAACGATATCCGACCGGCGTTTGATTCGTGTACGTCTCCGGCACAACCATCCCATACGGTTGCACGCTCCCATCGATCTTCGAGACATACCCGCGCGGCACGAGTCCCGTCTGCGTCGTCCACGGCGCCTCGCCGCGCAACAGTTGCTCCCCCCGCGTTTGGCCCGCGGCGAGTTGCTGGACTGCTTCGTCAAGTTCCTTTTCCGCGTGGAACTCCTGGTACGCGAGCGCATCATGCACCGCTTTGTAATAGATTTGCACGTCCGGCAGCAGCAGCGCCGTCTGCGCATCCTTCTGGGCCTTGGTCTGTAGTTGTTCGATTGCCAACTGTAACTTCGCCAGGCCGGCCTCCAGTTCCGCGCGCTGCTCCGCAGGCACTTCGATGCCGAGTTTCGGTAGGCGGCGCACGTTGGCGGCAACGTTATCGGCGGGGCCATCGGCCAGCACGGTGGTGGCGCACACAAGTAAAACGACGAGACATGCCAGCAAGAGAGTTCGCATCAGAGGCTCGGAAATAGGATGGGAAAGGGTTATTTCAGCGGTTGCACGTCGGCGGTGCGAGGATCAACTCGGAGCACATACACCTGGCTCTTCGTATCCACCGCCCAGAACAGCTTCCGTTGCGCGTCGTACATCATCCCCAGCGACACATTGCGTCCCCTTTCGCCACTGGGATCGTCGCCGGTGATCTTGAGGGAGACCCAGCGATTATGCTTTGGATCGTACGCAGGCGTACGGCGGAGGCCACTCGCATCCGGCGGTAAAGTGCAACCGCAGAGGAGCAGGTCGCTCGCGGCGTCGTAGCGGATTTGACAGAGGTACGGGATCTGATGCGCGGCGTCGGCCCCGTCAGGCGTAAGTTTGGTGACGGTCTTCGTCTTCAGGTCGAGCGCGTGAACGACGCCGTCGTAGGTTGCGCTGTCGCCATACTTTTTGCGGAAGAAGTAGAGCTTGTTCCGCTGGCTGTCATAGGTGAGCGTGGAGTTATCGACGATCGAGCCAGGTAATTCGTCGCCAGCGAGTTCCATTTCTTGCCACGCCGGCGGCCGATGGAACACGCGGCCTTCGTTCGTCCAGCAGACGAGCGAACCATCGCCGATGTTCGTCAGCGTGAGTGTGTAGAAGCAACTGTTGTAGTTCATGCCGTTAGGCTTGAGCGTCGCTTCGTTCGCCAGCCAATCGCCGCGCCAGGGGGAGTAGGGAAACGACGCTCGCGACTGGCCGACGAAATACATGGCGTGCTGCGTTTGATCGTAGCCGTAGTTTTGATAGGTGTGGCCGGTGATCCACACCCGGCGGTTGAAACTGACGCCGGCGGGATACTCCGTGTTCGTATACAACTGCCCCAGCGGAAACTCGACCGGCGCGGTCAATTCCCAGCGATTGCTTGCCAAATGATAATGCAGTACATCCGTGCCGCCATGCGCACAATGCCCGCCACTCCAGCGGAGCAGCAGATCGCACTCCGGCGCAAGCACCGCGGAGCCCCAATCGCGGTTGAGATGCGGCAAATGCGGCGGCTTCGTCGCCCACCATTGGTTCGCCGGAAGTTCGCTCAACTGCTTTTGAAAGGCCGCCGCGTCCGGCCGCTCCCCTTGCAAATAGAAATCGGGATGAAACGGACCGCTGCGGTACGTCCGCGCGTCGGCGTCCACCAGCGGCCCCTCGCCCGACCACGTATTCGCAGCGACATCGTAGACAAAGTCGCCATCACCCCAATCGACGTACTGGCCTCCCATGTAATCCGTATTGGAGACATAGGTGTAGCCGCCAGAGAGCCGCAGCTTGCCAGGCTCCAGGACTTCCCAAGTATGATTGGCGCGGGGGCGCGGGGCTTTCACCTGGTGACGCTGCTTCCAGGTGAGGTTCGCGGGATCGAAGACCCACACGTCGTTCGTGAGATAATCAAGATGATCGCCGCCGAAGAGGATGAAGAGCTTCGTGCCGGGATCGTAGACGAGCGGGCTAAGTGCGCGCGGTCCCGGTTCTGGATTGACGAGTGCGGCGGCCTGATCGAGTTTCTCCGCAGCTTGAAATAGCCGGCGGGCGAGGTCCGCGGAGACCGTGGGCTGCGGATCCGCGGAGAGTTTCAACGCAGCTTCTAGCATTGCATCGACGCGCGGTGCGAAAGCGGGCGCGTGCTCGGCGAGCGCAGCACGGATCGCGGAGATTTCCTGGCGTCCGGCGGCGAGCGACTTCTCCATCGGCGCTGGCAAATAGCGCGAGGTTGCGAACTCCTGCGCTCCTTCCAGATAGAAATGTCGCGCGGCGTGAGCGCGAAGACGAGCGGCTTGTTGGGCGGCGAGCAGTTGGGCGTGCAGGGCGAGGAGCGACTTCGCTCCGTCGCTGTCAAACTTGAGCGTTTCCAAGTCTGCGTTATTGTTCAAGCGAATACGAGTGTGCGGACTTCCGTCAGGCGCCGCTTGCATTAGCCCGCCAAACGCCAGCGTGAATCCTTCCGGCGTTGTCGCCTCGCTTCCCCAGATGACCGGTTGCTTCAAGTCAACCGACGGGAGGCGGTACGGCTTGGATTGCGCAGCGGCGAGACTCGTGGCCAGTAGTAGTACCAACCCAGAGAGCAAATGGGAGCGGATCATGGATCATCCTTTGCAATAGAACGCTTGATTGAGAAGGCGCGACCACGCTCGCGCGGGCCGTTGGCGACGCCGCAAAACGAGCCAATCAACGAGTCGTCAGTGTCAATCCGTCGCTTTCTTTTCAAGACGATAGAGGGCGTGTTCGGTGCGGAGGTAAATCGCTTCGCCGACGACCGCCGGGGAGGCCATAATAGCGCCGTCGAGCTGGTTGGTGGCGAGCAGCTTAAACTCTTGGCCGGGGGCCAGGACAAACGTCTCCCCTTCGCGATTGCTGACGTAGATGCGGCCATCGGCATACAGCGGCGAACTGGAAAAATTGCCGCCAAGCCGCTCGGTCCAGTGCACCTCGCCGGTCGCCGCGTCGAGACAGGTCGCGACCCCTTTATCGTTGACCATGAAGAGATCCTTGTCGACCAGCAGTAGCGATGGCATCTGCGGCGCACCCTTCTTCGTGCGCCAGGTGATCGACGGTTCGACGCTGGCGTCATCGACCTTAATCGCCAACAACTCTGGCTGATTGAACGTGGTGCTCAGGTAGACCTGCCCCTGGCCATACACCGGGCGGCAGACAATGGAGAAGCCGAGCACGCCGTACGACGTCTTCCACAATTCCTGCCCGGTCAGCGGATCGTAACCATAGAGCCAATTCGCCGCGGGGGATATGACTGTCGCGCGTCCGTCGATCGGCAGCACGATCGGCGTGCCATACGCCTTGCGCAGTTGCGGGTTGCTATGCATCTGACCGGTGCGATCCGTCTTCCACGCAATCTTGCCGGTGTGCGCATCAAGCGCGACAATGTACTGCTCATCACTCCCATCACAGTGAAAGATAAGCTTGTCCTGGTACAGCACCGGCGAACTCCCGGGGCCGTTCTCGTGCAGGACTTTGGTCTCGCGGTTGGTCCACTTCACACGCATCGTCTTGGTATCGACGCACGCGGTTCCGTGCGCGCCAAAATGGCAATACAACAGCCCGTCGTCCGACAGCACAGGCGTCGGCGAAGCGAACGTATTGAGCGCGTGCGTCCACTGCGGATCGTCCTCCACGAGAATTTCCATGTCGCGCACAATTTTGCCCGAGTTGCGATCGACGCACACCGCGTGCATCCGCACGGTCCCCACAACTTCGAGCGGCTGGTTGCCGGTATTGGTGGTTAGCTTTTTCTGCTTGTCTTCCTCGCTGATTGGATCCGTCACCGCATAGGTGAGCCAGATCTGGTCGCCAGCAATCACCGGACTCGACCAGCCGCGGCCGGGCAGCTCCGTCTTCCAGGCAACATTCTCGGTCTCGCTCCACTCGAGCGGCAGGTTCTTAGCGCTGCTATGGCCTTGGCCGTCCGGGCCACGGAATTCCGGCCACTCCGCGGCCAATGCAGGCGAACCGGCAAAAGCGAGCAGGAGCGAAAAGACAATCGAACGCATCAGCATGGTTTCCATCCTGGGCAACTGGCGGGTAAACAGCGCCGGAAACGGCGCGGCGTGAAGTAGGTAACATAATCGCCCGGCGACTGCGGAGCAAAGCAGTGGCGCGGGAGTTGTCTGCGAATCGGCAACCTCCACGGGGCGAAGAGAGTGGAGGCGCAGGCCCCAGCGGCGCCGGAGCGATCCTCGCAGCGAGAAGGCAAGTCCCTGAGGAGACGCCACTTAGGTTCAGGCTTCTCCCCTCGACCTTTGGCGTTCGGGTGAGAAGACAGACGCTGGAAGCCGGTCCTACCGCATCTTCTCGCGATACTTGGAGGGGGGCAGGCCGACGACCCGTTTGAACGCGACACTAAGGTATTCATCATGGGCGAAGCCGGTGCGGCGGGCGATGGCGGAGAGGGTAAGGTCGCTGCCGATTAGCAGTTCCTTGATCCGCTCGATCTTGAACCGCAGGATCTCTTCATGCGGCGAACGGCCCACGATTTTGCGGAACCGGCTTTCAAACGTGCGACGCGACAGGGGAACCCGCTCGAGCAGATCGCTCACCTGAATGCCGTCGCAGGCGTGCTCGCGAATGAGTTGCATGGCGGCGGCGATGTGCGGATCGGCAATAGCAAAGCCGGCGCTCGATTGTCGCACGACCAAGCGCAGCGGCTTAAGAAAATGACCGGTCGGCGCAATCTTTTCGCCATGCATCATGCGGTGCAACAGTTCCGCCGCGTATAGGCCGGTATTAAAGGCATCCGGCGCGACGCTCGACAACGGAGGCGAGCAGAGTTCGCACAACAGTTCATCGTTATCGACACCGACCACCGCGACATCCTCCGGCGCCGCGACGCCGGCATCGCGACACGCATCGAGTAGTTGCTGCGCTTTGATATCGTAGGCCGCCATCAGGCCAATCGGTTTCGGCAACTGTTGAAGCCAGGCGACCATTTTGGCGCGCATCGCTTCGAACGACGCCGAACGCGGATCCGCGGCCGGCAGTTCGAACACGTCGCACGTCGCACCCGCCGCGGCAGCGAGGGCGACGAACCGATCCCGCCGCCAACGCGACCATTGAAACCGATCGTCGCCGACAAACGCGAACCGTCGATAGCCACGCTCCTGCAAGTGGGCGAAGACTAACTGCGCGATGGCCGCGTCATCGGTCTCCACCCAGGGTACGGAGGGAACCACGCGCGCCGCGCTCACATCCACCACCGGCACGCCGAGGCGCATGACCTCCGCCGCGATCTGCTCGTTCTCCAGTCGCGCGATGATCCCATCCCCGCGCCACCGCGTGAGCCACCGCGGCGGGAGCGCTCCGCGCTCCTGCTCCGGCAAAAAGACCGACCAGGCCTCTTGGCGGCGAATGAATGCCGTGATGCCGCTGAGCAGGCCGCGGGCGTAGGCATTCGAGGTTTCGATTAGCAGCGCCACCGACCGCCGTTGAAAACGGGGCGACGGGGCAGTAGGCGTGCAGGAACCGGCATTTCGCGACATTTCTCAACCGTAATATTGGCATACGCGGCCACTTGCGGGCAAATCACACGCAAAAGCCGCATTTCGCTCCATTGTAGCGTAGTCCGGCGCGGTAAAAAATCTCATGCACTTTGCGCGGTGTCTCATGGACTCCGCCACGCTTGGGTTGCACAATAAGTGGAGTTGAACCTGCACCCGTAGCCAAACTCGCGCGAGTTTGGACTCGGCTACTGGTCGAGCGTCTGCCGACTTCGGCTGCACATCTGCCCGTACTGTCCGCACGTCATTCCCCACTATCGCCGCCCGCTGGCGGCCGCAAGGAGTTCGCAGCATGGCATCCTCGCCTGTCAATGTCGCCATGATTGGACTGGGATTTGGAGCCGAGTTCATTCCGATCTATCAGGCGCATCCGCACGCGAACGTGCACGCGATTTGCCAGCGCAACACGGAGCATCTCAACAAGATTGGCGATCGGTTCGGCATCGCGCACCGATACACCGACTTCGCGGCCGTGCTGAAAGATCCCCAAGTCGACTTTGTGCACATCAACAGCCCGATTCCCGATCACGCCTGGATGTCACTGGCAGCGCTCAAGGCGGGCAAGCATGTGATGTGCACCGTCCCAATGGCGACGACGATTGACGAGTGCCGCCAGATTTGTGAACTGGTGAAGCAAACCGGCCTCAAATACATGATGGCGGAAACCGTCGTGTACAGCCGCGAGTTCTTGTTTCTCAAGGAAATGCACAACAGCGGCGAGCTCGGCAAGATTCAATACCTGGCCGCTTCGCACCCGCAAGACATGGATGGCTGGCCGGCATACTGGGAAAAGATGATCCCCATGCACTACGCCACGCACGTCGTCAGCCCTTGCCTGGGGCTGGTCAACGGCGTCGCCGAATATGTCTCCTGCTTTGGTTCGGGAACCGTGCGCGACGACATCGCGCAAAAGTCCGGCAACAAGTTCGCGGTCGAGACGTGCCATATCAAGATTAAAGACTCGGACCTCACCGCGCATATTTGGCGATTCCTATACGACGTCGCGCGGCAGTATCGCGAGAGTTTCGACGTGTACGGCACGAAGAAGAGCTTCGAATGGACGCTCGTCGAGAACGAGCCCCACATCCTTCACACCGCCAAGAAGCCAGAACCGGAGATTCCCTCCAAGGTGGAGGTTCCCGACTACGCGCACTTGTTGCCGGAGCCAATTCGCAAGTTTACCCGCTCGATTCAAGACGCCGACCACCTGTCGTTCGTGCAAGGCGGGGGCCATGGCGGGTCGCATCCGCATTTGGTGAACGAGTTTGTCAGTGCCCTCGTGGAAAATCGCGACCCGTGGCCGAACGCGGTGCAATCCGCCAATTGGACCTGCGTCGGCATCTGCGCCCATGAGTCGGCACTCAAGGGGGGCGAAATCGTTCGCCTGCCAGACTTTACGTTGGCGTAAAACGCCGTGCTCGATTATGAAAGATGGTGGCGTCCCGTGCCTGGCACAACGCCGCGCTGCCCGCTGGGCGCGCTGTGAAACGATCCCGTCCCGCAACCCTCCCCGAACCAACCTTCTTCCGCGACCCACGCGAGGAACTGATTTATGATTCAGCGTTTTGTCTTTGTCGCTCTGTCCTTCACGGCGCTGCTGCTTACCGCGGCAACTGCCTGCGCCGCCGACCCGCCGCCGATCAAGCTCCTGTTCCTTGGCGACCAGGGGCACCATCAGCCGATGGAGCGCTTCAAACAGCTTGCGCCGGTGATGCAGCATCGCGGCATCGAGCTGACCTATACGGAGCGGATGGACGACCTGAATGCCAAGACGCTGAAGAATTACGACGGCCTGGTGATCTACGCCAACACGGTCGAGATCAAACCGGAGCAAGAGCAAGGCTTGCTCGATTACGTCGAATCGGGTCATGGCTTTATTCCGCTGCACTGCGCGTCGTATTGCTTTTTGAATTCACCCAAATACATCGACCTCGTCGGCGCCCAATTCCTGCGGCACGGCACAGGCACGTTCCGCACCCAGCTCGCGGAGCCCGATCACGAACTGCTGCGCGGCTTCAAAGGGTTTGAAAGCTGGGACGAAACGTACGTCCACACCAAGCACAACGACAAAGATCGCACCGTGCTCGAATACCGCGCCGAAGGTGACAAACAGGAGCCGTGGACTTGGGTTCGCACGCAGGGGAAGGGGCGCGTCTTTTACACGGCGTGGGGCCACGATGAGCGCACCTGGAGCAATCCCGGTTTTCACAATTTAGTAGAGCGGGGCATTCGCTGGGCGGTGGGACAAGACCCGCAAATGGCCGGCCTGTTCGCCGATAAGCCGGCGATGACCGCGCCTCGCACGGACGTGAAACCGTTTGAGTTCGCCCCTGCCCGCGTGCCGTTTTATCCCGCTGGCGAGAAGTGGGGAACAACGTCTGAGCCGCTAAACAAGATGCAGAAGCCGCTCGAACCGGCGGAGTCGCTCAAGCATTACGTCATGCCGCAAGGCTTTCATCTGGAGTTGTTCGCGGCCGAGCCAGAGATTGGCAAGCCGCTTGCGATGAACTGGGATGAGCGGGGACGGTTATGGCTGGCCGAAACGGTCGATTATCCCAACGAAATGCAACCGCCTGGGAAAGGGCGCGACCGCATCCGAATTTGCGAAGACACCAACGGCGACGGCAAGGCGGACAAGTTCACGATCTTCGCCGAGAAGCTCAGCATTCCCACGAGTTTACTCTGCGTCCAGGGTGGCCTGATTGTGCACCAGGCGCCGGATACGCTCTTTCTGAAAGATACCGACGGCGATGACGTGGCCGACGAGCGCCGCGTGCTGTTCACCGGCTGGGGAACGGGAGACACCCATGCCGGACCCAGCAATTTGCAGTACGGGTTCGATAACTGGATCTATGGAATGGTTGGCTATTCCGGTTTCAATGGCACCATTGGCGGCGAGCAACACAGCTTCCGCCAAGGCTTTTATCGGTTCCGGCCGGATGGCTCGAAATTGGAATTCCTCCGCAACACCAACAACAACAGTTGGGGCGTTGGCTTTAACGAGGAAGGCATACTGTTCGGCTCCACGGCCAACGGCAATCCGAGCGAATATATGCCGATTCCTAACCGTTATTACGAACAAGTTCGCGGTTGGTCGAGTTCCGTGCTTGGAGGCATCGCCGAGAGCAACAAGTTCTATCCCATCACCGACAAGATTCGTCAGGTCGATCATCACGGTGGCTTCACCGCCGCCGCCGGACACGCACTCTACACAGCGCGGACCTACCCTCGCGAATATTGGAACCGGACGGCCTTCGTCTGCGAACCGACCGGCAACCTCGTGGCCACGTTTGTCATCGATCCGCAAGGCGCCGGCTATCGTAGTAAGAACGCCTGGAATTTGTTGGCCAGCGATGATGAATGGGCCTCGCCGATCATGGCGGAGGTCGGTCCCGACGGAAACGTCTGGGTGCTCGACTGGTACAACTTCATCGTCCAGCACAACCCGACGCCGGCCGGTTTCAAGACGGGCAAGGGGGCCGCGTACGAAACGGAACTGCGCGACAAAAAACATGCCCGGATTTATCGGCTGGTCTATGACCAGGCCCAGCCGGCGAACGTGAAGTCGCTGCACAACGCGCCGCCAGACGTGTTGGTGAAAGCGCTGGCGAACGACAATCTATTCTGGCGGCGCCAGGCGCAGCGTTTATTGGTGGAGCGAGGCGAGCGGGATGTCGTTCCGCAACTGCTGAATCTTTTGCATGACGAAACCGTGGACGCCACCGGCTTGAATGCAGGCGCAGTGCATGCCTTGTGGACGTTGGCTGGGCTAGGCGTGTTGAATGATCCGCCGCGCGATGTCAGCGCTGCTGTGGAGAAATCACTAACGCATTCGTCGGCCGCCGTCCGTCGCAACGCGCTCACGGTCTTGCCGCGCGATCCGAAATACGCGCCGGCCATTGCGAAGCTGACGCAAGACCGCGATGGCCAGGTGCAACTAGCGGCCTGGTTGGCGCTCGCCGATCTTCCCCGCACGAGCGACGGCGCCGTGGCGGCATTGGCTGTTATTGAAGCCTTGCAACAATCGGACGTGCTCCGCGATCGCTGGTTGTTGGATGCGCTCACTTCCGCCGGCGCGCGGCACGATTTCGCCGTGCTGACCGCGCTATCGCAACTCGGCGGCAAGCAAGCCTTTAGCAAACCGGCGCTTGACCGCATCGCGATCATTGCCGAAAGCTATGCCCGCGGAAATCCCGATAACTACTCCGCCCTGCTGGCGTCTCTGCCTCAGAGCTCGCCGGACATTGCTGACGTCGTGATCGCCGGGCTTCTCAAAGGCTGGCCGCGAGATTCCTCTACCGAGCTTGACGACGCGGGACGCACGGGGCTGATTGCCCTCTTTGCCAAGGTCTCGCCCAACAGCCGCGCCAATCTCGTTTCGCTGGCCGAACGTTGGAATAGCAACGTGCTCGAAAAATACTCCGCGCAAATCGCGGAGCAATTTGCCGCATCCGTCGCGGACGACTCCGCGAGCGACGCCGATCGCGTCAGCGCAGCTGCGCAATTGATCACGTTTAAGAAGTCGGATGCAAAGACCGTCGAGTTACTCCTCGCTCAACTGGGTCCCCGCACCTCCCCGGCGCTCGCCCAGGGCCTGATCGAAGCGCTCGCCAAAAGCGAAGCGAAGTCGGCAGGCGAGATGCTTGTCGCCAGGCTCGATTCGATCACGCCAGCGGTGCGCCCCGCCGCGATCCGCGTACTCCTGGGGCGCAGCGACTGGACCGCCGCGCTGGTCGACGGTATCGAAGCCGGCCAACTGCAATTAAGCGACCTGGCGCTCGACCAACGCCAGGCTCTCGCCGTGCATCCCGATAAGGAAATCGCCGCCAAGGCGAAGAAGCTCCTGGCCGCGGGGGGTGGTTTGCCGAATGCGGATCGGCAAAAGGTCTTAGAAGAATTGATGCCGTTGACCGAGAAGCAAGGCGACGTCGCCTTGGGCAAGTTGGTCTTCACGGCGCAATGCGCGAAATGCCACCGGCATAACGGCGAAGGAGCGCAGATCGGCCCCGATTTAACCGGCATGGCCGTGCATCCCAAGCACGAATTGTTGATGCACGTCATCGACCCCAGTCGCAGCGTGGAGGGGAACTTTCGCGTTTACACGGTGGTGATGGAAGACGGCCGCGTCTTCACGGGGCTCCTCGCTTCGGAAACGAAAACCTCGGTTGAACTGATCGACTCCGAAGGCAAAACGCATCCACTGCTCCGCGATGAAATCGAGGAACTGGTCGCCTCGCCCAAATCGCTCATGCCTGAAGGCTTCGAGAAACAGGTCAAGCCAGAAGAAATTGTGAACCTGCTCGAGTTCCTCACGCACAAGGGGAAATATGTTCCTTTGCCGCTGGATAAAATCGCCAGCGTCGTCACGACGCGCGGCATGTTCTATAGCGCCGATGCCGATGCGGAACGGCTCATTTTAAGCGACTGGTCGCCGCGGACGGTGGAGGACGTTCCGTTCGTACTCGTCGATCCGCAAGGGGATCGTAAGCCCAACGCGGTGATGCTCTATGGCCCCACCGGTTACCTACCGCCGAAGATGCCCAAGAGCGTTTCGCTGCCATGCAACACTGCCGCCAAGGCGATTCACTTCTTGAGCGGCGTTAGCGGGTGGGGCTTTCCGGCCAGCGGCAAGGGTTCCGTCTCGATGATCGTCCGGTTGCATTACGCGGACGGCCAGACGGAAGACCACGAGCTCAAAAACGGCGAAGAGTTCGCCGATTACATTCACCGCGTGGATGTGCCGGGTTCGAAGTTCGCCTTCGCCGCCCGCGGGCAGCAAGTGAGATATTTGTCGGTCGCACCGAAACGCAGCGCGACAATCGAGTCGATTGATCTTGTGAAAGGGCCCGATAACACCGCGCCGGTCGTGCTGGCAGTCACGGTCGAAACCCGGTCAGCGGAATGACCGTTTAGGGTGAACGACAATCGCTAGCGGCTGGTTTGCTGCTCCAGCGCTGGAGCTCCGCGACGAGCTGTTGATAGTCGAGCGGTTTGGACACATATCCGTTGCAGCCGGCCTCCAGGCAGCGAGCGCGATCGCCGGCCATGGCGTTGGCGGTCAGCGCGATGATCGGCGTTTCAATGCCAGCGGCACGCAAGCGGCGCGTCGCGGAATAGCCATCCAGGATCGGCATTTGCATATCCATCAGGATCAAATCATAAGCTTCGCCGGCCTGGCTGGCCCGTTCGTATTCGGCGAGCAGGGCTTCGCCGTCGCCGACGATCTGAATCTGGGAAACGACTTCACTGAGCATGCGCCGGAGCAGAATCTGAATGCTCCGCGTGTCCTCGGCCACGAGCAGGCGGCAAGGGATTCGCTTCACGGGTAATCTGGGATGGCTCGAAGCCGCATCGCGATTGGCGGCATCCACATCGATCCAATCCAGTTCGCTTTCCTCGGCTGTCAGGGGCAACCGGACCACAAACGTGCTCCCCTGTCCAGGAATGCTGGTGAGGGAAATATCGCCACCGAGCATCGTGGCCAGCCGTTTGCAAATGGTCAGCCCTAAGCCGGTTCCGCCAGTTGCGTATCGATCGCCGGCGCCGTCTTGAATGAACGCCTCGAAGATGCGTTGCTGGGCATCGGGCGCAATGCCGATGCCGGTGTCTTGCACGGCAATCACCATCTGATTGTCGCCGGGGTGCGGTTCGTACCAGCACTCGACTCGAACGACGCCGGTTTCCGTGAACTTAATAGCGTTGCTCAGCAAATTGATGAGAATCTGACGCAGGCGGAGCGGATCGGTCTCGATAAGCTGCGGCAAGCGAGACTTGACGTGCATATCGAGGATCAGGCCTTTTTCTTGCGCCGCAGGTTCCATCAAGGACCGCACGTCGGCAATTACGGCGGCCAGGTTCGTGGGCTCGTTGCGAATCTCCAGTCGCCCCGCTTCGATCTTGGACAAGTCCAGCACATCGTTCAACACGCCCAACAGCAATCGCCCTTGATTCTGAATCATTTCCGCCATTTCGAGCGTCTCAGGTTCCTCCAGATCGCGCACCAGAACGCTGGCGCAGCCCAGAATGGCAGTCAGCGGCGTGCGGATTTCATGGCTCATGTTTGCCAGGAATTCACTCTTGGCCAAATTGGCGGTCTCCGCTTCGCGATGCGCTTCCTCCAGCGCGTGCTCCATTTGCTTGCGGTGGCTGATGTCGTAGTTCACGCCGGTCATGCGCCGCGCGTACGGCGCGTCCCCTACGATCCGGCCGTGTCCAGCCAACCAGCGCATTTCACCACCAGGCGGGCTGACGCGAAATTCCGCGAGATACGCTTCACCAGTGGCGATGCAGTTCTGCACCGTCCGCGTAAGTTTCTCACGATCGTCGGGATGGACCAGATCGAAAAACTGACTGGCATGAACAAACCCAGTATCGCGTCCGATCCCCACAATTTCGCACTGCATCTCGTCGTAGATGACCATGTTGGTCTGCAAGTTCCAGTCCCACGTCCCCATGCGTCCCGCTTGCAAGGCCAATCGCAGTCGTTCCTCGTTCGTCGCGAGCGAACGGGTGATCTCTTCGCGATGTTCAATCTCCGCGCGCATCCGCTCATTCAGTTCCTCGAGTTCTTGCGTGCGCTGCCGCACTTCCGCCTCGAGTTCGCTCCGCGAACGAAACGACAACGCACGCGGCATGACCCGCACTAGCGCGAGCACGGCCGCCCAAGAAACGACTGCGGTTAAGAACTTCATCGCCCCCGACAGGCGATAGACCGGGTAGACGAAAATGATGGATTCGATGAGATGCACGGTTCCGCAAGTAAAGATAAACGCCCCGAATAACCAAAAGACGCGCGGGAACGGCGTATCCTTCCGCTGGCGCAGGAAATAGATCAATACCAGGGGAATCGCCAGATAAGCGCCCCAAATCGCCAAGTCCGAAAGAATATGAAGCCAGGCCCAAACAGGCTCTTGTTTCCACGCGGGACCGCAATCCCAACGGGCGGGAAAGCCTTTGGTGTCCAACAGGTCAGGAAACAATGGCGATACCCTCCGAACCCAACGCATCGCCTGTTGACTTGGCGATACTCTGCACCGGCAGCAGCGTGACATTGTCCTCGCGCAAGTTACAGTGTCAACGCGCGTTGATGGTTCAGTTTCGCGTTCGGAAGATACAATTGCAAGCGTCAGAAGAATCGGCGAAAAACTTGCGAATCGCCCACGAAAAAATGGCCGCGCAACGACCAAAAAGGTCGCTGCGCGGCCACCTTGCCACTGTTGGCCATTTTCACAAATTAGACGCGCGGTTTGCGCAAGATTCAGTGTGGTTGCGAATGCACACCCGCAGCACAAGCAACTCACCGCGGCCGCCGTTAGAGCGAGCTGCAACTCGCCCTAGCCACGCAAAACCTCAGCTTCAACTTTCACCACGCATCCTAACGCCCGGCGGAGGTCGCCACTTCAGCTTCCTCGCGGTCCTGCAATTCGCCTCGCAGGATGCGGCGATACGACGGGGCATCGATGGCAATTCGCACGCGACTCCCTTCGATCCGGGTGATCGTAACGGTGATATCGCGATCGATCTTGATGACTTCCCCTTCCTTGCGGCTAAGTACGAGCATGACGATCTCCTTGTGATGCCGATGAAACTGGGTCTGGTCCACGTCTGACAACGCTCACGCGACACAATGCGCTGCATTGCCGGAGGGCATCGCAATCTAAGAGCAATTCGCAGGCCAAACTTGAGAGTTTTCCCGTTTTCTTCGTCGAGCCGCAAATCGGCGGGTGGGATACAACGGCGCGCATTGCTAGCACGCACAATGATTGGCCAGTGCGCTGCCAAAATGGCGCAAACTCGCTCACCCGGCTTGGCTCAGCAGCAACCACTATCCACAGTGCTAGCGTCGCTATCAGCGCCGTCCGGCGCGACGCTCACCACTTGCTCAATCGAGATATTAAGGCTGCGGATCTTGTTGCGCAGGCTGCCGCGCGTGATGCCGAGCAGGGTCGCGGCTTGCGACTGATTACCTTCGGTGGTGCGGAGCACGCTGGGCAAGAGAAACCGTTCGACGAATTCGATAGTTTCGGCGTAGAGGTTGTTAGTGCCGCTGGCGAGGCGTTCCTCGACGAAATCGGCCAGGTCCGTAATATGCTGCCGGCGATCGGCTTCGTCGGCAATCGTGGCGACGTCATAGCAGGCCAGTGCCGGCAAGAACTCCGGCTGCAAGACAGAACCGGTGGCTTGCAACATGGCTTGCCGCATCACATTCTCAAACTCGCGCACGTTACCGGGCCAACGATACTTCTTGAAGATCGCCATGACTTCCGGCGAGACCGTGGCGATCTCCTTGCCGAGTTGCTTGTTAAAGCGCGTCAGAAAACGCTGAACGAGCATCACAATGTCATCGCCCCGTTCGCGCAGCGGCGGCAGACAAATCAAGAACCCCTTGAGGCGATAGTACAAATCCTCGCGGAAATCACCGGATTCCACGAGCTTTTCGAGGTCTTGATTGGTCGCAGCGATAATTCGCACATCGGTCTTGATCGTTTCGTTGCCGCCGACGCGCGAGAACTCTTGCTGTTGCAGCAGGCGGAGCATCTTGCTTTGCAACTCGGCCGGCATGTCGCCGATTTCGTCGAGAAAAATCGTGCCGCCATTGCATTGCTCAAACTTGCCAATCCGTCGCCTGTCCGCCCCAGTGAAGGCGCCCTTTTCATAGCCAAAGAGTTCGCTTTCGAGCAGTGGGGCCGGAATCGCCGCACAGTTGACCGCCAAGAAAGGCCGTTCAGAACGTTTGCTGTGTTGATAGACGGCCCGGGCGACCAGTTCCTTGCCCGTGCCGCTTTCCCCCTGGATGAGGACGGTGGCGGGGGTTGGGGCGACCTGTCGCACGATGTCGAACACCTCGATCATGGGAGGCGATTGGCCGATGAGATGTTCCAGGCCGAATCGTTCGTCGAGTTGGATGTGGAGCGATTCGTTCTCGACCTCGAGTTGCTGGCGCTTGAGGGCGCGCGCGATGCGCATCTCGATCTCCTCGAGGCTGATTCCCTTGCGGATGTAATCGTCGATCCGGTTCTCGCTGAAGGCGCGGCTCACCAATTCCTCGGACCCGTACGCCGTCATGAGTATGCAG
>CAUJKE010000046.1 GCA_963205385.1 Planctomycetota bacterium | reverse complement strand
TAGCTCGCCGACTTGCTCACCATCGGGGCGAGCCCGATGGGGTCGCCGGGCGGACGTGGCGATGCTTGCGCAGAGGGGCTAATAATCGCCGTTATTGGTGGGGGAATGCTGATCGGTTTAATGGTTGAAAACGTCCGTATTCAGGGCCGTTTACGGTCCTTTCCCGCCGTCAGGCGGGTATTAGGCCCGTGCTTCAGCACGGGTAACGCAGCCCGGCGGGCGAATCCGGCAAGACCCCGGAAATACGCCACTTTCGACGATTCGCGATTGCGCAAACGTCCTAATAATTGTCCTCAAAGGAGTGGGGGCGAGGGCCGGGAGGTGGCGAATCCGCTGGTTTGCACTCTAGCACAGGAAATCACGATCGATCTTCATTTAGGTAATAAATGGTAAACATATATTGACAACATGCAATCGAGTTGATATGCTGTAGCACGCGAATGTGGGAAGGCGCCGCGGAAAAATACTGAGTAGCTTTGGCGCGCGAATCTCGTTACATTCCCGCCCATGAGTGCTTCAGCAAATCTCGGCGTTGAATCAACTACGGCGACCCGTCAGCCGTGGGCGAGCTTTCATTTTCTGGGGACTGTGGACGTTCAGGCGGCGCTGGCGCTTCAGTCGCGGCTGGTTTACGAAGCTGGCGGCCGGGACGATGATCGGCTGGAAGTGCTGTTTGTCGAGCACCCGGAGGCGATTACGTTGGGGCGGGCCGGCTCGCGCGCTCACGTGCGGTTGAGCGACGCGCAACTCGCCCGGGAGCAACTCGGCATCCACTGGGTCGGCCGGGGGGGTGGTGCGGTGCTGCATCAGCGCGGCCAGTTGGCCATTTATCCGATCGTCCCGCTGCAGCGGCGCGGCTGGTCGGTCGGCGAGTATCTGGCCCGCTTTCGCAGCGGCATGTCGGCCGCGTTGGCCGAACTGCGCGTTCGCGTGGCGGACACGAGTGACCGTCCAGGATTGTGGGGCCGAACCGGGCAACTCGTGTCGTTTGGAATTGGCGTACGGAACTGGATCACGCTTCACGGCGCGTGGCTGAACGTGGATGTTCCGCCCCGCTGGCTGCAAAAAGTCGACGCCTGCGGCCAGACAGGGGCGGCGCCGGGACGTCCGTGGGCCGTGAGCAGCCTCCTGGCCGAGCGACAAGGGCCGGTTACAATGACGAATGTGCGTTCGACGCTGGTGGCAGCACTTGCCGCCGCTTTCGATTGCCCGCGACATCACGTTCACAGCGGGCATCCCCTGTTCCGCCCTGCCTTGCGAGATGCGCGTGTCTGAGCCTCTGCTTTCCAGTTCGCCGCTGCTCCCCGTCGTCGAAGTTCCGCCGGCCGACGCCGTGCGTCGTTTGCCGCGGTGGCTGAAACGTGAAGTTCCCAAGGGGAATGTCAACCACTTCACCGCCGGCCTCTTGGAAGAGCTGAAGCTGGAAACCGTCTGCGACAACGCCAAGTGCCCCAACCGGATGGAGTGCTATTCGCAGAAGACGGCGACCTTCATGATTTTAGGCAACGTCTGCACGCGGCCGTGCGGATTCTGCGCCGTACACCGCGGACGGCCTCAACCGCCTGAAGAGGACGAGCCGGAGCGGTTGGCGGAAGCGTCCTTTCGCTTGGGCCTCAAGCATGTGGTGATAACGTCCGTTACGCGCGATGATTTGCCGGACGGCGGCGCGGAACATTATTACCGCTGCATCGTGGCGGTGCGGGAGCGCACCGGCGCGACGATTGAAGTGCTGACGCCGGACTTCGTCGCGCAAAAGCACGCGCTCGACCGCGTGATTGCAGCCGCGCCGGAGGTCTTCAACCACAACACCGAAACCGTGCCGCGGTTGTACCGGCCGGTGCGCGGACCCAAGAGCGATTACCGCTGGACGCTGCAATTCTTGCGGCACGTGAAGGAGGTGAACCCCCAGATTAAGACCAAGAGCGGCTTGATGCTCGGCTTGGGGGAAACGCAGGCGGAAGTCCTCGACGTGCTCGCCGATCTGCGCGATCATGACTGCGACCTGTTGACGCTCGGTCAGTATCTACAGCCTGGCGAGGGTTATTTGCCGGTGGTCGAATACATTCATCCCGAGTTATTCGCAGAGTATGGTCGTCATGCGACGGCGTTAGGTTTCAAGCAAGTCGCGAGCGGCCCGTTTGTTCGCAGCAGTTACCACGCCCGCGAAATGGTGCAGTAGCAGACAAGCCAACCATGCGTTACGAACTCATCCTCCCGGAGCTTGGACTCGGCGAGCAGCGCGTGACGGCGTGTGCGTGGCTGTCGGATCGCGGGACGCGTGTGTACGAAGGGGATCGCTTGCTCGAAGTTCATGCCGGCGAAGTGACCATTGACTTACCGTCGCCGGGGACGGGGATTCTGATTAAGCAGTGCGTCCATGCGGATGAACCGCTACAGACTGGGCAAGTGCTGGGGATCGTCGAGGAAAGCGATTAGAATGTGGGCTTTCCTGGTTTGGCCTGAAATCGCCCATGCTCCGCTCCTTTCTTATCGAGCCTTTGGAACAAGCGGAGCAGGAGCGCGCCACCGGCGTCTCCAAGAGCGCGATCGTGGTGTTGCTCTCCGCGCCGTTCTTGCTCACGCTGCGCGAGTATGCGCTGGTAGGCGGAGACGGTTGGGAGTGGCTGGCGCTGCTGCAAGCGCACACGCCGGCCTGGTGTGCGCCGCTATGGTCGATGCTCACCGCTGCGGAGAATCGCCGGCTGACGGAACTGGGGTTTTGGGCGCTCGTGCAAGTCGTGAGCTCTTTGGTGCTCCCGGCGCTCATCGTGAAGTTCGTGCTGCGCGCGCGGTTGTCCGACTATGGCTTGAAACTGCGGGGCGCGGGGCGCTACTGGTGGGTGTACCTCGGCATGTATCTGGTGATGCTGCCGGTGGTGCTCGCGATTTCGACGACGGCCGAATTTCAAGCGACGTATCCTTTTTATCAACCCGCCCCAGGCGAACCGTTGTGGCCCCGGTTTTGTCTCTGGCAAGTGGCGTACGCCATGCAGTTTGTCTCGCTGGAGTTCTTCTTTCGCGGCTACCTTATTCATGGAACCAAACGAGCGCTGGGCGCGTACTGCATCCTGGTGATGACCATTCCGTATTGCATGATTCATTACGGCAAGCCGCTGCCGGAAGTGCTGGGCTCGATCGGGGCAGGGGTCGTGCTGGGGTTTATGAGCCTCAAGCTGCGGTCGATTTGGCTCGGGGCGGCGCTGCATATCGCGGTCGCCGTGACAATGGACCTCGCGGCGCTCTGGCAGGAAGCGCGTTAGCCGCCCTGCGCGCTTGCCGCCGTCCGCTTCTGCTACTGACGTTTTCCGCCTAAAATCGTGCCCATGATCCTGATCATCGACAACTACGACAGCTTCACCTACAACCTCGTGCAGCGGTTGGGGGAAATCGACGCTCGACTCGATATCGAGGTCCATCGGAACGACCAGATCACGGTCGACGAAATCATTGCCAAAGCGCCCAGCCATGTGATTGTGTCGCCGGGCCCTTGCACGCCGAGCGAAGCTGGCATTTCGGTCGAGGCGATCCAGCGATTGAAGGGGACCGTCCCCATTCTCGGCGTCTGCCTGGGACATCAAGCGATCGGTCAGGCGACCGGCGGCGTGATCGTGCGGGCAAAGTATCTCATGCACGGCAAGACGGATGAGATCCATCACGATGGCCAAGGGCTATTCGCGGAGTTGCCCAACCCCTTTACAGCCACGCGGTATCATAGCCTGGTGATTCGGCCGGATACGCTCCATCCCGATTTCATCGTCACCGCTTGGGCCCACGCGCCTGACGGCGACCGCGAGATTATGGGGATTCGCCATAAAACGCTGCCGCTCGAAGGCTTGCAGTTTCATCCCGAGAGCTTTCTGACGCACGAAGGCCCGGCGATCCTCAAGCGGTTCTTGGCGATGAAAGTTTAAGCCCCGTCCCACGTTTTTGTAGAAGACGCGCCATGCTCTCCGTCCTCCAAGCGCTGCAGCAAGTTCTTTCCCACGCGCAGCCGCGCGAACCGCTCAACTTGCAAGCATCCGACGCGCTCGGCTATGTGCTCGCGGAGGATATCGCCTGCGATCTCGACTCCCCGCCGTGGGATAAGGCGTTGATGGATGGTTACGCCGTGCAGGCGGCCGATGTGAACGCGCCCGGCGTGAAGCTGCGACTGCTGGAAGAAGTCACCGCGGGAAAAGTTGCCACTCAGGAAGTCACCTCCGGGACTTGCACCCGCATCATGACCGGCGCTCCGCTGCCGCGCGGCGCGGACGCCGTCGTAGTGATCGAGTCGACGACCGCCGCCGGCGAACAGATCGAGATGCAACAACCGGCCAGGCCGGAACAAAACCTGCTGCGGCAAGGGGCCTCGATGCGTCAAGGCGAAGTCGTGCTGGCCGCGGGGAGCGTGCTGCGTCCGATCGAGATCGGGCTACTCGCGGAAGTCGGTCGCGCGCTTGTCTCGGTTATCCGTCGGCCCACCGTCGCAATCCTGTCGACCGGCGATGAACTGGTGCCTGCTGCGGAAACGCCCCGCGGCGGACAGATCCGCAACAGCAATGGCCCGCTGCTGGCCGCACTCGTGACGGCCGTCGGCGCGACGCCGGTTCCGCTGGGCATCGCGCGCGATAATTCGGCGGAACTTGAAGCGAAGATCGCCGCGGGACTGGCGCATGACGTGTTGCTGCTTTCTGGCGGCGTTTCGGCAGGCGTGCTCGATCTCGTTCCGCAAGCGCTTGCATCGCAGGGAGTGCGGCAGGTCTTTCACAACGTCGATCTAAAACCAGGAAAACCACTCTGGTTCGGTGCTAGTGACAAGACCGTTGTGTTTGGACTTCCTGGAAATCCGGTGAGCACGCTGGTTTGTTTCAAGCTGTTCGTGCAGCCAGCGCTGCGAAAGCTGGCCGGAGAAGCCGGTCGCGTGGCGCCCTTGGTTCGCACCGCGGTGCTGAGGGAGGATTTCCACCAACGCTCGGCGCGAGAAACCTATTTCCCCGCGCGACTCGAGCAGGAACAAGCCACACCGCTGGCGTGGCAAGGCTCCGCTGACTTACGCTCCTTGGCAAAGGCCAACGCGCTGCTACGACTGGCCGGCGGCGAGCGCCATTACGCCGCGGGAGAATCGGTGGAAGTCATCGACCTATAGCCGGCCACAACATCACGACCCCATCCATATTCACAAAACCAGAAAGCTATTCGCCGGAGGCCCCTTAACGCTGCTTTTTCCAGCGATCTTGCAATTCGGTCAGGAGTGCAGCTTCGGTATAGATTCGCCCGGTCGGCTTGTCGAAGTCCTTATCCACTGGCGTTAGCCCGTTGGCTCGCTTGGGAAGCAGTTCGGTCAAGTCACCCAGTCCAGGCGTCGGTTGCTTGCCCATCAGGTCTTGGCCGTTGGGCAGACTGATGATGGTTCGCACCAGATTCTGGCCCCCCGGCATCCGCGCGAGCCGATCGAGTCGGTCGATGGGCAGCTTGTCGCCTGCGACGCCTCGGAGGAACTTCGTGCCGGACGCCGTACGCGCCTGACGGACGAGGAAGTTTGAGTCTTCCAGCACCAAGTCGAGCAATTTGCTCTGGTCGGCGACGTCCCATCCGGCGTCCTTTAACGCGGCCAATACGGCCTGCACTTCCGACCGCGAGATTAAATCCCCCGGCCGATATCCCTGGCGCGTCGCCAACGTGGATTTGACAATCGCGGCGGATTTATCCCATGATAGAGGGGGTGTGGCGTGGATTTTCGTCCCGAAAAAGATTCCCACAGCCAGCGAACCGCCGACTACGGCGTGCCGTAGGAAGTTGCGACGGGAACGGATTCCTGCGATTTCGAATGTCCCGATAGCCATACGACAAGCTCCCTAAAAAGCGGCGTTTGCTCAATCCTACCTCATGGTTTATCGGCATTCTCGGCGGTAATTCGGCCCCTCGGAACTGGTGATTTGTGGCAAAAACTGCCGGCAAATCCCTCAGACGCCCGAACTTCGCTACGTGCGGGGTGTCTGGAAGTTAAATGTCCGTAACCGCAGCGGTAAAGCCGCCGGAGTTAGTTGCCTTCAGCCGATGAAAGATGTAGCATGGGCAGTCTTGAAGCCATACTTCCAAGGCCAACGGTAGCAGGAGACGCCGTTATGACACGGGCCACGTATTACGTTCAGGAATGTCCCACATGCGGACGACGGTTACAAATCCGGGTCGAGTATCTTGGTAAACGCGTCGCCTGTCAGCACTGCCGCGGCCAGTTTGAAGCCAGCGATCCGGCGAACTCCAAGGCGAAACTTTCCGACTCCAGCATCATCATGGCGCGGGCGGAAGAATTGCTTGCCAGTACGTCGCAACTGCGGCCAGCGAGCGGAACCTAATCGGCTTATCGGGCGTCCGGTTTTATGAACACGGCGCGGCGCGCTATTTGGTGCGTCTTGCTATTAGCTCACCAACTTACTCACCATCCGCACGAGGCGGATGGGGTCGTGATGTTGTGGCCGGTGTGAAAATCGGAAACGTATTGAGCACTTGCCGCTAAGTCGTTCGGAACGAGAGAGTCCGCACGGTTCCTGCTTGAGCCTCGCCAAACAGTGGGCGATCCCGGCGAACTTTTCGTCTGAAATCGACGCGGCTGCTTGATGCTATCCTTGACGCCGAGCTCGCGAGCGTACCGGTTCTCCACAGTCCGGTGATATTCGGTACACTGACGGCATGGACGATGCACTCTTAGCAAACCTTAATCCGGCCCAACGCGCAGCCGTGGAACATATCGACGGGCCATTGCTGATCTTGGCGGGGCCTGGCTCCGGCAAGACGCGCGTGGTAACGCACCGCGTCGCCAACTTGCTGCGGCAGGGCGTCTCGGCATATCGCATCCTGGCGCTCACGTTCACCAACAAAGCCGCGGAGGAAATGCGGCAGCGCTTGGAGCGGCTCGCGCCGCACGAGCGCGTTTGGATGGGCACGTTTCACCGCTTCTGCTCTCGCCTGTTGCGCGACCACGCGAGCCTTGTAGGCTTATCGGAGAATTTCTCCATTTACGACATGGACGACTCCGGCAAGGTGCTCAAGCAAGCGGTTGCGGAAGCCGACATTCAACTCACGCACGTCTCCCTCGGCGGCATCGCGTCGGCCATTAGTTGGGCCAAGAATAGCCTCATCAAGCCGGACGACTACCAGGCCCGCGCCGGCAGCACCGTGGGGACGGTCGTCAGCCAGGTGTATCCCAAGTATCAGCAGATGCTCCTCTCCGCGAACGCCGTGGACTTCGACGATTTGCTGATGCATGTGGCCGTCCTCTTGCGCGAGAATCCTGAACTGCGCCGCGACCTGGACGAACGCTATCAGTACATCCTGGTGGATGAATACCAGGATACAAACCTCGCGCAATACGCCATCGTGCGCGCCCTTTCCATCGACTATCCCAACCTCGCGGTCACCGGCGATCCAGATCAATCTATCTACGGCTGGCGCGGCGCCAACTTGAATAACATTCTGGATTTCGAGCGCGATTTTCCGAGCGTCAACACGGTTCGCCTGGAAAAGAACTACCGCAGCACCAAAGCGATCCTGCGCGCGGCCGATGCGCTCATCACTCACAACGTGCGCCGCAAGGCGAAGGATTTGTTTACCGACAACGCCGAAGGCTTGCCAATTCGCCTAGCCACGCTCGCGCACCAGCGCGAAGAGGCGGATCAGATCGCGCTGCGGATTGCCGAGGACTTGCACTTCGAACGCCGCCGCCCGCGCGACTTCGCCGTGTTTTATCGAGCCAACGCATTGTCGCGCTCGCTCGAACACGCCTTGCGCGAACATGGCGTTCCCTATCAAATCGTCAACGGACTCGAGTTCTACCAGCGCAAGGAAATCAAGGACGCGCTGGCATATTTGCGGCTGATTAACAACCCACGCGACAATCAGGCGCTCGAGCGAATCATCAACACGCCCACGCGCGGCATTGGCAAGAGCACCATTGAACGTTTGCGCGACCACGCATCCACGCGCGGCATTTCGCTGCTCGATGCCGCCCGCGAAAGCGGACTGATTTCGACCTTGGCGAAGAAGTCGGCGGTCTCAGTCGCGAAGTTTGTCGCGCTTGTCGATAAGCTCTGTGTCCACGCCGTCGATCCGGTCGAGGAAATTCTCGGGCATGTTCTGGAAAAATCCGGCTACCGCGATCACTTGCAATTCTCGGAAGCGGAAGAAGACCAGGAACGACTCGCGAACCTGGAAGAACTGCTAACCGCTGCCCGCGAGTTCGACGCGCAACATCCCGGCACAGGCCACTTGCAGGACTTTCTCGAACAATCGTCGCTCGTGAGCGACACGGACGCCTTTGAAGGCGAGACCGATCGCGTCACGCTGATGACGCTGCACGCAGCCAAGGGACTGGAGTTTCCGGTCGTGTTCATCATTGGGCTTGAAGAAGGGCTATTGCCGCACGAGCGGAGCATGAACAGCGCCGATCAACTGGAGGAAGAACGCCGGCTGCTCTTCGTCGGCATCACGCGCGCCAAGGAAGAACTGCAACTGAGTTACACGGAACGCCGCAATTATCGTGGCCGCGAACTGATGCCGATTCCCAGTTCGTTCTTGATGGAACTCCCCCGCGCTGAAATGACGATCATCACGACCTCCGGCTTTGCGCCGCGCTCGCGTCGCCCCGCCAGCGACTTCGACGACGATGCCGGCGACGCTTTTGAAGGAGACGCGGAGGTATCGCAAGTCGGAGAGTGGGACGATTTCGAATTCGTCCAGGATGAGCCCCCGGCGAAGCAGCGCAGTGCGAAAGTAATGACCGCCGCGGAGATGTTCCTCGAAGGAGAGACGGCGGCGCGACAGATTCCCAGCAGTGCGTTTGTGCAGGGGATGATCGTCTCCCATCCTGAATACGGCGACGGGCAAATCATCGCGCTCAGCGGTTCCGCGCACAGTCGCACCGCCGTGGTGCGGTTTTACGGTTCCGCCGGCGAGAAGCGTTTTCGGCTGGCGCAGAGTAAACTAACACCGGCCAATATCGAGTAAAATCCGGTCGCACCCGCACGCCAACGCACTCCCTTGCCTTTCGACCAACTCGCCCATGTCCGACTACCCCAAAATCGCCCAGCTCAAAACCATCGACGCATTTCGCGCGCGACTCGCGGAGCTGAACATCGACCTGCCCGTCGATGACGCCATCCTCACCGCGGCGCAAGGCTCACCGCTCGCTGAACCGCTGGAGATCGGCGGCGTTCATGTCGGCAATCGCTGGTGCATTCATCCCATGGAAGGTTGGGACGCGAATCACGATGGCTCGCCCAGCGTACACACGCTCCGGCGCTGGGAGCACTTTGGCCAAAGCGGGGCCAAGCTCATTTGGGGTGGCGAAGCCGCGGCGGTGCAACCAGCCGGACGCGCCAACCCGCGTCAAACGCTCGCCACGGCGGAGAACCAACGGGGACTCGCGCAACTTCTGGAAACGCTCTTGACCGCGCATCGCGACGCTATTGGCAAGACAGACGATCTGCTCGTTGGCTTGCAGCTGACGCACTCCGGCCGCTTTTGCCGGCCCCATACGAAACAACTCGAACCGCGCATCGCCTACCATCATCCGCTGCTGGACGCCAAGTTCGGCATCGCTCCCGAAGACGACTCCGTCGTCTGGACCGATGATGAGTTGGAAGCGCTCATCGAAAGTTATGTCGCCGCGGCGCGGCTCGCGGCAGACGTTGGCTTCCGGTTCGTGGACATCAAGGCGTGTCACGGTTACTTGCTGCACGAGTTCCTCTCCGCCCGCACGCGCTCAGGAAAATACGGCGGTGATTTCGCAGGCCGCACGCGACTGTTGACGACGATCATCGAGCGCGTGCAGCGCGAGGCGCCGGGGCTGCTGGTCCTGGTTCGCTTGAGCATCTTCGATACGCTGCCGTACGCGACGAGCCGCGAAGTCGGCCAACCAATGGAATATCAGGATTTACTCCCCTACGGTTTTGGTTTTGGCGTAGCAGTGGACAACCCGTTGGAATACGACCTGACCGAGCCGATTGCGCTGCTCCAGAGCCTGGCGGCACTCGGCGTGGCGGCAGTGAATCTTTCCTGCGGCAGTCCGTATTACAATCCGCACATTCAGCGACCGGCCATTTTTCCCCCCAGCGATGGCTATCAACCGCCGGAGGATCCGCTGGTCGGCGTCGCCAGGCAGATTCACGCGGCCAAAGCGTGCAAACAGGCCGTCCCCCAGTTGCCAATGGTCGGCACGGCCTACTCCTATTTGCAAGATTACTTGCCGCACGTCGCGCAAGCGGTGGTGCGCGCCGGCTGGATCGATGTGGTCGGTTTGGGACGCATGGTGCTCTCGTATCCGCAACTCCCACACGACGTGTTGACCTCAGGCGTCCTCCAACGCAAGCTCGTCTGCCGCACGTTTAGCGATTGCACCACCGCCCCACGCCACGGCCTGGTCAGCGGCTGCTATCCGCTCGACTCCTACTACAAGCAGTTGCCGGAAGCTGAAATGGTGAAGCAAGTGAAGCAGGACTTGAAAAGTTAGCTCGCGCTCAAGCTGTCGCTCCCTCCGCAGACCGCACGCCAATTTTCCCGCCAGGACATCCCCATGCGTCTCATCCTTGTCTCGCTGGTCGTGCAGTTCGCAATCTTGTTTACCGGCGAACTCTTCGCCCAAGGAACACAGGCGGACTACGACCGCGCCCAAAATTTGCAACGGCTCACGGCGAACAAGGTCTTTCGTGATCGTGTGCAACCAACGTGGTTTGGTGCGGGGCGATATTGCTGGTATCGCGTCGAGACGGGGCCGCGCAGCCATGAGTTCGTCCTCGTCGATGCGCAGGCCGCAACTCGCGCGCCAGCCTTCGATCATGCCAAACTCGCGGCGGCGCTTCGCGAGGCGGGGGTGAAAAGCGTGGACCCGCAACGACTGCCGCTGGAGGCGCTGACGTTTGATCTCGATCAGCACACGCTCGATTTTCGCGCGGCTGGAAGTCGCTGGCAATTTAACCTGAACGAGCAGACGCTCGCAAAGCGCCCCGCTGATGTCGTCGCCAAGGATGAACCACAGCCTGATCCGCCGCGGCAGGCGAGCTCCAACGGTGAGACCTGGTTGACGTTCATCAACCAGACCGGCGGCAGCGTCGAGCTGTTCTGGCTGCCAGGAGCTGACGACCAGGCGCGCCGCAGTTATGCGAAAGTCGAAGCGGGGAAGGAGCATCGGCAGCACACCTTTGTCGGGCATCGCTGGCTAGTGGCCGACGCGCAAGGCCGGGAACTATTGACCCTTTCGGCCAGCGACGACGCGCGGACGATCGAAATCTCCCGCGATGCGCAGCCGAAACAACCGCCACGCGACGCCCGCCGGCCGCACAGTGGCCCGACGAACACATCGCCGGACGGCCAGTGGCGAGTCACGGTCAGCGACCATAACCTCGTGCTCGAAGATCGTCGCTCTGGCGAAACGTTTCCGCTTTCGACGGACGGTGCGCCAGAAGACGCTTATGAAGGGCGAATTTACTGGTCGCCAGATTCGGAACGGCTCGTCGCGCTCCGCACGCAACCGGCCCAGGAGCACCTCGTCAACCTCATCGAGTCTTCGCCGCGCGACCAGACGCAGCCCAAGCTGCATAGCTTCAACTACCTCAAGCCAGGCGATCGCATCGCGGTCACGAAGCCCAAGCTGTTTCAGGTCAGCGAGCGGAAGCAGATTCCGGTCAGCGATGAACTGTTCGCCACGCCGTGGAGCATCGGCGACATCCGCTGGGCGAGCGACTCGTCGCGGTTCACGTTTGCATACAACCAGCGCGGGCATCAAGCGCTGCGGATTCTCGCGGTCGATGCCGCCAGCGGTGAAGTGCGGCCGATTGTGAATGAAGAGAGCGCCACGTTCGTCGAATACTCTGGCAAGCATTTTGTGCGGTATCTCGACGAGACTGACGAACTGCTGTGGATGTCCGAACGCGACGGCTGGAACCATCTGTATCTCTACGATTACCAGTCCGGCGAGGTGAAAAACCAGGTCACGCGCGGCGAGTGGGTCGTGCGCGGGGTCGATCGGGTGGATGCAGCGCAGCGCCAGATTTGGTTTCACGCCAGCGGTATTTACCCGGACCAGGATCCGTATTACACGCACTACTGCCGCGTGAATTTCGACGGCACAGGCCTCGTCACCATGACCGCGGCCAACGGCGCGCACAGCATCGAGTACTCGCCCGACCACAAGTACATCCTCGATACGTGGTCGCGCGTCGATCAACCGCCGGTCACGGAACTTCGCCGCGTGGAAGATGGAAGCCTGGTTTGCGAACTCGAACGGGGCGACTGGAACGCGCTCCTCGCCACCGGTTGGCAACCGCCGGAGCCGTTCGTCGCGAAGGGGCGCGATGGCCAGACGGATATCTACGGCGTCATTTGGCGGCCGACGAACTTCGACGAGACGAAGTCCTATCCGGTCATCGAAAACATTTACGCCGGGCCGCAAGGTTCCTTTGTGCCCAAAGGCTTCCGCTCTTACTATGGGCAACAGAAAATCGCGGAGCTGGGATTTATCGTCGTCCAGATCGACGGCATGGGAACGTCGAACCGCTCCAAGAAGTTCCACGATGTCTGCTGGAAGAACCTCAGCGATGCCGGATTCCCCGATCGCATCCTCTGGATCAAGGCGGCCGCGCAGAAGTATCCGTACCTCGATGTCTCGCAGGTCGGCATCTATGGCGGTTCGGCCGGCGGGCAAAACTCGCTGGGGGCGCTGCTGACGCACGGCGACTTCTACAAAGTGGCGGTGAGCGACTGCGGCTGCCACGACAACCGCATGGACAAAATCTGGTGGAACGAGCTCTGGATGGGCTGGCCTGTCGGCAAACACTACGACGAACAATCCAACGTCACACTGGCCCATCGGCTGCAAGGCAAGCTACTGCTGGTCGTCGGTGAACTCGATCGCAATGTCGATCCGGCGAGCACGATGCAAGTCGCCAACGCCTTGGTGCGCGCCGACAAGGATTTCGACCTGCTGATCATCCCCGGCGCCGGCCACGGCTCGGCCGAATCGCCCTACGGCCAGCGCCGCAGAATGGACTTTTTCGTACGGCATTTGCTAGGCGTGGAGCCGCGGGGGTGATGGCCAGGCGAATCACTTTACATCGCCTGCACGACGTGCGATAACCACAAGCAGCGATTGACAACTTTCGCTTTGCTGAAAACTCAGGCGAGCGACCTAGTTTTAAGCGCGTACCGGGTGCATTCACATGACTGACTACCAGACCATTCTCTCTGCGGCATCGCAATTGCCTGTCAGCGATCGCCTTCAGTTGATTGATGATCTCGCAGCTTCCGTTCCCGAGGATCACCCTCCGCGACTATCGGAGGCGTGGCTGCACGAGATTGCGCGACGCACGGAAGAAGTTGAATCAGGAGCCGTAGCCACGGAAAGTTGGGAGGTCATTCGCGCGCGCCTCTTTGCCAGGCACGGAGTGGAGCGTGCGGATTGATTTCCATCCTCGGACCCCATCCAGCTTGTCTGGATGGTGAACGAGAAGGTGTGCTAACTGCGTTGCCTCTGCGTTTTTCAAAGACCCCATCCGCCTTGTGCGGATGGTGAATGAGATCCTGGGCTAAGGATCGGCGCGTCGGTAGCCCACAGGACTTCTTCACCATCCACGCAAGCGGTCTGGGGTCGTGGTCTTTTAGCCGGCGTGACAATCGGAAGCTTATTGATCGGTTGCCTCTCAGAACAAAAACGGTGATGCAGTCGGCACAGCATCGAGTACAATCATTCGCGGCGATCTTGACCATCCTTCTCCATCAGCGAGGCTTGCGGATGCGCGTTCGAATTGCAATCACGATGGGATTTTTCGGTGTGTGGCTGTGCCTGGCGTTGCAAACGCGCGCTGCGGAGCCACCGGCTTCAAGCCCCAGATTACCCGAGTGGATTGCGGCGCCGGCGAGCGCGGACGCACCGCAGGTTCAACAGTTCCGCCGCAGTTTTGAAGTGAAGGACGCCGCCGATGTCGATTACGCCGATCTGTTCGTCGCCGGCAGCGGCCAGGTCAGCGTCTACCTCAATGGCAAGCACGTCGGCGACGCGCACGGTTTGGAACGCCTGACCCACATTCCCGTCCAGCGACGCTTAAGCGCTGGCCAGAACCTGCTGGCCTTGCGACTCGCCGGGGGCGCCGATCCGCCGCCGGCGGTGATTGCGTCCTTGCGGATCGTCTCGAAGTCAGGCGTAGCGATGCAGATCATGACCGACAACGCCTGGCGAGCCAACGCCGGCGACGACGCCAACTTCGCCGCGCTCGATTTCGCGGACCAGGACTGGAAACTCGCTCATGGTCATGGACCGATCGGCACGCCGCCTTGGGGCGCGCCGACCAGTGACGTCGAGCATTATCACCAATGGAAGCAAGCGCTCGGCGCGAGTGTTGCTGCCGCGGCCGACACCGTGCAAGTTCCCAGCGGCCTGGCGGTGGAACTGTTGCGTTCCGCCGGACCCGAAGAAGGTTCGTGGATCGGGCTGGAGTTCGATCCACGGGGGCGGCTGATTGTCGCCCGCGAGGATCGAGGTCTATTGCGTTTCACGTTGCCGAAAATGCCGCCGCACCAACTGGCCGGCGATGCCGCCGCGCAGGCGATTCGCGTCGACTCGATCAACGACACGCTTCTCGAATGCCGCGGGCTGCTGTTTGTCAACGACGAACTGTTCGCCAGCGCGAATAACAGCAAAGGTTTGTATCGGCTGCGCGACACCACCGGCGATGACAAGTACGACGAAGTGAAACTCCTCCGCGAATTGCCCGGCAATGTCGGGCATGGCCGCAACGATCTCACGCTCGGCCCCGATGGCCGCATCTATCTCATCTGCGGCAACGATGTGCATTTTCCCGACCAGCAGCCACCGGGACCATCACCTTATCGCAACTTTCAGCAGGATCGAGTCTTGCCGTGTGTGTGGAACAAGGAGCTTTTCAACAGCGGCACGCCGGCCCCCGGCGGGTATGTGGTGCGCACCGATCGTGAAGGTCAAACCTGGGAAGTGTTCGCGGCCGGCTTTCGCAATCCGTATGGCGTGGCCTTTAATGCGGACGGAGAACTGTTCACGTACGACGCCGATATGGAGTGGGACGCCGGCGCGCCGTGGTATCGGCCCACACGAATCAACCACGTCGTCAGCGGCGGCGATTACGGTTGGCGGCAAGGAGTCGATAAGTGGAAGGCCTGGTACCCCGACAGCCTGCCGAGCAATCTCGACGTGGGACTTGCTTCGCCGACGGCGGTGAAATTCATCCCGCGCTCGTTCTCGCTCAACTACGAAGGCAACTTGCTCGCGCTCGATTGGGCGTACGGCCGCATCTTGCTTGTCGCCCTGCAACCGGAAGGGGCCAGCTATCGCGGTTCGCTCATGCCGTTCATCTCCGGTCGTCCGCTGAACGTCTGCGATGTGGCCTTTGGTCCCGATGGCGGCCTGTACTTCGTCACCGGCGGCCGGCGCACGCAGTCGGGGCTCTATCGCGTCGTGGAATTGCCTGACGCGCCGCCTTGCGCCAGTGCGCCGCCGGACGTCGCGGCGCTAACCGCTCGCAAGCTGCGACGCGCGCTCGAGGCTTATCACGGTCGCATCGACGCGCAGGCCATCGAGCACGCCTGGCCACACTTAGGCAGCGACGATCCCTGGATTCGTCACGCCGCGCGCGTGGCTGTGGAAATGCAGCCTGTGCGCCAGTGGCAAAGCCGAGCGTTGCAAGAAGCTGACCCGGCCATCGCGACGACGGCGCTAATGGCGCTCGCGCGGTGCGATGCCACGGATGCGCAAGCCCAAGGCGCGATTTTGGAACGGCTCCAGCGCTTCGCATGGGAGGAACTGAACCCCGAGCAACAAGTCACCGTGCTCCGCGCCTATCAACTCGCGCTCATTCGCGGCGGCCGGCCGAAAGTGGAGGAGACGCTGGTCGCACTACGCAACCACCTTGAGCCGATGTATCCCGCGAAGTCCGTGGAAGCGAACGATTTACTGTGCGAGCTACTCGTGTATCTGGAATCGCCGGTCGTCGTGGCGCGCACCTTGCCACTGGTCGATGCGGCCGCGACGACCGAAGAGAAACTGCATTATCTGCACACGCTGAGGCTCGTGAAATCGCCGTGGACGCCGAGTGAACGCGCAGCGTATTTCACCTGGCTACGACGGGCGGAACAGTTTCCCGGCGCGCACGCGATGCCCAAGTTCCTCGCGCATATTAAGGCAGACGCCGTGAGCACGCTCGCGGCGGAGGAGAAGCTGGCATTGCATGAACTACTTGAGCCCAGCGCGCCCCTCGACGCCGACGAACCACCTCGCGCCCCGCGTCTATTTGTCAAAGCCTGGACGCCGGACGATTTTGTGTATGACATCAGTACTCCGCGCAAGCCGCTCGCGCAAGAACAAGCGTTGGAACTCTTTCGCGCCGCCGATTGCGCCAAGTGCCATCGCGCCCACGGCGAGGGGGCGCCGATCGGTCCCGATCTGACAGGACTCGGCAAACGTTTTAGCCAGCGCGATATCTTGCTCTCGATTCTCGAACCGGCCCGCGTGATCGACGACAAGTATAAACAGCAAACGGTCGTCACCACGCGCGGCATCACGCTCACCGGCCAACTCCTGACCGACGACGACGCTGGCCTGACCCTCATCACCGACCCCACCCAGCCCACCAAGACCACACATATCCCCCGCAACGAAATCGAACGCACCCTCCCCTCCACCCTCTCGCCCATGCCTGCGGGACTACTCAACACACTGACCAAAGACGAAGTGCTGGGGCTATTACAGTTCCTGGCTCAGTAGCAAGCACAATAGCAGGCACACGCCGATGTGCTGTCCGCGTGCTGGATTCGACGGGAAGCCGTGATCGCAATGGCCGTTAATCCGGCGCGAGTTGCTCTGGACGGTAGGGGTCGGCGTCCGTTGGCTTATGAAACGGCCCCCGCACGTGCTCCTCGGTAATGAGCAACTCGAGTTGTTTGGCCCAACTCCTAATTCTGATAAAAGATGGGAGAGCCGCGCTGGGGCGCAACCTGACGATTAAGTAGTTCGTCGGATTCCACAGGCGAAGTCGGCATGGCAAAGCGTCCGGTCAGACTTGCTCAATCGACACCGGCGCATTTTGTTGTTACAAATTATGTCTACTTCCTCCTCGATTCGCAACTCTTGGGAGTTCTCCATGTGCCGCTATCGCCAAATCCTTGTGGTCTTCGGACTGCTGCTCGCTCATTCTGCACTAGCCGCTGGCGCTGACGAGCCGGCCCCTAAGCCGGGCGAAAAACGTCAACTCTTATCCGAACATCACACGCTCGCGGTGTTCGATGGCGTGGAATTTCGTCTCTGCCGTGGACTTACGGCGCTCTGCCCCGAGCGGTGCGGGCAGAGCGGTAACTTCGCAAACTTCATCATTCAGAAGTATGTGAAATATAAGAAGCACGGCGAGTATGGCGATCCACAGCAGCAGTCGTTTCTGATTCAGACTAGCGATTTCGACAAACTGCCTATCGGCGACCCCGCCATCACTAAAACGATTGCCGGTCTGAAGAAAGGGGACTTCGTCCTCCTTTCCTGGAATCATGACTATGTCACCAAGGAAGGGACTTCGAGCCCCGAGCGACCGATTGTGAAGTTGGAGAGAATCGAAAAAGAGAAGGCTGAGGCGATGTTGCACGCACAAGGCGACAAAGATTAGCTCAAGGCAATCGCTGTTTCGTGATCGAAAGCGGCTCACCGGTCATCTCTCTCGCCGATTACCCCAAGAAAAGACCGCGGGGAGGATCGATTGGTCTCGCCGCTCGGGTAGTTTCGGCGAGACGTCGACCCTCCCCAACGGGTTGGTCTATTGCAAATTGTGACTAGCGACTAGCGACTAGCGATTGGGAGCTCGCCACTGGCTATTGATGTTCACCTCTTGAATGCCGCGGACATCAATCGAGCGGGTCACGGCGCCAATGTTCGTGCTGGCGTTGCCGTCGAGGACCGCGTCCCCTTGTGTCGGGCGAAGGAACTCGGTGAGCTGCAGGGCCGTCGGCGACATCAGCAGGATCAACACCGCAGGCGCGA
Organism: Planctomycetota bacterium; assembly: GCA_963205385.1. GTDB lineage: Bacteria > Planctomycetota > Planctomycetia > Pirellulales > Pirellulaceae > JAEZGD01. The sequence goes on along the minus strand of CAUJKE010000046.1, from coordinate 7,581 downwards.
AGCAGAACATCAGCGGCAAGGTGAGAATCACCGGCGTCTTGTTCGCTTGCATGGTCGCCAACTGGCGGCGCGTCGAGCGGAAGTGATCCGCCTGATCGAGCAGCGTCGCGGAGAGCCGGCTGCCGAGCTGTTCTCCACGCGCGAGCAGACCGGCGACCTGTCGCACTTGGGGAATGTCGATGCGGTCGGCGAAGTCGGCCAGGGCTCGCTTCAAGCTGCCGACTTCCGCTTGTCGTTTGAGAATCAGCAGTTCCTCGGCGAGCGCGGGATACGATTCCAGATTGTGAGCCACGTGGTCCAACGAAGGACTCAACGGCATGCCGCCGCCGAGGCACATACTGAGCATGTCCATCATGTCCGACAGGCCATTCCGAATGTCCGTCAAGCGATGGCTGCGGCGGAAGAACACATACAGACGAGGAATAATCGAGAGCGAACCACCGATGATGCCGCCGATGATCAGGATGCGAATCGCATGTTCGGCCGGCGAAACTAATGCCAGCACGCAGGCAATGACCACGGGAACGAACATCAGCACAAAACGCAAGGCGTAAATGCTGACACGGGCCGTGCGGCTATACAAGCCGGCTTGTCGCAAGAGTTGACGAAACTCACCCCGCTCCTTGTCGCGTTCCGGCAATTGGGCCGCCAAGGCGTCGGTGAAGAGGCCGAACACGCCGTTCTGCCCCGGAGCACGCAACGAGATATCCAGTTCTCGTTCGCTCATCGGTTGCGGAGCAGGCGCCTCGGCATGCACGCGGCCGCGCGTCATGCGGCGAATCATAAAGAGCGCGAAAAACACCACGGCCCCCACAATGCACCACGCCAGCGTGCCGACATTGTAGGCCGAACTCCAATCTCCGTGCAGGAGTTTGGTGAAAAGATCTTTAAGGTCAAGCAGTAGTTCGTTCATATCCGTCACCCGCAAGTTCGATGAGTTTCAGTTCCTGGCCTCGCGAGCCCCAGGCGCGCGAGCGAGATGATCAAGCTGGTCATGTGCGGCGTTAGTAGTTCACACGCAGCACTCGCCAGACCCACAGCACACCAACGATTTGCAGCGTCGCGGCAATCGTGAGCAATGTGGGACCGAGGTTATGCGTGAAGAAGATGCTGAGGTATTCCGGCTCCAGCCAGGCCAGCACGGACAAGGCGATCATGCTGCCGACCACCATGCCGAACGCCGACAGCCGGCTGCCTGCCGTCACCGCCATCAAGTGGCCCCGCACTTCCTGACGATCACGAGCGGTGTGTGACAAACGTTCGGTCAACAGGGCCAGGTTGCCACCTGCTTTGCGATGCACCATCACGGCGGTTGCAAAGATGCGGAACTCGGAAAGCGGAATGCGGCGAGCCAGGCGATCGAGAATATTGACCGGCGAATGCCCCAGTTGGAACTGGCGGTGAGCTTGATCAAATTCGTCGCGCAGCGGTCCCGACATTTCCCGAGCGACGAAACCGCAAGCTTCGTCCAGCGTGTGACCGGCCCGCACGGCGTCCGCCACGATCTGCAGCGTTTCCGGCATGTGCTTCTGCATTATCGAGACGCGCCGCCAGCGGATGAAACTGATGTAACAGATCGGCAGCATCATGCCGCCGATGACGCCTAAAGCGGCGCCGAGGTAATTATCGAACAAGACGAACGGAATTCCGCCGCCGAGTAGTCCGCCGGCCACCACAATCAGCGTCGCGGCCGCGACCGAGAGCGGGAGTCCCGACTCTTCGATCAGCCGCACGAACATGCGGTCGAGCGAACCGTACTCCACTTCTTCCGGCAGAAACTCCAAACGTCGGCGGGCAGTTTTGTCCTCGGGCTTGGTGAACAAGTCGCGCAGGAACAGCCCCACCGCCAGCATGGCCGTGGCAGCCGCGATCGATGCGGCGGCAATGACTAATATCGTTTGCAACATGTGCGTGGGCTCCAAATCCTAAAACCTGCGGCAGGCTCTCCGCCGCAGTTGCCTCAAAGTCGTCGCTGAAGTCGCCAGGACTTCGTGTTAATCAGGTGTTAATCAGAACAGGTTGAAAGCCTGTTCTACGCGTTAGGGATCGTGGTGCTTGTTTCGACAGGCGTCAGTTCGCGCTTATGAAAGACATGCTCAGGCAAGTCGATGCCGACATCGTGCAGTCGCGGCAAGAACCGCGGCACGTTGCCGGTCGCATAGAAATACCCGCGCGACATGCCATGCTCATCGACGCCGCACTGCTTGTAGCCGAACAAATCACGCATCACGTATTCGCCGCTTTCGAGTCCCGCGATCTCCGAGATTCGCGTCACCCGGCGAGCACCTCCCTTGAGACGCGCCAGATGCACGACCAGCGTCAAGGCCGACGAGATATACCGACGCACAATGTTCGCCGGCAGTTCGAAGCCAGCCATGCTGACCATCACCTCCAAACGGCTGAGCGCGTCGAGCGTGTCGTTGGCGTGGATTGTCGTCAGCGAACCTTCGTGACCAGTGTTCATCGCCTGTAGCATATCGAGGGCTTCGCCACCGCGAACTTCGCCGATCACGATGCGATCGGGACGCATACGCAAGGCGTTTCGCACCAGGTCGCGTTGCGACACTTCGCCAGCCCCTTCACTGGACGCGGTGCGAGTTTCAAGCGACACGACGTGCTTACGTTGCAATCGAAGTTCCGCGGAGTCTTCAATCGTCACGATCCGCTCGCCTGCGGGGATGAACCGCGACATGTTGTTGAGCAGTGTGGTTTTACCAGAACCAGTACCGCCAGCGATAATGATGTTCAGTCGCCCTTCGACGGCGGCTTCCAGCACTTGCACCATCTCGGGACAGACCGAGCCGCGCATTAACAGGTCGCTAATCTCGAGCGGGCGATGACCGAAACGACGAATGGAAAGCACGGGACCCGACAATGCGAGCGGCGGAATGATCGCATTCACGCGCGAGCCATCTTGCAACCGAGCGTCCACCATCGGGTTCTGCTCGTCGATTCGACGACCGACGCGGGCGACAATTCGGCCGATGATCTGCATCAAGTGCTCGTCGTCGGCGAAGACCGTGTTGGTCTCCTGCAAGCGGCCAAAGCGTTCGACATACACTTCATAAGGCCCGTTGACCAGAATATCGCTCACGTCCGGGTCTTGCATGTACGGTTCAAGCGGCCCCAGGCCAAACGACTCGGCGACGAGTTCTTCAACCAGCCGCTCTTCATCGATGCCCGCGGTCAGGTCGGGCCGAGCACGCAGGAGCGTCTCGGACAAGCGGCGAACGTCCGCCCGCAGCTCGTCGTCGGTCAGTCCCGCGATGCGCGACAGGTCGAGCGAATCGAGCAACTGCCGGTGAATGCTCGTCTTCAGCTTTTGAAAGCGGGCTTCGTGCGATTCGCTTCGCAAGTAGCTATCGAGCCGATGCCCGTGTAGGGCGGGGCTGTTGCTGCTGGTGTTCGCAGGGGTTGGCTCCACCGTCGGTGTGGCTTCAGCCGGGCGGAAGGGATTAAAGTTCATGGCGCCGAGGCTCCTTGGGTCTTAGGGGACGCTGTCTCAGTTAGGCGAAGGAAACCGAGCCAGCGCCCGGCGGTTCGTCATGTTAAAAGGCAAATGGGATGCCGCAGGCTCGAAAGTCACATCCAGCGGCCTGAATCCCCTCTGTTACTAGTCTTCATCGTTACAATCGGAATCCACTCGACTCCGCGCTGTGGTGTTATCGCGACAGGCGAAGTTTATGGATGTAAACATTCTCGGGAACATCAAAGTTCGACATCCCGTCGACATAGGTCCGTGTGGTCACGGCGGTGAAGTGAATCACAAACTCCGGCTCGATCACGAGCTTGAGCTGTTTGGTTCCGCCGTCATACTCGCTTTGCGGCAAAATCGTGGCGGCGACAAAGCCCACCAGGTCGGCTTCGCCATTTGTATTGCGGTACGTGCTATACAGCGGGAAGATGCGGCGGCGGTCATTGGTAATCGCCCCGCTCGCGACGTCATCGAGTGCGGCGGCAATCGCCGTTGCCTGGCCCGCTGCCGGCGTTGTGTCATCGGCTGGCAGCGTCAGTTGCAAAGCGCCAGGAATGATCGGCCCCAGGAAGTCGCGGCCGTTGATGTCAATGTCCGCACTCTCGGAGCCGTAGCGAATCTGGTCGGGAATTTCGGACAAATTCACACCGGCGGCGTTTTCGTGGAAGTTCAGCAGCACAATGTTGGACAAGCCGCTACTAGCACCTTCCTGCCGAAGCTGGCCCTGAAAGTCTTTGCGACCGCTACCATCGACATCCACCGTGCGGCTCGGCCAATCACTCTCCAGAATCCCAATCGGCACGACCGGGATGTTGACCGTCGGCGTTGGCTGGAAGCCGATCAAGCGACTGTCGAGCGTGGCGTAGGATGTCGTGCCAATATTCGCGGCGGCGTTGGTCGGTGTGATCAGACCTCGCACGAACATGTACAATGGGTTATTGCCCTGCTTGGGCCGACTAGCTTCGACCCGGAGCGTATTAAATGGCGTGTTGGCCGGCGGTGTTGTTTTGAACGTGGGATTCGTGCCCGCGGTCGTGATCGGCAGCGAGACATCTTCCACCCACCCAAACGAAACAAAAATGTCGGTATCGTCCGGGTCATTCGAACCGACCGTGTACCGCAACCGCTGATTGACGCCAGCGGCGTTGTTCAGCGCGGTGTTGATCGTATCGACTTCGACCTCGGCCGCCATCATATCGTCGGCTTGATTGAAATTGGGTGTCGCATCCAGGAGCCCCTCGTTAAGCAACGCCGGCACTGCCGTTCGCGCCAGCGTATCTGTCACGTCGGACGCCCTCAATTGCGAATACGCCAGGTAGGCATAGTTCAGCACCAGCATCAGTAGCGCGATGAACAGCACCAACAGCAGCATGAAAACCAGCGTGCCGAAGCCGCGGCGAGGCTGCGAGCGTCGTTTGCTAGTGATCGGTCGATGCATGCTCAAATCCTTGCGTAATTGCGATTGTCAGACGTAGTAACTGCCGGGCGATCGACGTTGTGCGAAAATCGCGAGTTGCGATCCCCAGCTCCCATCTCGCCGCTGACTGCGAGACGGGAGCACTTAGCCGGAGGAAGCTGGCAGGAAGTCGAGGTTCAAGACTTCGACTCCCCACCGGGTCAACAATGATTACTGCTCGAAGCCTGTGCTGATTTCCGTAACGTCTTCCGGCGTCACGTTCAGCGTGCTGGCGGCCGGCGCGGGGCGGTTCACGCCGCTCGACTCCGTGCTCACCGGCACCGATGGGTTCGGATTGAACTTCTTGCTGGCCGCGGTCGAGCGAATGCCTTCCTCGATCAAGTCCGGCGAGATTCTCAGCAGGTTCACCTGGCCCCCTTGCCAGCGTTCGACGACGAACGGCTTGGGAGCAGGCGGAATCGGCGAGAGTCCCAGTAATTCGCGGCGCGTAATCCGGTTGGCGTCGCCGCCTATGCTGACTGGCGTCGTGCCGTGATCGGCTTCACCCACCAAGGTCATGTTGAGCGTGCCAGTCCCCTCGGCGGTAATCAGCATGTTGGCGTCGGCCGGCGGCACGGCGACCGTGATCGTCGCACTGCTCGTATTCCCGCCCCGGCGGCTGGAATTGTCCGCTTCAACCGCAATCACTTCCACACTGTGCAGCAGCGTCTTGGTCGCCATTTCGCCCAGGTCGGGATGCGTGCCGGTGACGGTCAACGCGATATCGACGCGCGAACCGATCTTCACCATTTTAGCGATGATCGATTGTTGATCCACTTGAATGGGCATCGCTCGCATGCCGACAGGAATCCGCGACTCAAGGCCGGGGAGCGTTTGGCCAATGCCGTACAAATTTTCATCGTACAACAGTTGTCCCGCCTTGATCGCCTCCCGCGAGATGCGGCCAATGGCTTGTTCGGCCAGGCGGAGCGTCCCGTCGCGTTTGCGTTCGATCGGAATGGTGACGACGCGCAGATCGGCGCGCGTGATGACCTGATGCTCGGTGACATTCTTGGCCAAGACCACCACCGTCGTCGTGGGAATCTTCGGCGGTTCAACCTTCTCAGCCACCTCGACCTTCGGCTGCATTGCGATCTTGACGACGAAGGCGGCCACGAGGCCTACCACAATCGCCAGCACACAGACGGTGACAGTTCCAGAACTAATGCGTTTCACGATAGTGCCTCCTCGCGGCGGTTAACAGAATGCGAAAATCAGCGTTGTCGTTTTGAGATGCTCCCGATCCGTGGGGAAACTCCAGTTGTTGGTTGGCTTGCTCAGTCAGTGTCTTATTCTTTCCGCGTGACGAACGACGCGGTAAGTTCTTGGTTCTTGATCGATAGCCCGGAGATAAAGCTCAAAAGGTCCGGCGAAGCTTCATTCGACGGGAGTTTGACCGTAACTTGCACCGGTGTCCCCGCGGCCGCGTTGCCCAGTTCATTGTGTGTATCCCAGCTCGTGGCCGGATCGAGCGAATTCGAGACCAGATTCAGGCTGCCGTCATTGTTGATGTCGACAAAGATCAGCACTTGCAGGAACTCATCTTCCGGCCGGGCCCAGCGCCAGGATCCGAGGGCTTGAAACACCGCCCGGTTGACTTGCTCAGCCGTGGCACTCGGCAGGGCCGCCTGACGAGCGCCCACGTTGGCCCCGGCGGTGATGGCTTGCGTTCCCATCAAGAGAAAGCTGAATTCCAACGCGCCCAGCGTCACGAGCAGCAGCACCGGCAACGTGATGACCAGCTCCAGCGAGAGCAAAGCTCCGCGGCGGCGAGCGGCTGGTTGGGTTTTGGATCGAAACATCGGCTTCTCTCGTTCAGTTGAATGATTCACTCAGGGCGACTTTCACAGCTTCGTGGTTACTTCATGCTTTGAAGCAACATCCATGCCAATAGCAGCCAGGTGCTCACCGCCACGGGGACGGCGAAGGGGAGCACACGCCGCTTTTTCGCGGCTGCGAGCGAGCTGGAATGGTCCAGCGAAACTCCGCCAGCGTGCTCTACAACCAGGTACCTACGGCGGGTATAGCCGATGCCCTTTTGCAACGTGTGATAACAAATCACCCCCAGCGCACCGCACGCCGCGACGAACGCACTGCCAGCGAACGCGATCAGGATCATGATGGGACCGAGCCACGCGCCCAGCGCCGCCAGGAGCTTGACGTCCCCCATGCCGCCGCCGCCGATGATCCACGGCAACAGCAACAGCGCAAAGCCCACGCCAAAACCCCCTAAAGCAAACCATACGCCTTGGCCGTGCGGTGCAAGGCTATGAAAAGCCAGGCCCAGCACAGCGGCTGGGACGGTGATGTAGTTCGGCACGCGTTTGAGCCGAAAGTCAATCACGGCGGCGACCAGGGTGAACAGGCCCACCATAATCGGCAGTTCCAGATTTGTCGGCATAATTCGTCTCTTGGGAAGCAGTACGGAATGCGGGCGCGCATCACGCGCCCATGAATACATAGGTTTTCCTTAGCGAACTGAAAGCCGAATCAGGGACCGGATTGGTCAGTCAATTGCGGTTGGCCCATGGGACCGTCACGACCGCACGTTACAACCGTTGCAGGCGTATCGGTGTAAGACTGGTCAGGCAGCGTGATGCCTCCGATGGTAACCCCCATGAGAGTGTACGATTGATCCAGCGCGACGGCA
>CAUJKE010000045.1 GCA_963205385.1 Planctomycetota bacterium | reverse complement strand
TTCGCCGAGTTTCTCCAGGAGCGTACGGATTTGGTCGATCTGCGCTTGCGTGCCCCGCAGAATCAACTGCTGCGTCAGCGGGTCGCCATCGACCTTCGGCGCATTGGGATCCCCCTTTTCACCGATGTTGAACAGCTTATTGATCGCCAGAATGGCAAGCTGCACATCGACCTTATGCAGGTGCATGACTTCGATCACCCCTTGGTCCAACTCCATTTGTTTGAGCACGGCTTTGATCGTCGCGTGACCAGAAGGAGGCGCGAGCGCCACGAGGTTGTTCGTCTGGGGATCGATCGTCAGGCGGACGTCCGGAATGTTGGCGAGCAGGGTTTGCATGACTGCGAGAACCGACGGGGGATCGGCCCCCACGATGCGATAGACTTCGAGTTGCGGCACTTCGACCGGCGTAGCGTCGCCGGAGGTCACCTGCGGCACATCCGCCCACTTGATGAATTCCTTGGCCTTGGCGATTTGGTCCGGCTTGCCGACGAATAAGAGGCGATTGCCGAGCGCATCGACGCCGAACCGGAACGAGCCGTCCGGCAACTGATTGCTCGTTTCCGCAATCCCCATCATCTGCCGCAAGAAAATCAACACGCCTTGCAAGTCATGCTGCACGACGACTTCTTCCGTCGTCTCTTCCTTGTCCGCAGGCGGATTCTCGACCCGCTCAATAATCCGCTTGATCGTGCGCAGTTTGCCTGCCGAATCGCGGACGTAAATCAAACGCGACTTGGCGAGCAGCTTCACATCTCCCTGCGGGCCGATGAGTTTGCGAATATCGGCTTCCGCTTCTTCAGGCGGGTATTTATCAAGCTGGAACACGACGCCGACAATTTCAAACTCGCCCCGATCAGCCAATTCGTCCGGCAGGACTTGCGTCACCAGACGTTCGTCGATGTTATCTTCCAGGTTCACCAACAGCAGCAAGCGATCGCGCCGCACCAGCGTGTAGCCTTTGGTTAACAGCACGCCGTTGAGCAAATCGAGCGCTTCGCCGACGGTGTACTCGCGAGTGTCCGTGTAGTTGAACGTCCCTTCGGGGAGCGTGGTCCACAAGAGTGAGAGATCGGCTTGGGCTGCAAACCAATCGAGGACGTCTTCCCAAGGCTGGAAGCGAAAATTGAAACGCAATTTGCCGTTGGGCGAAGCTTTCAGGATGGGGCGCGTCGTGGCCACCGCGCCGCCTTGGGTCGGATCGGCGGCAGGCAGCGGTTGTCCCGCGACGCCCATGGGGGCAGGGGCCGAACCTTCCCGCGGAGCGCCGGCGGCCGGCGGCGCTTCGGCATTGGCAGTGATTCCAGCGAGCGCGTTCCACTGGGCTTTTTGTTCGTCGGTGAGAATGGCGTTCAGCTTGTTCTCATGATAGGCGCTGACAATCGACCGCTTCGACGCCTCGGTTTCCGCGAGTTGGGCGTCGCGATCTGCAAGTTGCTGGGCCACTTTGGCGCGTTGATCGGCTGACAGTTCCAACTGCTTCGCGATGGCGTCATCGGCCAATGTTTCCAATCCGGCGCGGGCGATGCGAACTTGCGCCAGCTTGGCCTTGATCGTGTCGTCCAGGAGCGCCAAGCCTTGGGATTCCGATTCCGTGACGAAACTCGCGAGCTTCGCCTGCTTTTCTTCCGGCGGCAGTTCCTTGATCTCCATCGCCAACTCCAGCGCCGCCTGTTCGCGCTGCTCGATGAAGTCTTGCAGTTTGACCCGCACCTCGTCGCTAATTCCGATTTTTTCAGCAACATCTTTCTCCACGGCAATCGCCAGCGACCCTACAAACGTGGGGTCTGCCGCGCGAAGGTGGCTACCGTTGGCCAACATGGCCAGAACGATTAGAAAGCCGCAAGCAAACCGATACCTGCCGCAGTGCCGGGGGTTATTCATAGCAAAACAAGACCCTGAGGGAGTCCGAAAAATGGCGATAAGTTGAAAGCTTTATCCTACTTACATTCGCACGCTCCGGCCACCGAAATCCAAGCCGCATCCCTGAATGGGGCGAATCGCCAGGGATGGACAAGCGCGGTACGATGAAGAAGTAACCAGCGGTGCGAACACAATTCTACCCGTGATTAAACCCCACGGCCGCGCCGGAGTTTCATTGGCGGCGATAATTCTTGGCGGGGATCCTCTCGGTCGGGAACTCGCGACCGGGATCGCTACGTGCAGGAGATACCCTCGTCGCGCGATGAGGGTTGCCACAAATTGCGTAAACAGTGCAACTTGTCGAGGCGAAACTTCCTCCAGGTGGGGGCAGGCACAGCTTGCGCGCTCTCGCTGGCGAAAAGCTCCGTCGCCGACGAAGCTAAGACCGTGGCTCCGCGGGATTTTGGCTTCGACATTCCCGCTGGACCGGTAACACCGGGGGGTGAGCAGCGCGTTGTAACGGTGGACGAGTCAGGCGAGTCGGTTGTGGCGCAGCTCTATTGCCAGGTGGGGGCGCACCATATCGTGATGCTTCCCGACGGGAAATTAATTGCCCGCGGTCCGACTGAGTCGATGCTTACCGATCGTCCTTGGGCGGCGATCGATCGGGCGGCACTCGCCAAGGGGCTGCTGGTCGGCTCGCTGGCGCGGTTCAAGACGCGGGAGTCCCGGCGTTATCTCTACGTATACAACACCAGCGACGAGTTCGTCCTCGTCACCAGCCGCATCCTCGAGCAGATGCTCCCCGGCATTTCGGACTATTACGAAACGCGCCGCCTCGCGGTGAAAACACCCGACGTGCCGCTGGTTGTGGTGATGTTTCGCACGGAAGAAGAATTTCAAAACTACCGCCGCATGCCGCCGGGAGTCGTGGCCTACTATCACATCCTGACCAATCAGGTGGTGATGTACGAGGAATCGAAACTGTTCAAGGTCAAGCCAGAGCTAGGCATTCAGCAGTCGATCTCGACAATCGCGCATGAAGGGGCGCATCAAATCCTCAACAATATCGGCGTGCAGCAACGTCTTAGTCTGTGGCCGATGTGGCTGGGCGAAGGGCTCGCGGAGTACTTCGCGCCGACGACCGTTGGCAAGCGGCTCAACTGGAAAGGGGTGGGGCAAGTCAACGATCTGCGGATGTACGAGCTCGAAGTTTACTTGCAAGCCCGCGCCGGTGAAGTTCCCACCGGCGCCTTGGTGACACACACCGTGAGCGCCGCGCGGCTCACGTCGACCGGCTACGCCGCCGCTTGGGCTTTGACCACGTTTCTCGCGAAGCAAGAACGGGCGTCATTCAACAAGTATGTCGCCGAAGTCAGCAAGCTCGGCCCCTTCGAAGTTCAGCGAAAGACGATTGGACGCGGGATCGTTCCGCAGAATCTGGTTGAATTCCAGGAGTATTTCGGCGCCGACACCGACGATCTCGAAGCCCGACTCGTCGCCTATCTCAAGCGGTTGCCGTACGAAGATCCCTTCGCCCAGTGGCCGCACTTCACCACGTTCGTCCAGGCGACCGTCGACGGCAAACAGCGGCGCGACGCGCACGTGTTTCACACCACCGACCTGGCGGAAAAGTGGGAACGCGACACGCTCGATAAACTTTCGCCGGAGGCGCGCGACAAGGCGCAATCAATCGTCCGGGAATATCCCAATCGCCAGGTGGCCGAACGCGCGGCCGCGGAGTTTCTGCGCGGGAAGTAGGGCCGGACTGTGCCGGAAATTTGGAATTTGGGGATTTCTCCTCTTAACGCCTCACTTCACCCCCACCTTCGACACTCCGAGCGTTTGCTGCGCTCGCCCCGGCCCGCTGGATTCACTCGGCTTTTGCAGGAATTCCGGCAGATGCACGTGGCCAAAGTAATAGAGGTTGGGCTTGGCGCTCGCTTCGTCGATCTGCTGTTGATACGATTTTTCACGCGGCGAACTCAAAAACCCGGGAACGTTGGATTGGCTCCCTTGCCAGAGCGTCTTGCCGCCATACTCAAACGTAATCGTCGAGGCGTAGCGGTCGATCTCAAACGAGCCGGCGCTGAAGTAGGAGACCGAATCCTTCACCGGCCCGGTAACGGTCGCTTTCACCGTCACGTCCGCGGTGGCAGCGACTTTGCAGCCAATCGCTTCAATCTGCCGCGTGAGTGACTTCTGCACCTCGTCCTGATACTGGGCTGGGACACCAGAGACATCCAGTTTGAGCGCCGTCCCTTTCTTAACGACAAACAGGTCCGACTGTTTCTTAGCCTGATCGAGCAAGCGTGTCGCCTCAGGCTGGGGCATCGCGATGGGCACGAGGGCATCCCCTCCATAGAACACGACGCCCCGTTCACAAACTGGATGGCTGCCGCCCGTATATTGCCACACCTTGATCCCGCTCGACCATTCGACGAGGTACTCGTTCGAGAGGAGGACGAATTCTTCCGCCGGAAAGTGCAAGCCAAAGGCGAGCGCGACGCCGGGGATTTCGCCTTGGAAGAGCACGTCGCCGGTTTCGACATCCCAAATCATCAGCTTTTGCTGCGAACTCGCAGCCAGGCGTTTGCCGGAAGGGCTGAACTGGGCCTTGACCCAAAAATTCATCTGCGGCGCGGACTTGAGCGCGATTGGCTCGCGGGTCGTGAGGTCCACCAGTCCGACCTTGTCTCCGCCGCTATAGCCGATCAATTTACCGTCAGGCGAGAGGGCGGGGATCGACGTGCGGGGAATGTTGAAGTAGAAGTCGATTTGGCGGGTGTCGAAATCCCACACCACTACCGTGCCTGGCTCGTTGGCGGTGATGAACTTGCCGTCAGGCGTGAACTCGGCGAAGCGCACATTGCGTGAGCGTTCGTCCGCCTGGCTATACGGAATCCATTCATCCACCACGGTTGCCTTATTGCCAAGGGCGGTGAGCGTGACGAGCGTTTGCTTCGCATCGCGCCCCACAGTTTGTTTGCGCTGAGCGACGATCCGTTTGCCGTCTGGATGCACGGCGAGGACGGAGAATTCTCCGTCCAGCGGCGCGTTGGCGAGCGTGCGCGCGGTGGCCAGGTCGATGACAACAATTCGCGACGTTGATTGTCCGTCTCGCCCCCGCCCCTTGAGGTGGTAAGACAACACCCCGCGTTTGGCCGCCGCGCTGACCGCCAGGCCGCTCAGGCCTTCAAAGAAGTCGGTCTTCTTCGGCAGCGCCGCCGCTTTGGGTGGGAACCCCATCGGTGGCGCTTCGCCCACCTTCACTTCCCACCGATCGCCTGCTCCCACCGGAACCTCGGTCGCTCCCTCCCAACTCGGTTCCGCCACTTCGCCCGGTTTGAGCGGGGTCGCGGCAGGCGACGGGACGACTTTGAACGGGTCGGCCGGTTCCAGTTGCGACTTGACGAACGTCTGATCCTGATCGCTGAGTCGGTCGAGGGGGACTTCAATGCGGTTCTGGTCCGCGCGCTTGAGCACCGCGACCCCATCCTTGACCTCGACAAACTCCGCCTCGATTTTGAACTTCCCGGTCCGATCCGTCCAGGTGCGAATTTCCGCGTGGACGATTTGAGTTGCGAAGATTAAACCGAGCCATGTCCACACGAACGACGTCAGTTTCAAGCGATGAGTCATCTGCATGATCTCCGAACAAGCGGCGGAAAAGAAACCGAGGCAGCCTGGACTTCGAATGCCAGTCGCCGAGAATGAGGCCCGTATTTTAGAGTTTTTACGGTTCGCCGCAAGCTTCCGCGCGTTTACGATTCCCTGCAACTGCCAAAAAGAAGATTCCGCGCGGACGGGCCCAGCTTGTCGCTCTCCCAGTGACCCAGGAAGATGTGTCGAGGAGAGTAACCGTGATGGCCACCAGTCCCTACGCCGGCGCGAAACCAGCGATGAAACCGTCCGCTAAAGTTGCCGCCGCACGTACACGCCAGCGGTGGCGACGGCGTTTTCGCTGCTGCCCCTGTTGCGTCTGTTGTTGGTACCGCCTGTGGCGATGAGCGCGGTGCGCGAATCGCCGCAACTCACCCCGGCGGCACGACTTTCGAGACCACGGTGAGGAGCCAAATGGCGACGTTGAGATACACCGTGATGCCGAGCAGGTCCATGATGCCGGCGACAAACGGGTTGCTCATCAGTGCGGGATCGAGCCCCATGCGTTCGAATAGCAGGGGCAGGATCGAGCCGACGAGGGTGCCGAACAGGACCACCAGGAACAAGGTCAACGGAAAGACCAGGTAGTGCGCTAGCGGCGGCGAGCTCGGAATAATCATGGTCGTCGCGATGACGCCCAGCGTCGCCATGATGGAGCCGAGCGCGAGTCCCATGACCAGTTCGCGCAGCATGACTTTCCGCCACTGGGCGAGGGAGACGTCCCCTGCGCTCAGCGCGGTGATGATGAGCGTGGCCGATTGATTGCCGGTATTGCCGCCGCTGGAATTGACCAGCGGCAAGAACCAGATGAGCCAAATCGCCAACGTCAGGCGGTCCTCATAGTGCCGCAAGGCGAACGCGGTGCAAATGCCGGCGGTGAACAGCACCATCAGCCAGATGGCCCGTTTCCAGATGAGCGTGAGCAGGTCGACTTTGAGATAGCTATCGTCGAGGGGGGCCACGCCTGCGATGAGATGCGCGTCCTCGGTCGCTTCCTCGCGGACGACGTCGATGACGTCGTCGTGCGTGATGATGCCGATGAGTCGTCGTTCGGCGTCCACAACGGGAATCGCGAGCAAGTCGAACTGCGCGACGCGATCAACGACTTCCTCCCGATCCTGGAGGACGTTAACCGTGATCAGTTCCGTCTCCATCAATTCGCTTAGCCGCGTCTCCGGCTTGCCGATGGCGGAGACGAGTTGCCGCGTGGAGACCACGCCGCGCAAGTGGTCGTCGCTATCGACCACGTAGATGTAATAAATGGTTTCCAGATGTTCCGCTTGATGACTCAATTCGGTCAGCGCTTGCCGGACAGTGAGCGTCTCGCTGAGAATGGCCACCTCGGTGGTCATAATGGCGCCGGCCGTATGCTCGGGATACGCCCGCAGCCGCAGGATGTTGCGGCGGTCCTCCACCGGCAGCAGCGGCAAGATCTCGTTGACCACGTCGGCATTGACATCGTGCAACAGGTCGACGCGATCGTCCGCCGGAAGTTCGGTCAGCAGTTGGGCGATTTCGGAGCGCGCTTGCTGTTCGAGAATCTCAATCTGCTTTTCATGCTCGAAATAGGAGAAAATTTGCGAGCGGAGGGCGGGGTCGGCGTGGCGCAATACGGCCCACGACTCGTCGGCGGTCAACCCTTCCATGAACTCGGCCGTGCGCGCCGGGTGGAGCGCGGTGCAGAATTCATGCAGCTCCACGCTGTTCGCTTCCACGAGCATTTCGCGTAGTTCGGGAAGGTAGAGAGTGTTTATCATGCGGCAAGTCCGCCATCAGTCGGGGATGAGCAAGCGCAATCAGGGCGCAGTTACCCCGCGGACAAGGATACGTCGTGGATGCGCCCGGTTAGTGTTTCAAACCGGGCGATATGTTGCAAGGGCGGCGAGCGCGACGCGGCGTTTACAAAACCAGGCGACCGTCTCGTTCCAGCCAGATCAAATTTTCGCCCAGATTGTAGTTGTAGCCTACGATCTTGAGCGGCAGCGTTTGCCGCGCTGCGGCGAGCTTTTCAGACGCGCGTCCGCTGCGGAGCGCGGAACTGACGGCTATCCAGAGCGAGCGATCGATTCCCTGGAGTTCCTTCAACTGCGCCGAGTCTTCCGGCAGCGCGCTGACGCGATCGAATTCCGCTTTCAAGAACTGGCTTGCCAGTTCAAAGCAGACCATATCCCCCCGCTCGCCGCGTTGATCGGCCGAATTGGGAAAGACCATCAGCAGGCCGCGATCGGGCCAAAAGCTGATTTCCAAGAATTCCGCGGCGACGGCATCGCCCGTCTCGCCAATTTGTTCAATCGCGGCGGCGAGCATCGCGTCAATCCATTCGCCGACGTCGATCCAGCCTTCATCCTTGGTTCGCCACACGATGCAACGACAAGTCCCGTCTTGATATTCGGATACTTCCATCGCCTGCGTCTCCCTGCAAAGTTCCAGTCCCCGGATTGCTTGTTCTGGAATGCTCCGACCGATAGGATAACAAAGGTTTCGGGCGGGTTACTAAGACGAGGGACTCACGGGGAGGAGCACCAATGTCCGCACGCCAGGCGGCGCTCAGTGTCGCCATCGCTTGTTGTACCTGCGCCACGAGCTTCATTCTACCACTTCCGGCGAGGGCCGCCGCGCCTTCCATTGCCGAAGTTCTTAACGCTGGTTGGGACACAACGCCTGAAGCGCGCGCGGCCGGCGAACGCGCATACCAACAGTACGTGAAAGACCACCCAGGAGATCGGCAAGTCTTATATGCCTACGCGCTGGTGAAGATGCAGCAGCGTCAGTATCCCGAAGCGGTCAAACTCCTCGAAAAGTACCTGGCCATCGAGTCCAGCGACTTGTACGCCTGGCGGGCCAAGTCGTTTCTCTCCATGCTGTTACGCCAAACGGACTTGTCGCTGGTCGAACTGGATAAGCTGAGCCAGGCCCTCGCGGAAGATATGGCCGCCAGGCCGGCCGAGGACGAAGCGGTGCAACGCCGTCGCCGTGAATTGCAAGGGATGACAGTCTCGTACCTGGGCCGGATGATCGGCTATCTGGAAGGTCCGGCGGAAGGCGCGGTGAACAGGGCCACCTTGACCGCCGCCAAGGATAAGATCCGCGAGCGGCTAGGCGACACCTGGCAAGAGATTTTCAACTCGGCGAGTTCGGCGGTGGTCGATGAGTACGCTGTCCTCGCGACCGCCAAGGACGATGCCCAATGGCAGGAAATCGCCAAAGCTGAAAAGGCTAAACGCGAGCGTATGCTTGAAATTGAACGCCAGGCGATCGCCCTCGCCACACGGCAGGACGAGCTCAAGGCCAGCTTTGCGAAAGTTGAAGAAGAAGTCGCCGCGGAAAACGCTGAATACGCGCGTCAGGATCAGCCGCTCGCCGACGAACTGAGTCGCGTCGCCTCGGAGGCTGCGGCGGTCGAAAGCGATCTGAACAATGTGACGGCCGATATCTTTAGTTTGCGTCGTCAGGCGGAGCGTGAAAAAGATCCGATCCTACGCGCACGCTTGTTGCGAGAATCGGACCGCTTGGCAGGCCTCGCTGCCCGCATCGACGCCGATCTGCAGGTCTTGGAACGTCGCGCCGCCGTGGTCCAGCGTGATCGCGCCGCGCTCGCGCTGCGCCATCAACAAAACCTGGCTGGCTATAACACGGCGGCCGCCACCATGCAGAAAGAGTTCAAGACGATTGAAACGAGCTTGAAGCGGGGAGCATCGGAGCGGGCTAAACTTCAAAAGCCTGCCTCCGGCAACACCGGCCAGGTGATTGCCCTGAATAAGCAAGCGGTCGCCTTAACTTCGTATGAAGCTTTTCCACTCGAGGCGGAGAAGCAACGCCTCCTCGATGAACTTGCCGCCCCATGACCATGCATACGTCGCGCCTCTCACTCATCGCTGGTTTCGTGTTGTTGGTCCTGGAGATGTTCGCATCCCCTGCTCAGGCACGCGCGCCGCTGGCGGTCTCGATCGACTTTCCTGGCGGGTCCGCCGAAGTGCTGGGAATCGACCAGACAACGCGCCAGATTCGCATTGCGCCGTCGGCGCATCCGAATCGGGGTTGGGTTTGTTGGTGGTATCTCGAAGTTACGGGGCTTGAAGTCGGCGAAATGCTCACCCTGGACGTGGGTGACGCGCCCTGGGCGACGCCGGATCGGGCGGCCGTCAGCGACGATGGCAAAACCTGGCGGCAGACAGATCGCGGCGCGCGACACGAAAAACGGATCACCTATCGCTACCAGGCCACCGCGGAGAAAATGTGGTTCGCCTGGGGTCCGCCGTTTGTTCCCGCCGATGCGGAAACCTTGGTAAAGCGCGTGGCGAAAAGCTGCGAGCGCGCGGAAGCGTTCGAGCTTTGTCGCTCGCGTGAAGACCGCCCGGTGTGGGCCATTCGGTTCCAACCTCCGCCGCGGCAGGATGCGAACGACGCGCCGCCGCTGGGGCTTTGGTTCCAGGCCCGCCAACATGCTTGGGAATCGGGTTCGAGTTGGGTCGCGCAGGGACTCATCGAGTGGCTGGCTTCCGACGACGATCGCGCTCGGACACTGCGGAGCAAGGCCGAGATCATCGTGGTTCCGATTATGGATGTTGACAACGTCGCCAGCGGGGCCGGCGGCAAGAACGAGGCGCCGCAGGATCATAATCGGGACTGGACCGATAAACCTTATCATCCGGCAGTCGCCGCCGCCCAGGCCAACATCAAAGCTCTCAACGACGCGGGGCAGTTTGATCTGTTCGTCGATTTGCACAATCCCGGTGCGAGTTCTCAGAATCCGTTCTTCTATACCTCGCCCGTCACGCTGCTTAGCGAGCAAGGCGCACACAACCTGGAACACTTCTTGGCGGCCGCGCGCCTGGAGATGACCGGACCGCTGGCCTTCAAGGGGGAGACGCAAGAATCCGGCGCCAAGTACGACAAGAACTGGCAGTCCATCTCGAAAAACTGGGTGACGCACAACACAGCCAAACACGTTGTCTCGGTAACGCTCGAAACGGCCTGGAACACACCCAACAGCACCGCCAGCGGCTATCAAACCGTCGGCCGCAATCTCGGCCTGGCGACCGAGCGTTATCTCCGCGCCTCACCGCGGTAGCGCAAACAGTGGCACTACGCGAGCATCCTCGCCTTCACGCGCTCTCACGCTAACGATAACGCTCCAGCCGCTCGGGCAGCGTGCGCTCAGCGGTGGAAATCTCGGCAGGCTGCTTGTGGCCGAGGACGACGAGTTCGGACTTCTTTTTCAAGAAATAAGGCGTTTCCGCCAGGAGCGTGATGTCGCCGCCGAGCTTGGATTGCAAAGTGTCCCACTGCTTGCGGGTGGTAATTACATAGCGATTCGCCGAGGCCGAGAGGAACTCGTCGATGGGAATGCGGCGGCGCGGTTGCCAGTGCGTGCTGTTGGCGACTTGCGCGAGTTCCGGCGTGCGGGAATCATGCTCGGCGATGTTCGCCAGATTGCTGAGCGGCTCGGTTCCGTAAAAGACCCAACTCGGCTCGAGGCAGTCATAATAGCCGACCTCCGGCGCATCGGTGCGCGCGTAAATCGCGGCCAGCAGTTCGTGACTTTGCTGGTGGCGATCGACGCGCTGCGTCACTAGCGCCATCAACAGCGCCGTGAACGCCACGGCGCCGGTCGCAAACGTGCGCGCCAGGCGGGTGTACTGCTGCTCGCGGGCAAACTTCCAACACAGCGCGCCCACGACCAGCGGAACCAGCCCGAGCACGCCCAGCCACTCTTCGCCGGGGAGCAGCACATGCGATGCAATCGGTAGCGCGATCGCCACCACCAGCCCCACAAGCATCGTCACCGCCGCGGAAAATTGCAACCACTTGTGCGAGAAGTTTGTCTCGCGGGCGAGTAAGCGGCTGAAGAACGCGCCGATCAACAGCGCCGCGCCGGGATAGCAAGGCGTGATGTAGCTCGGCAATTTCGTCTTGGCGAGCGAAAACAGGGCGACATACACACCGACCCAGCACAGCGCGAAAATGTAACCGAATCGCCACGCGCTCTTGCGCCGCACTTCGATCACCAAATCGCGCGCCAGTGGCGCCAGAAAGACCGAGAAGGGAAAGAGTCCCACGAGCAGCGCCGCGGGATAGAACAGGATCGAGCCACGATGGCCTTCCATCGCTTGCGTGGCGCGGTTCAAGTTGTGGTCATAGAAAAAGCCTTCCGTCCAGGCGCCCTCAGTGCGCAGGTGGACCCACACATACCAGGGCAGCGCAATCGCCAGCGCCACGGCGAGCGCCGTCAGTGGCCGCATGGCCCAGCACGTGCGCAGGAAATGCAGCGGCGCGAAGGGACGCAGGCACGTCCATAAGCGGCGGAGCCAGCGGTGATTGCCTGGGGCTTGCGTCGTCTCCGGCAAGCGCGCGATCAAGAGGAACATGCCGATGACCGCCGTGGGGAGCACCAGGCCGACCGGTCCCTTGGCCAAAATTGCCAGGCCCATGGCGGCGTAGCTCAGCGCTGCCTGCCACCACGCGAACTGAGGCGAGCGGTTGACGGTCTCCGCGTTAGGAAAGGCGAATTGCACATAGAGGAAGATTGCGAGCGTCGAGCAGAAGATGAGGACCGCGTCCGGCGTGGCGGCGCGTCCGGCCACGCTGAACATCAACGCCGGTGCGAGCGCGAGCGCGCTCCACAAGCCGGCCCGTTCATCGAACAGTCGCCGCCCCATGTGATACGTCATGAGGACGGTCCCCACGCTGAGCAGCGCCGACCAAAAGCGGGCCGCGAACTCGCTCACACCAAAAACTTCATAGGCCGACATCATCAGCCAGTAGAGCAGCACCGGCTTGTGCGTGCGCAGTTCGTCGTTGAAGACCGGCACCACCCAATCGCCGCGCGTGAGCATCTCCGCCGCGCAGCCTGCATTGCGGGGTTCATCCCGATCCCACAAGCGCGGCCCGCCGAGGTTGCTGAACATCACGACAGCGGTCGCCGCGATGATGAGGAGTTGGTGACGCATCCACGTAGGCATCGAGACATCCTTGCCTTGTTTGCACCGGAATCGACGAAACATTACCCTCCTGGCAATCGCCGCAGTCTAAAATCCCCGGCATAAACCGGCAACGCCAATCCGGCCCGAACTTCGTCTTCCGCCCCGGCGACGGAAGAGCTAACGTAGACGGCAGTTTAGAGCCATATGCCCTTCGCCCCGCGCCGCGCATGAATTTGCCCCCTCCCACGCGATTATTGTCCCCCTCGCTCGATTTGTCCGCCGCCGCGCGCGAGGCGAATCGGCGTTATGTGCTGGCAGGCGTGCTAGCAATTGCGGCGGGTTGCGCCATTCCGCTGGACCTATCAATCACCCTCTTCTTTCGCGACTTGCAGCATCAGGGGCCGGGCGACCTCCGCAAGGCGATTGCGCTGTTCGAACTGTTGGGTCACGGCCTGGGAGCGTTATTGATCATAATCGCTGTGGCGGTGCTCGATCCCGCGAAGCGCCGCCGGCTTGGCCAGCTTGCCGCGTGCGCGTTTGGAGCCGGATCGTTGAATCTCGTGGCGAAGTTACTGATTGGCCGCACACGGCCGCACGAGTTCTGGAGCACGGAAATGCCTGCGAAGATTGGTGAAACCTTCCTCAGCGGCTCCCCGTGGCCTACTGCGCTGCACGGACAACTGGCCTGGGACAGCGCGCTGCAATCATTTCCTTCCGGGCATTCCGCGCTCGCCGCCGGACTCGCGGTGGGACTAGCGCACTTCTACCCGCAAGGCCGCTACTATTTCGCCTTCTTAGCGCTGATGGTGATGTTGCAGCGCGTGCAATCCGGCGCACATTACCCCAGCGATACGCTTGCCGGCGCCGCACTTGGCGTGACGGTCGCCACGATGTGTCTCGACCCGAGACTATTCGGCCGCTGGTTCGCGAACAAACCGAAATGTGCAAGCGACGGAAATCGGCCTTCATGAGTGTGAGCCTTCGCGCCGCACGGGAAGACACGTTCAGTCAATGCGGGCGACTACTCTTCTGGAGGGGGAATCGCTTTGCCTTCGTAGAATCTGGTGATGTCGATGCCCCCTTTGTTTTCTTCCTCGATGAGTTTGAGGCGGACTTCAAGCCGTTCCATCCGACGCATGAGTTGAGGTAGAAGGTCAGGCGTGTTGTCGATCGGTTGGGGGCGGGGGACGATCGGGTAGCCTAGCTGACGCTGCAAGGCGGCGAAGAAGAACAGGGGCTCCTTGCGTCGGTTGGCGAGGGCGATGCGGCCTTCCTTTTCGCCAAACAGAACCGGCAACTCGCGGCTTTCCTGAACTTCTTCCGGCAGTTCGTCCGCTGGCGGTTGTTCGCGGTGGCGGCGTTTTTGATATTCGGCGCTGCGAACGTAAATCAAATCGGCCAGGTCGACGATGCCGATTTGCAGTCGCGTGGAGCGGATGAACTGCTTCCAGTCGGCATCGTAGATGGGATCGCCTGACATCGCCAACAGCCCGTGATCGTAGCGCAAGCGATTGCGGCTGATGACCTCGAACTGGTAGACAAAGAGCCCTTGCACGGACGCCTGATCGGCTTTGTACTGGGCTTCAAAACGGAGCACCTCGACCGCCACCCGCATATCGAAGCGGCCGCGATCGTCCTCGGCCGCTTTGACCAAATACGTTTGAAACGGGGTGAAGTAGTGCTCCAGCTTGGCCATGGCGGAGTGGATCTGGCCGGTATGTTTGAGCTCTGCCAGCAAGTAATCAAGGGCCATGGGGAGGTTGGTTGTGGCTAATGCCTCCTCCTTGAGTTGCAACAGCAGTTCTTGCAACGGCTGGTTCCGCGGCAACCGTTCGCCCATGGCTTTGAAGAAATAGGCCTGTTCAATGTACTCTTCGCGCGGCAGCATAAGGCAACCTGAAGTTAGAGGCGCGGACGCGACCAAGTTGGCCACGACGCTATAATACTCGAAAGAGCCCTGCCGGCTGATCCGGTGGAGCGCCCCCTCTCCCTCAAACGAGAACCCATGAATAGCCACTTTTCGACCGTTCCCGCCGCCGTCGATGCCATCGCGCGCGGCGAGGTGATCATCGTTGTCGATGCGGAAGACCGCGAAAACGAGGGGGACTACATCTGCGCTGCCGAGAAAGCCACGCCAGAACTGGTGAACTTCATCCTCAACGGCCGGGGCGAGTTTTGCACGCCGATCCTCCCCGAGTTAGCGCGAAAATTGGAACTGTTCCCGCTGGTCGAAGCGAACACGGCCCCGCTGGGAACCGGCTTTTTGACGCCGATCGATCATATTAGCGGCAAGACGGGAATCACGGCGGAAGAGCGCTCGAAAACGGTTCGCGCGATGGTGGATCCCGCGTCCACAAGCGACGACTTCGTCCGCCCTGGGCACGTCCACCCGCTGCTTGCGAAAGAGGGGGGCGTCCTGCGGCGAGCCGGTCATACGGAAGCCGCCGTTGATCTGGCGCGGATGGCTGGCTGTGCGCCGGCCGGTGTGTTGTGCGAGATTTTGGATGAACGGGGCGACCGCGCTTCGCGCGAGCATCTGCGCAACTTAGCTAAAAAGCACCACCTGCACATCATTTCGATCGAACAGCTCATCGCTCATCGACGGGTGAGTGAGAAATTGGTCTCGCGCGTGGCGGAAGCGAAGCTTCCCACCACCTACGGCAACTTCACGGCCATCGTCTATCAAGTCAAG
Source organism: Planctomycetota bacterium (assembly GCA_963205385.1). Classification (GTDB taxonomy): domain Bacteria; phylum Planctomycetota; class Planctomycetia; order Pirellulales; family Pirellulaceae; genus JAEZGD01. The sequence continues at coordinate 5,800 of CAUJKE010000045.1, read as the reverse complement.
CACGAAACCCAGGAGCCGATTGTCTTCTCGTTCGGCGACCTCACCAAAGTGAACGCCCCCCTGGTTCGCCTGCACAGTAGCTGCTTCACCGGCGACTTGGTCAGTTCGCTACGCTGCGATTGCGGCGACCAGTTGCACATGGCGCTGGACATGATCAGCCGCGAAGGGGCTGGCGTGCTCGTCTATCTGCCGCAGGAAGGGCGCGGCATCGGCCTGGCGGAAAAAATCAAGGCTTACGCGCTCCAAGACCAGGGGCTGGATACGGTTGAAGCGAATCTGGCGCTCGGTCACAAGGCGGATATGCGTGACTACGGCGTTGGCATTCAAATTCTGAAGGACTTGGGGCTGAGCCGTGTGCGGCTCTTGACCAATAACCCCAAGAAGACCGACGCGTTCATTTATGGTGGTTTCGATTTGGAAGTCGTCGACCAAGTCCCGATTCTGCCGCCGGTCAATCAACACAACGCCCATTATTTAGCGACCAAACGCGATAAGCTGGGACATAAGCTACCGCGCGCCGAGTAGGCTTGCACGTTGTGCAAACTTATCGCGCGCAGAGCGAAGGCTACTCGGGTTCCAGCATGAGCTCGCGAAGTTTTTGCAAGCCACGTTTTAACAGCCCGGCGACGGCCAGTTCGGATCGTTCGAGTTCCACGGCGATCTCGGCCAGCGGCTTGTTGTGAAAATGCTTCAGCACGATCGCCTGCCGCTGCGATTCAGGAATCTTCGCCAATGCGGCGGCGAGTTTGCCGGCGTTTTCGTTGCGCACGGCTTGCTGGCTGGGCGTGGTTTGTTCGGCGGCGAGAAACTGTGCCAGCCGGGCGGAAGAGTGCTCCACATCCGCGGCGAGCGAGCGCTCGCGACTGATATCGCGTTTGCCGGTCGCGTACCGCCGGACCACGTTCAGCAAGTTGTTGACAAGCACCTTCCGTAAATAGGCGAGCAATTCCGCCTCGCTGTTAAAGGTTGCCGTCTTCATGCCGGCGTGGGCTTCATACATCGTAACCTGCACGATATCCGAGGCATCGACCTTGCTTTGCAGGCGTTTGCCAAGCTGGATATCGGCCAGGACACGCAGGTAGTTGCGATAACGTTCAAGATCGGCGGCAGGCTCGGGAGTTTCGTTCATGTGTTCCTCCACAAGGCTAAGCCCGCTGAGCCAGTGAATCGGGCGCGGCAAAGTCCTGGCGAGCTATTGCAAGAAGAACCCGCCCACCTTGCCATCCTTGATGGCGATGCGGACGACCACGTCGTCTCCCTGTTTGAAACTCAGTTTCCAGAGGTAGACTTCGTACCCCGCCTGCTTGAGCACGGTGAGAAACGTGAGCTCATAGCCGTCTGCCATGCGTGCGCCGATCTGTGCGTGCAGATACTTCATCACATCATCGGTCGTCCCGGCCTTCACCGCGTCCGTCCCCTGCGCAATAAAGGCGTCGCGATCCTGATCGATGATCGCTGTGAGCATTTGCTTGCAGATTTTCTGGGCGGCCGGATCGGCGGCGGCGGCGTTCGCGCCAGGCGTGTTTGTCAAAAACACGCTGAGCCCGACGAGCGCAACCAATATTCCTCTTTGAAACGCTGGCATGGCAGAACTCCCTTTATTTCAACTGATCGAGGGCGTCGTAAATCGTTCCCACGTAGAACATGGCCAGGCGAAAGATCAAGAAAATGATAATCGTCGCGACGAGTGCCCAGCACGCGAAGCCAGCAAAGGCGGTGAGCATGGTGAGTAAGTGCCGCGCCCGGTCGCGTAGCTCGATAGCATAGCGTTCGAGCGTTTCGCTAATCATGCCGGTCAATTCGCCGGTTTCGAGTGTTTCCAAAAACTCATTGGGAAAGCGCTGTGTGGCGCGCAGCGCTTCGCTCATCGCACAGCGGCTTTGCATTTTGCGCTCGATCTGCGGCCAGGCGGAAGCGTAGTACGGATTTTGCGTGCCCCGCAGCGCGAGTTCGAGCGAGGGCTTCGCGTCCATGCCGGCATCGATCGCCATGCCGAGCGACCAGGCCATGCGCGACATGGCCAGATAGGTCAGACATTGGCCCAGGACCGGCACGCGGAGCAGGATCGGCATGAGCACGCCGGGCAGCAACCAGCCGCGGTTGAAAGCGAAGATCACGCCCCACAGCGCCAGCCCGCACACCAGGACGAAAGTCAGATAAATGAGGAGTCCCGTGGTTCCGACCAGGCCAAAGCCCAAGAGGTCGATTGGTTCGCTGCCGGGGGAGAGGCTCGCGAGCAGCCCCATGATCCAGATCAAGAACCCCACGATCGCCACAGCGGCGGCGAGTTGAATGCCGGGCCAAATCAACCCGGTGAAGAAGACCCGCCGCAGTTCACGAATGTTTTCGTAATGGTCCGAGAGCTGCCCGAACGTGCGGTCGAGCTTGCCGGTCTGCTCGCCGATATCAACCATTTCGAGGGCCAGCTTGGGGAAAAACCCCCGCTCCGCCCGCATCGCGTCGGCAACGGAAACGCCGGCATTGACCTCGCGAGCAATGCTCGCCATGTGGCGCCGCTGCGCCGCCGGCCCCACCCCGGACTCCCGCTCAAAAACCTGCCGCGCGTCCAGTCCCGCGTGCAAACTGGTCGCAGCACGACGGCAAAACTCAGCAAGTCGAGCGTTGGAGATCATCCCCCCATTCTAAAGTGCCGTGAATCCCTTTTACTAGCCGGACACGCCAGCGAGCGACGGAATCGAAGGGCTTGTGGGACAGTGCGCAAAGCGTTACACTTGCTCGTTTACTTCATCCAGCATTAGACCGCCAGGGCGAGTACTTCGGAGCAGGAAATATGACGATCGACAAGAGTCTTAAGATCAAGGCGGGCTCGGTTAAGTCGCGGAACGTCCTCACACGCGGCGAGCGACTGGCGAAACTCAAGGAAATGGACAAGCTGCCGGACGGTACTTCTCCCTTGGGCCTACCCAAAGTACGGGTGCAAAAGCTCGCACTGCGGAAGAAGAAGAAGGTCAAGAAGGAAGAAGACGACGCCACGACCACGACGACCAAGAAGGGCGGCAAGAAGTAAGCTCCGCCGCGCAGCCACCGCTGCAGCTTCCCCTACGAATCTCACAAGGCAGGTCCACTCGACCTGCCTTGCTTCTTTGGATTCTTGAGTTTCCTGCGCCTTCCCGAGTTCGCAGGCGGAAAAGACTCCGCGTCCAAATCCGGCCCAGGACACGGAAGTGTCCACGACGCATGGAGGCCCAAGAAAGTCGGGGGTGCGGAATGTTCGGGCACCGGCACGGTACATTCGTCGATGGCGGGGCCGAAACAGGCGTTGCGCGGCGCGCGATGCGAGCCCGGCAGACGCCGCCCCGGCTCATCTTTCCGCCCCCCGCCGATCCACCTACAATAGAAGATCTTACGGCCATCGGTCCGGTGATTAGTCGAGGCCCAAACACTATCGTTGGCAGAAAACATGCGCAAACCCGACCGCTCGACGATCTTTCTTAGCGCCGCGGTGCTCGCTTCGGTAGCGCTGGTGGTGTTCGTCGTCGTGTTCTACAGCGACGGCGCCGCGCCTGCGAAGGCCCCCGAACTGACGCTGAAGGACATTCCGTTCAACGGCGAGCGGGCCTACGGCTACTTGAAGGAGATTTGCGCGATTGGTCCCCGCATCAGTGGTACGAAGGGGATGACCAAGCAGCAAGCGTTGCTCACGACTCATTTCGAAAAGCTGGGCGCGAAAGTGTCCAAGCAAGAGTTTCGGTACCGTCATCCGCTCGACGGCAGCGCCGTTAATTTTGCCAACTTGATCGTGGAGTGGAATCCTGACGCGAAAGAGCGCGTGCTGCTCTGCGCTCACTACGACACGCGTCCCTTTCCCGATTCCGATCCGGATCCCCGCAAGCGGCGCGATGAATTTCTAGGGGCGAACGATGGCGCCAGCGGCGTGGCGTTGTTGATGGAGTTGGGAAATTCCATGCCCGATTTGAAGTGTAAGTATGGTGTTGATTTTGTGTTATTCGATGGCGAAGAATTGGTTTACGATTCGCAGCGCGATCGCTATTTTCTCGGATCGGAATACTTCTCGCGGCAGTATGTGGCCCATCCGCCGGCTCATCGCTATCGCTGGGGCGTATTGCTGGACATGGTTGGCGATGCGCACCTCGATATTTACCAAGAGAAAAACAGTTATGCCTGGCGCGATACGCGCCCGCTGGTGCAGGACATTTGGGGCGTGGCGAACGATCTCGGCGTGCATGAATTCATTCCCCGCGTACGGCACGACATCCGCGATGACCATCTCATGCTGCACGACATCGGCGGCATTCCCACGTGTGATATTATCGACTTCGACTACCCCCAACCCGGCGCCCGCTCGTACTGGCACACCACGGCGGATCGGCCGGAGAACTGCTCCGCGCTCTCCTTGGCCAAGGTTGGCTGGGTGATGCAAGAATGGCTGACGCGCGTGCAATAGTCGCGGCGGTCTCTCCCTCCCTCGTAAAACATCGCGCGCCGCGCTGCGGCGCCCTTCAATCGCGAAGGCCATGACGGTTGCATGTGGTCCTTAATCCCCATTTCGATCCTGTTGCTCCTCGTGGCTGTAGGCACCCACCTCTGGCAGCGCCAAGCGTGGCAACGCCAGCAACGAGACGCGACGACCGCCCGCGAACGCGACTTCTACGCGTTGCGGCAGCGGCGACGCTCACAAATCAGTCTCTTGATGGGCGGCGTGGCGGGGGCGATGTTTCTAGGCGCTTGGATCACCGCGCCGCTCGTGGTCGGGCTTCTGTGGTTAGGCGTGTTGCTGGTCTTGCTCTGGATCATGTTGCTCGCGCTGCTCGATGCCCACAGTTCGCAGGCGTTCCTCAATCGTCAACGCATTGCGAATCTCGCGGAGCACGCCGCGTGGCAACGCCAGCAGCGCGGGGCGCGCGAACCACGCCCAGGGGATTCCGAAACTTAGACTTTATCTCGATTCAACACGGCTGGAACGACAACATGCGCAAGCTTCCCACCTATCGAATTTGGCTCGGCAACGTGCTCGATGCTTCCAATCTGCGGGGCGTGCTGGACTTGGGCGTGGAACTCATCGTCGATTTGGCGGCGAACGAAGTGCCCCCCAAGATCACGCGCGACTTGACATACTGCCATATTCCCTTGCACGATTCGATGGGAAACTCCGAATGGCAATTGCGCTTAGCGATCGATACGGTACGCCTGGCGGTTGCGAAGAATATCCCCACACTCGTCTGTTGTTCGGCCGGCATGAGCCGCACCCCGGTCATCGCCGCCGCCGCCATCGCCCTGCAAACACAACAAGACTTCCGCAAATGTTTGGAGGCGCTCGTCGCCGGCGCTCCCCACGACGTCTCCGCAGCGCTGGTGAAAGATGTTCTGTCGCTGATCGAATAAACGAACAAACAGCGTTCAACAATTCACGCCCGGTTCGCAATTTCTATACGCCACGCAATCCCCCCTTTCGCCGTTGCTCCCCACGCGGCGCATTTCTACAATGAGCCTATGGATTCTTTGCACCTGACCATCGCGCTGGTTCCCTTGGCGGTTTATTTGCTGCTCTTGGGGCTCATCAATCTCTCGCCGCGTCCGTTTCTCACCACGGGGATTCGCGACGGCATGGCGCTAGCGCTGGGGCTCTCGGGGTTGTTCGTCGCGGGGCCGCTGGAACTGTTCCTCCCCGAGCGCGCCGCCTCGGTGTTTGGCCCGTTCGTGTGGTTCCTGTTGATTGGCCTGTATCTGTTAGGCTGCTCGCTGCTCGTGCTGATGGGACGACCGCGGTTGGTGATTTACAACGCCACCGCCACGGACCTCCGGCCGATTCTCGAACGTG
>CAUJKE010000044.1 GCA_963205385.1 Planctomycetota bacterium | reverse complement strand
ATCCAACCCCAAAAACGCCCGCCAATCAGCTACACTTAACATGACATTGCACCTGTGATGGAGAATTGAAGATCGTAAACACCTCAATCCTACCTCCTGGTGCAACGTCTTCTTTTCATCCCATCTGGCTTGCCAGTGCTGGATCGCGAGTAGGCGTGCTACTTTGTTGATTGCCCAACGGCAGCAGGTGTTCCCGGCTACACAAATCGAACGTGACATCTTGAGCAATCTCGGCCAGCAAGTGCCAACAGGTCTTCAGCACTCACCGGCTTGACCAGCGGACGCAACGCGCCGCTGAAGTTCAGGCTTCGACTCGTGACGTCGGGATGCCGCACTCGCGGTGAACGATTACGCTGAAAGCCACGCGAACACGCGCATCCGCACTGGCAAGCCAGTGCCACCCCTCGAACGTGTTACCAAGCCACCCCCTCGACTGTGCCACCCTGCCGCCCTGCCGTTCGGCATCCCAAATCGGCACTCTCCTGCGCCTGCCATCGGAAGGAGACCACGTTTCCATCGGTAATTGCAACGCGACTGATGGGGTGGGTACAATTATGCATGTCCTTTTGGTTCTGCTTCGGCGATGACCTCAAACACCGAATTGTCGGAAGAAATCCCGATGACAGAGAAGCGCGAGCGACATTCAGATTCTCGGGCTTGACCGCCCTTTGTTTGGTCAATTTCCGTAAGAAGGGACGAAATTAATTAGCAATGTTCAATGGCATTTACGCAACATTTTTATGCGTCATGGTCTTCGCGGGGCGAGATCCTCCGGACAAGAAAGAAAATCCAATGAGTGTTGACGTAACCAAAGCACTCGTTGCCCGAAACGTCCCGCCTAAGTTAGTAATCATGGAGACGCGAAAGCTCCCATTGTTCTCTGATAACTTTGATTGGGAGAATCAATCGCAGGTTCGCCGAGCATTTGCAGAACTTGGGTCGAGGGCACTTAGCGATCTTGAATGGAAGCAATTGCTCGCTCATCGGTCAGATAAGGATTATTCTCTAACAATGACAGAAGATGGTCGATACGCACGAAACTACACAGTAGGAGATCTTTGTGCGTTGCTGATTGATCACAATATATCCGCTGGTTTTAGGATGCACCTGCCTGTGAGGCAAGATGGCAGACCGATTGTCGTGTCATATCCGCGTGTTCCTATCGACAACGAAACCACCGATTCATTGTTGCTGCTCCAAATTAAAGGATGCAAAGAAGCCATCGAGAACATAGAAGATGAAGACCAAAGACGGAAGTCTATTGAGTTAATTAGAAGTGAACTTAAGAAGATGGAGCAATCGCGAACTCCTGCGTTTTACCGGTTTCCGACCGATGGCTTTGACTTATTTGATAGGGATACTGCAACACAAATCAAAAGAAAAATTGGTTCCACATCATAACTCCCTGCGTTAGCCCACTACTTTTGGACAGCGGGAGCAGGCGTTTCGCCGTATGGTGCAACAACTCAAACGAGTGATTGTTCTCTGACAATTCGGACTTAACGACGTTCGCCTCAGACGAACCAACTCGCGCGATGGATGCACAGATTGGGCGCGGAAGCGGCAATTTTGCTTGTGCCGCCGTATGGTGCAAAAACTCAAACGAGTGATTGTTCTTTGACAATTCGGACTTAAACACGTTCGGCGGGGTGGCACGGGTGGCGATGCCGACGGGTGCCAGGCTTGCCAGTGCTGGATCGCGAGTAGGCGTGCTACTTTGTTGATCGTTGAACGGCAGCAGGTGTTCCCGGCTACATAAATCGAACGTGACATCTTGAGCAACTTCAGCCAGCGAGTGCCAACAGGTCTTCAGCATTCAGCGGGTCGACCAGCGAAGGCAACGCGCCGCTGAAGTTCAGGCTTCGACTCGTGACGCCGGGATGCCGCACTCGCGGTGAACGATTATGATGCAAGCCACGCGAACACGCGCATCCGCACTGGCAAGCCAGCCCGAAGCGGTGGAAGATGTCCAGCGGCCGTCGATAATCGCTTCCACATGCTTTTGCTCGAGCCCGCTCGCCGTTGCTATTTCCGGCACCATCTTGTGCATTTGTTCGATGAGATGATCGAGCGTCGGCATCACGAAGCATCCGCGTGTTCTACTTGATCAACCCGCGGCCCCGCATCCAAACTTCGCAGCGCAGCGGCCAATCGGCGGCGGTGGCATTATCCGAACGCAGGCCAAAGCCGTGCCCGCCGGTGGCGTAGACGTGGAGTTCCGCGGGAACTTTCGCGCGTTTCAGCGCGGTGTACATCAGCACGCTGGAAAGCGGCGTCACGCCGTCATCGCCGGCATGGGCGAAGAACATCGGCGGCGTCTGCTCGCTGACTTTCGCTTCCGGCGACAGGTCTGTTTCTTCCTTGTTGGTGAGGTACGCCGGATACACGAGCACGGCGAAGTCCGGGCGGCAACTCGCGTCGTCCACGGCGTCGAGCTTGTCGTACGCGCGGTCGTCGAAGCGCATCGCGGTGAGCGCGGCGAGGTTCCCACCGGCGGAGAACCCCAAGATGCCAATCTTGTCGGGATCAATCTTCAGCTCTTTCGCCTGCGACCGCACCAGGCTCACTGCCCGCTGTGCATCTTGCAGGGGCGCTTGATGGGCCGGCTGATTCTCGCGGCGGGGGACGCGATACTTGAGGACAAACGCGGTAACGCCGACGGAGTTGAGCCACTCCGCGACTTCCGTCCCTTCCAAATCCCACGCGAGAATATGGTAGCCGCCGCCGGGGCAGATGACGACGGAAGTGCCGTTGGCTTTATCCGCCGGCGGGGCGTAGACGGTCAACGTCGGATGCGAGACATCGGTCAACCGCACGATTTGCTTTTCGCCCGGCTTGGATTCGACAACACGCTCGGGGCCACGTTCACCGGTTTCACCGGGGGCTTTGTCCGGCCAGACGGCGATGACGGGATGGTCCGCAGCGGCCGCCACGCCGCCAAGGGATAGCAGCACCAGCAGCGCGAGAGCGAGCTTGAGTGATGATGAGGGGAACGTCATTGAGTGAACTCCAAGTGGGATGGTTGTTGATTTGTTGCTCTTGGCGGACGGCGCACCGCAGTGTGACCGTTACTTTGCGCTACGTTCGTAATCTTCACCGGCATAACTCTTGATCACGCTCGCTTGCCAGGCGTCGAGTTCGGCTTTCATTTTAGCGACGACTTCAGGGTGCTCGGCGGCCAGATCGTGCGTTTCATTGCGGTCGGCGATGAGATCATACAGTTCGTAAGGCTGCTGACGGCCGATCTTCACCAACTTGTAGCGGTTATCGGTCCAGGCGACTTGGCCATCCTCGCGCTTCAGTCCATCGCTTTTCACCGCTTTGGGATGATGCCAAAAGCCGATCGGTCGCGGCCGCTGGGGCAGCTTTCCTTCCAACAGAGGCACGAGGCTGATGCCGTCGAGCGGTTGCACCTGCTGCTCCACCTTCAGTCCCAGCAGTTCGACGAGCGTGGGATAGATATCGCTGGTCACACCGACCACATCGGTCGTGCGCGGCTTCAGCTTCGCTGGCCACTCGATAATGCAGGGCACCCGCACGCCTCCTTCCCACACGCTTCCCTTATTGCCGCGCAAGCCGCCGACCGAGCCAGCTTTCGTGCCGCCGTTATCGCTGCAAAACCAGACGATGGTGTTGTCCGCCAACTGCTGCTCGCGCAGTTCTGTTCGCAAGTGTCCCATCGCGCGGTCGACGCCGATGATCTCGCCATAATACTGCGAACCGCCAGCGGCTTTCACGTCCGCCGCGAGCGCGCGATGCGGGTTATGCGGGCTGCCAAACCAGATCACGGCGAAGAACGGTTGTTTCTGTTCGGCCGACGAGCGGATGAACTTCAGCGCTTCGGCAACCGCGATATCTGAGCCGTCACCTTGGAACTGCTCGCTGACGCCGTTGCGGCTCATGAGCGGATCGAGGTCGTAGAAGTTGCTCACCGAAACCCATTGGTCGAAGCCAAACGTCCCCGGATTGAGCGGATCGTCGCCGGAAATCGGTTTGCCAGGCCCGCTCACGCCGTTGAGATGCCACTTGCCGAAATGCCCGGTCGCGTAGCCTGCGGACTTGAGCACTGCGGCCAGGCAGGTCTCTTCATGCCGCAAGGGATAGCCGTACAAAAATGTCCCGCCGCGATTGGGATGTCGCCCGGTGAGCACGCTCGCGCGGGTCGGCGAACAGACCGGCGCGGCCGCATAGAACCGCGTGAACATGAGCCCGCTCGCGGCCATGTCGTCGAGGTTCGGCGTCTTGGCCTCCGCCAGCCCGTTGTAGCTCACGTCTCCCCAGCCTTGATCGTCCGTCATGCAGAGGATGATGTTGGGACGCTCCGCGGCGGGCAGCGAACTTGACGCGAACCAACAGCAGCAAAGACCAAGCGCGACGGCGCCCGGCCAGTTCTTCATCCAGGACATGGGAGTACCTCCAAAGCGTGCAGGTGGGCAGACTTTGAGGATAGAGGACGGCGCGGCGAATGCAAGTCGCACGCAGCCTGCGGTGCGAAATTATTGCCAGCAGACGCTATCGCCAGCGGACACTATCGTAAGCCCACACTATCGCAAACCCACATTGCGCAGCACGGCGGCGGTGGCGGCGGACTTGTTCAGCACGTAGAAATGCACGCCGGGGACGCCCCGCTCAAGCAGTTCCGCGACCTGGCGGGTGGCGAAGTCGACGCCCACCTGGTGCTGCCAATCGGCGTCGTCCTGCTGGCCCAGGTCCGCGATGAATTCGTCCGGCAAAATCGCCTTGCAGAGGGCGGTGATCCGCTGGATTTGGGCCAGATTGGTTACAGGCAAGATGCCGGGGACGATCGGCGCGGTGATGCCGGCTTCGCGGCAGCGCGCGACGAAGCGGAAGAAATCATCGTTCTTGTAGAACAGTTGCGTCACTACGACATCGGCGCCTGCGTCGACCTTGCGTTTGAGGTTGGCCAGGTCGTGATCGGCGCTGGGCGCCTCCTGGTGGACTTCGGGATAACCGGCTACCGCGATGCCGAACTGTTGGAATTCAGCACGGATCAGCGACACGAGCTCATTGGCGTATCGCAAGCCCCCTTCCACCGCTTGAAACTTCGTTTCCCCCTGCGGCGGATCGCCCCGCAAAGCGACGATGTAATCCACGCCTTGCTCGTGCGCCTCGCGCAGGTACTCGCGGAGTTGAGCGACGGTCGAGCCGACACACGTCAGATGCGAAGCGACCGGTAATCCAAACCGCTCCTTCACACGCGTGACAATCTCGAGCGTCTTATCGCGCGTCGAGCCGCCGGCGCCGTAGGTGCAGGTGAAGAAGTCCGGTCGCAAAGCGGCGAGGTCTTCCACCGTGCGATACAGGGCCGCTTCGCCGGCGGAAGTTTTCGGCGGGAACAGTTCGAAAGAGACGCCGCAGCGGCCAGGGCGGAAAAAATCAGCGAGTGACATGGCGGGAATTAGGATTTCGGATATCAGATTTCAGACGGAAAGGCGGGCGAGCCGCGCGCGTCTGCTTAAGCGTAGCAGAAACCCCGTTTTGGGCCATCGGGTGGATTTTGTTCCGCTGGGAATTTCCGCGAGCGGTCACAACGACAGCGGCTCTCCCGCCAACTGCCGCTCTGCCCGCGTCAGCTCGTACATCGCGTGGAGCAACTGGGCATCGCAGGGGCGCTGCGCAACCGTGCGACGGGCGAACATCCGCTGCTGCGTGGCGATCATGATCTCCGGCGGTAGCTCCGTCACCTGACCGAAGCTGCGGGCGTAGTTCACGAAGCTGGGGACGTTGGTGGTGACGAAGCCATACAACATGCTGCACGCGCCGATCACCTTGCCGGTGAAGATGCTCGTATTGATCGCGGACTTGGAATAGTCGCCGATGACGCAGCCCATGAACTGCATGTCCGTGGCGACCGGCGCGCCGCGATAATCCATCTTCACAGCGCCATAGGTGTTCTTCAAATCGCTATTGCACGTGCCTGCGCCGAGATTGATCCAACTGCCCAAGTAACTATGGCCGAGAAAACCGTGGTGCTGCTTGTTGCTGTAGGGCTCGATGACGGACGCTTCCACTTCGCCGCCAATCTTGACGGTATGCCCCACGGAGACCGCATCCTTGATCGCCGCGTGCTCGATCACCTTCACGCGCGGTCCCAGATAAGCCGGGCCGCGCAAGAAGACGTAGGGGCCAATCGTCGCGCCGTCATCGATCACCACTGGGCCGGCGGCGGTATCGGTGACAACGTATTGCCCCAGCTTCGCGGTCGCCGCGGCAAAGACGCCATCGGCGATTTCGCGGTAGTCGCCGGAGGTGATGCGATGTTCAAGGTTCTCGGCGAGGATCTTCATGTTCCACGCGACGACGTCATGCGGATAGCGAAACAGCGGCAGCTCGGCCGCTTGTTTGGGCATTTGCGCGAGCCCCACGAGTTTGAGCTGATCGGCGAGTTGGGCCGGATCGCTGCTCGTGAGCCAGGCGTCGGTGGTCAGCAGCGCGGCGGCCAGTTCGTCTTGCCAATAGAACGCACCGCTGGCGTGCGTCTCGCAGAGCGCGCGGAGCGTCCGGAGCACGCTCGAGGACGGGACCAGCCGCGCGTTGACTAACAGCAGCTTGCCTGGCGCGGCGCGGGGCGTTTGGAACTGCGGGAAGTCGATCTGCTGGAGTTCCGCGAGGTGCGGGCGAACGATGGCTCGTAGCGGTTGCCGCCAGGTCGCCAACCAGTCGATGAGTCGATAGCTGCCGCACGTCACCGCATAGGCCGGCCGACTAAGCGTGATCGGATGCAGCCGCGCGACCTGCTCGTCTTCGAAGATGACGATGCTCATGCGTCCCTACCTACAGGCGCTGCCTGTGCTCTTCCGTGAAGGTCTGACACTATCGCAAAGGGGCGGACTCTTGTCCGCCCCAGGATTTATCGTCGAGCGCACACGCGCAAGTCACTTCTTCATGAACACAAATTCCATCGACTCCGGCGTGCGCTGGTTATATCGCCGGTCGAACTCATCGTCCGGCATGATGAGGAGCATGATGCCCTCAACCAGCCCGATGATGCCAGAAATGGCCGAAAGCAATCCACAGGAAACAAGGCTCATCGCGAGTAATACGACGCCTGCCATCGTTGATCCGAGATAAAAATGGTGGATGCCTAGTGCGCCAAGCAGAATTCCCAGCACACCAGCCACCACTTTTTGTTTTCCACGGCCACCATCAGTAGACATAAGCACAACTCCTTGGTTGTCGGACGAGAAGAGTGTCACCGCGAGGAAACCGAGCCGCGAGGCCGGCGTGCGGAAAACCGCCAGCATGGCCGAAGTATCGACTCTGAGGCTGGGTCTCGTCAAGCGCAAGATAGCGTTACCCCGTGCTCAAGCGCGGGCCTAAGACCGCTGCGCGGAGAAGGAGCGTGAACATCCCCGAGGAATTGCCGACGGGATAATTGCGCAAAGGGGCTAATAATCGCCGTCATTGGTGGGGGCTGGCGAGGGTGTGCGCGATCAAGAAACGTCGTTTTTTGGGGCCATTCGCGGTCCTTCCCTGCCGTCAGGCGGCTAATAGGCCTGTGCTTGAGCACGGGTACCAACGGTCAGGCCTGATCCCGTACCTCAGGGGCTTTTATGCTCCTTCTCGCTGCGCGGCTTTATTAGCCGCGGAGCTGCGCTCGGCGGAAACCAGCGATACCGGAGTGGCCGCCGACGCAGCGGCCCCGGTCCGCAGTTGCGCAGAGGCGCTAATAATCGTCCTCAGAAGGGTGGATTGTGGTTCGCAGGGACGCGAGTTTGCGCGAGGGGCGCGGGGCATGGCAGGAATTGACGGTATTTCGACGATAATTGATAAAGACATATTGACGACTGTCGGTCCGGCGAGTACAATTTCAGGCAGTGATCGCGTCGGGGCCGGTTCCGAACGGAGGCGATCTTGCCCCGTCGCGCGGAACGTGGGGCGGTGTGCACAACTTCAAACGTCTAATAACTGAATACGTCTTCGTGGCGACGTGGTAGGTGTGTTTCTGTCGCGGCGGACTAGAATCGAGGAATAACTGAGCGCCGATTCAACGAATGAGGCCATTAGAAAGCAGAGAGGGAAGCGACCCTCGACTGGATTTTCGAGCGCAACCGTTTTTCACATAAGAACTTAGAACGAAACCTACCCCCTCAAACAGGTCCGTCGAGGGGGGTTGGGGAGGTCAACATTCATCTTTTCTGGTGGATGTTTCTTGTGTTCGTGTGAAAATTAGATAACTTAGAGCTACTTGTCGCTGATCCTGTGTGCCTTTTCGCAGATAGCGTCGCTAGCAGACCTTTGGACGTGGGAGCACTGTGCGATGTCCACTACCCCTCAACCTCACCGCCCTCTACCGCAAGCCACCGCGCACCCCGCGCCTAAGCCTGGCGCCGCGCCTGCGATGGGGGCTGCCGGTCAACCATCCGCTGCTGCGCCCATGGCGGATGAAGACGACATGGAAGATGAAGATGAACAGGAGGGGAGTAGTCATCGCATGATGATGCTGGCCGTGCCGAGTTGGCTCGTGAGCCTGGTCGTGCATGTGGTGCTGCTCACCATGCTGGGGCTGATGTACTTCAAGCTGGAGGACGATCTGCCGAAGTCGCTGATCGTCTCCAAGCCGCCGGATGCGGATGCGGAAGAGATTGAGGACTTCAAGCCGGAACCGATTACCCCGGTGGATGTGACCAGCGATAATATCTCGGATGTCCCTGTGGCGATGACGCAAGACGTCGTGGTGCCGGTGACGGATGTGATCTCGACCGCGACCGATGTGGACGCCGCGGCGATTGCGGTGGAACTCAGCGAGTTCGGCGAAAATACCGCGCCGCGAAATGATCTGGCGAAAGACGTAGGCGCGATGTCCGGTACGGGACTCGTTGGCCGGGGCGCCGCCGCGCGGGGCAAGTTAGTGCGCGAGGCAGGCGGCAATGCGGCCAGTGAAGCGGCCGTCGCGGCCGCGCTCAAGTGGCTCGCGCTGCATCAACGGCCCGATGGCGGCTGGAGCTTCGATCATCGCAACGGCCCGTGCAAGACCAACCCCGGCAACCTGGATAACGGGCTCAACGGCGCCACCGGCATGGCCCTGTTGCCGTTCTTAGGCGCAGGCCAAACTCACAAAGAAGGGGACTACAAGCGCACCGTCGCTGGCGGTCTGCGTTACTTGATGGGGAGCATGAAGGTCAAGAATGGCGCCGGCGATTTGTCCGATGGCGGCAACATGTATTCGCACGGCATCTGCGCCATCGTCCTCTGCGAAGCCTACGCGATGACGAACGATCGTGACTTGATGGTTCCCGCCCAAGCGGCCATCAATCATATCGTCTACGCGCAAGACCCCGTCGGCGGCGGCTGGCGTTATACCGCCAAGCAGCCGGGCGACACGTCGGTCGTGGGCTGGCAACTCATGGCGCTGAAATCCGGCCACATGGCCTATCTCAACGTCCCGCCGGCCACGGTCAAAGGCGCGTCGGTCTTTCTGGATTCGGTCCAGACCGATAGCGGCTCAGCCTACGGCTACACCAACCCCGGCAACGGTCAGGCCACGTCGGCCGTTGGCCTGTTGTGCCGGATGTACCTGGGCTGGAAGAAAGACAACGGCGCGCTGCAACGAGGTGTGCAGCGTCTGAGCGACATTGGCCCTTCCAAGGGGAACATGTACTACAACTACTACGCCACGCAGATCATGCGGCACAATGGCGGCGATGAGTGGACGAAGTGGAACAACGTGATGCGCGATCAACTCGTCAACAGCCAGGCCAAGAACGGCGCCGAGAAGGGAAGCTGGTTCATCCCAGGCGACCACGGCGCGGAACGGGGCGGACGCATCTACTGCACGTCGATGGCCACGATGGTCTTGGAAGTGTACTATCGCCACATGCCGATTTACGGCAAGGCAGCGGCCGAAGAAGACTTCCCGCTGTAACGATTGCAGATCAACCTCCAGCCACGCCGGCCGCATATTTCACGGAGAGTGCTCAGATGCGGCCGTGCTTGCTTACTCGCCCACGGCTTCACCAAGCAGACAAGCTGGATGGGATCGAAGCCGGCGGAGTTTGGCCCGTTAAACGCCAGGAACATCAACTCGATGACCGCTGCCATCTGTTTGCGGCAACTGGCTTCCGCCCGTGGGAGCTACTGACGAGCCGGGTTGAAAGGACAGAGACACGCAATGGCATCCGAGCACACCCTGACATTCACCGATGGCAACTTCGACACCGACGTCCTCAAGGCGCCGACCCCCGTCCTGGTTGAGTTCTGGGC
>CAUJKE010000043.1 GCA_963205385.1 Planctomycetota bacterium | reverse complement strand
GCGACTCGTATATCGTGATGAGCCATCAATATGCAATTGGATATTCTCATCGTCGCTCCGCACCCCGATGACGCCGAATTAGGCATGGGAGGGGCGATTCTGCAATTCAAGTCCGAGGGGGCGAAAGTCGGCGTGCTCGATTTGACCTCCGGCGAACCGACGCCGCATGGCTCGCTCGAAATCCGCGCGAGGGAAACAGCGGCGGCCACGAAGATTCTCGGGCTCGATTGGCGCGAGAATCTGGGCCTGCCCAATCGCAGCTTGGAAGCCACGCTCGACGCGCGGCGCGAACTGGCCACGGTCTTTCGCCAGACTCGCCCACGCTGGCTCTTCGCGCCGTATTGGGAAGACGCGCATCCCGATCACCTGGCGGCGACGCAACTGGTCGATGCCGCGCGCTTCTGGTCGAAGCTCACCAAGACCGAAATGCCAGGCGAGCCGCACCATCCCCAGCGGATTTACAATTATTACTGCGTCCATCTCAAGCTGGCGATTCAACCGGCGTTTGTGCTCGACATCAGCCAACATTGGGAGCGGAAGTTGGCGGCCATTGCGTGCTACGAGAGCCAGTTCATCACGGGGCGGCCGACCGAGTCCACGAGCTTTCTCGACCGTCTGCGCGACGAGGCGGCGTACTGGGGGAAGACGATCGGCACGCGCTATGGAGAACCGTTCACGTGCCGCGAACCGCTGGCCCTGCGCAGCATGTGCGACCTGGTGTGATATAATCAAAGGGGCGCGCGTCACTCGCCGCCTTCCTCCCACCTTGCCCGCCATTATGTTGGAGCCGCTCCCAAATGCCTTGGCGCTCTCTCCTGGTCCTAACCGTTTTGGCCGCCCCATGGTTCACGCCTGTGGCGCCTGCCCGCGCGGATGACGATGGGCTGGCGGCGCTGGTGCAAGTGTTGCAACAAATTGACGACGATGGCGTGCGGCGAGACTTGCTGATCGGCATGCGTGAGGGACTCAAGGGGCGCAAGGATGTTCCGCTGCCGGACGGCTGGACGAAGATCTACCCCACGCTCGCCAAGAGTGCGAATGCCCAAGTCCGCGACTACGCCCGCGCGCTGGCGATCACCTTTGATGATCCCACGGCGATTGCGGAGGTGCGCGCGGTCGCGCTGGCCAAGACGGCTTCCGCAACGGAGCGAAACGCGGCGCTCCAAATGCTTGTCGATAAACGTCTCGCCGACTTCGCTCCCACACTGCAAACGCTGCTCGACGATCCGGTCGTGCAACGCACCGCGCTCCGCGGCCTGGCGGCGTATGACGATCCGCACTCGGCGAAAATGATTTTGGAACGATATCCGCGGCTGGACTCAGACGCGCGGCAGGATGCCCTTACGACGCTGGCGACGCGGAAGCAGTCCGCCACCGAACTCGTGGCGGCGGTGGAGCAAAATATCATTCCTCGCCGTGATCTCTCGGCGTTTTTGGTGCGGCAGTTGCACGCCTTGAAGGACGAAGACCTGAGCCGGCGCTTGCGCGCCGCCTGGGGAGATATCCGCGAAACACCGCAAGACAAACAGGCCAAGATCGCGAAGTACACGCAGCTCTTAAACGGGGACGTTCTCGCCCAAGGCAACGCGGCGGCTGGTCGGGCTATTTTTGAACGGACCTGCAAGCAATGCCACACGCTGTATGGCGAGGGGGCGAAGATCGGTCCGGATCTCACTGGCTCGAATCGCGCGAACCTGGAATACGTACTGACCAACGTGATCGATCCCAGCGCGGCGATCGCGCGCGAGTACAAGATGAACATCATCATTACCGCCGATGGCCGCGTGCTGACCGGGATGATCGTCGAGAAGACCGGCGACCGCATCACGCTGCAAACGGTGAATGAACGAATCGTATTGGTCGAAGACGACATCGAGGATTTGCAAGAATCGCCGGTCTCGATGATGCCGGAGGGGCAGATCGATGCCCTCACGCCGGAGCAGGTTCGCGACCTCGTGGCCTACCTCGCGACCAAACAACAAGTGGAACTCGAAGGGACGAAATAATTCATGAACGCGCGGATGTTACTGCTACTCGGGGTGATCGTCGCGGGAACCGCGGTCGGTTTGGGCGCGCTCGGCGCTCACTGGTTCGAAACCAAAGCGCAAGCGCTCTATACCGATCCGGAATTGCAGCACAAGCGGGTCGAGGCGTGGAAGACTGGGGCCGCATATCAGATGTATCACGGCCTGGCGCTGTTGGCGGTGGGGCTCTGCGCGCTGCACACTCCCTCGCTGCGCTGGGACGTCGCCGCGGCCTGCTTTCTGATTGGCGTGTTGCTCTTTTCCGGCAGCTTATACACCATCGGGCTGAGCGGCGTGACTGACTGGAAGGCCGCCTCCAAAGCGTGGCTGGCCGTCATCATCGCGACACCGCTCGGCGGGACGTTCTTTCTGCTCGGCTGGGCAACCTTTCTGTGGGCGATTTTGGGGATGCCCACGACAACGCCGCAGCGTTAGACAACCTATCCCCGTTTCGCAGGACGTTTGTTCTCGGTCATGCAGACATCAGCGACTCTGCCTGACTCTTCCAGCGCGACATGGAACCGCTGGTTCCCCTCCAGCCGATGCAGCGTGACATGGTATGCCATGCTCCAGGTGGCCAGATAAGGGCGATCTTCCGGTTTGTGGGGCGCGCGCAATTTGCCCCACGAGCCATCACCAAGATAAAGCACGCCATACTTATCGCGCAGCCCGTCCTTCATGGGATGGGTCCGCTTGAACGTGTGGTCGTGATGTTCAAGCACGACATCAACGTTGTACTTTTCGAACAGCGGCGACCAGTGCTTGCGATTCGCTTCGCCGGTGCCGGGGTAAGCCCGGTACGAAGGATACGCCGGCACGTGATTGGCGACCATCAGATGCGACCGCTCCTGTCGCTCGGCTAGCGTCTGCGCGAGCCAATCGGTTTGCGCGCCTGCAATGGGGGAGAGATGGTTCGTGTCGAGCATGACAAGGCTGAGATAGTCGCCGACGTCCATCACGCCGTAGGACGTCTCGCGATAGAGACCATCGAACACGCTCAGATACGACGCCGCATCGCTGCGCCGCATGCGGCCGCCACTGACTTCATGATTACCCAGGCATGAGAGCAGCGGAATCAACCGGCCCTCGGGGTCGATCATGTGCTTGCTGTAGTTCTGCAAAAATGTGAGGAACGTCGAGGGCGAAGTTCCGTTGTCGTACGCCAGGTCGCCGCCGATGAAGGCGAAGTACGGTTCCTGCGCGGCCGCGATGATATTGCTGGCAATCGCGTGCGACCCGGTGCCGGCATCGCCGCCGGAGATGAACTTGATCGTGTCGTTTGCCTTGGCCGGCATGGTGCGAAAGCGGTGCAGCGCGGCTTGTTGGTCGATCCGAAACTGGTACTCCGTCCCCGGCGTCAAGCCTTCGAGTTCGCACCGATAGACTTTCAGTTCCGTGCCAGGAAACGGATGCGACTTCACGCTCGCCGACTTCTCGCCGTCGCCTCCTTGCCGCGCCGCGTAGGTGACTTTGGGCGTCCCTTGCATGTCCTCGCCGACCCATTGAATGACCATGGTCGTCGTGGGATCGGTCCACCAGGTCAGAAACAGTGAAGACGCGGCGGCGTGTTGCGAGGCACGCGACTCTTCATCCGCTGCGAGCAGCGCGGAGAGCAAGGGGGGCGCGAGCGTTGCGCCAGCGGCGAATCCGGCGAGGGACGTGTGCAGGAAACTACGGCGGGAAAAACTGTGCATGGTGGGTTTCCTCTCTACAGGCAGGGAAGCGCTTACGAGCGCCGTTAGGCGGCGAGCAGTCGCCCAAGTATTGCAGATTTCGTCGGCGAATGCGCCGCAGCCTCGTCATCCAAAAATGGAAAAAACGGACTGCTGGCCCCTCAATTGGGCGACCGGTATCGTGAAAATTCGCATGGGGTGGGAGTCATGCGTTATAAATAGCGGGTCCGTCTGCGCGATTCACTCCCCTGCCTTGGAACCCCGCCCATGCTTCGAAACCTGTTTTTGGCTGTTGCCCTGCTGCTCACACTAGCTCCGCTCACCTTTGCTGAAGAATCCATGCCGCAAATCAAGATTGGCATCATCGGCCTCGATACGTCGCACGCCCCGGCGTTCGCGAAAATTCTGAACGATCCCGCCGCGAAAGAAGATGTCTCCGGCTGTCGCGTGGTCGCCGCTTATCCCCAGGGGAGTCCGGATATCCAATCGAGCGTCAGTCGCGTGCCGCAATACACGAAAGACCTGGAAGCGCTGGGAGTGGAGATTGTCGACTCGATCGACGCGCTGCTGGAACGTGTCGATTGCGTCCTCCTGGAAACCAACGATGGGCGGCCGCATTTGGAGCAAGCACTGCCGGTGCTGGCGGCGAAGAAGCCGTTGTTCATTGATAAGCCGATCGCCGCTTCCTTGACGGATGCGGTGGCGATCTTCAACGCGGCCGAGAAGTTTGGCACGCCGGTCTTCACGTCGTCGTCACTCCGCTACACCGACGGCGCGCAAGCTTTACGCCGCGGCGATTTTGGCGAGGTTTTCGGCTGCGATGCGTATAGCCCCTGCTCGTTCGAAAAGACCCATCCCGATCTGTTCTGGTACGGCATCCACGGGGTGGAGTCCCTCTTTACCGTGATGGGCACCGGTTGTGAAAGCGTGAGCCGGGTCTCTGCGCCCGACGCGGAGATCGTCGTGGGCGTGTGGAAGGACGGACGCGTCGGGACATTTCGCGGAATTCATAAAGGTCCGCAAGGCTATGGCGGAACAGCGTTCACCACCAAGGGGATTCAGCAGATCGGCCCCTACGGCGGCTATCGGCCGCTGGTGGTCGAAATTGTGAAAATGTTTCGCGGGGGTAAGCCGCCGGTGAGCGCCGCGGAAACCCTGGAGATCTATGCGTTTATGGAAGCCGCTGATGAAAGCAAACGCCAGGAGGGCCGGCCAGTCAAGGTTGCCGACGTGCTGGAAAAGGCCCGCGCGGCGGCCAAATGAACTTCGCGTAAGTGGTACACGGGAATAGATGTCCGCTGGGTGGGATCAAGTTTGAGCAATCCAGACGATGCGCCCTGGGTCGGTCGATTCAGGGCTAATGGAATATCCAGTCTCCCGCTTACCAACCTTGCGAATAGGTGAATAGGTGAACTATGCGTCCCGCGGCAACTCTTCCTTGGGCGACGCTGACGACGGCCATTCTTATTACCGGTTGCCTGCCGGAGGAGCCGGTATGGCTCCCCAACGGCGCCGGTCTGGTCTATGTCAAACCCGGCGAGAAGGATGCGGAGCTGAAGCATCTCGATCTGGAAAACGACCGGCAGCGCGTCATCGCCACGATTTCGAACTGCGTTACCAGCCCGCCTGCGGTCAGTCCGCAAGGGGATAAAGTCGCGGTGCTGCAGCAAAGCGGCGATGAAATGGCGCGAATCGTCGTTTTCGATTTAAGTGGCCAGGTCACCCATCGGTCAGCCCCGTTCGCGCAAGACACCGACGAGAAGTGGAACACGCTCACCTGGTCTCCGTTTGGGGAGCGTTTGCTGCTGATTGCGGAGCAGCCGCTCCTGTACTCGTTAGATAAACGCGAGTTGCTGCCGTTAGACAAATGCAAGCCGAGCCTGCTGTTCCTCATCTATCGCGTCTCTCCCTTTGTGCCGGACGGTTCGGGATTGCTGCTCGAATCCGAAGGGGACACCGTAGGTGGCGACGATCAGAATTTGAAGTTGATGTCCTGGGACGGCGAATTACACCAGATCAAACCGGCGGCCGAGCTCGACAAACTTAAAGACGCCAACCTGAACCTGGAATCGTTCTGGCCTCCGCCTGGAACCTGGCAAGGCAACCAACTACGGCTCGAAGTTGGCCTCGGCTATGTAGTGATCGACGTGGAACGCCGTCAAATGCGGCTGGAAGAGGATCCCGTGGTGGTCCAACGCTGGAAGCAGGCGAAAGACGAGCAATGGCTGACGACCAGCACGTTTGCAGGCGGACAGGCGCGCGTCGTCGTCTCCCGCACCGCGGAGAATAATGTCCTGCGCGTCGACCTCCGCGCCACGCCGCAGAGCGAAGCCAAGGTATTGCTGGAGCGAGCCTATGCGGGTTATCGGGACAAATCGCAACTCATTTCGCTCTATCCATCGAGCGATGGCCGCTATCTGGCCATCAAGTACAGCCGCGAGATGAAGGGCCCGCCGCGAATCCTGGTCATCGATCGGCAAGGCAAAACGGTGCGCGACGACGCGCTGTAGGAATTCGCTGAGCAGCGGCACGAGGCAATTCGCCGCGCCCCATAGACATTCGTGGGTTGTCTGTAAAGAATGCAGCACTGGGGAGTGGCCGCGTCAAAACCTGCCGAGTGACGGTCTGGTGGAATTCGGAAGCGGCATTTGCCTGCGAGGATGGTTTTGCGATGCGCCGCATGCTCAGCGCGAAAATTCACCGTGCCACCGTGACCGAAGCGAATCTTCATTACGAGGGGAGCGTGACGATCGACCGCGACCTCTTGCTTGCGGCCGATATTTTGCAGCATGAGCAAGTCCACTGCTGGAACGTCACCCGCGGCACGCGCTTCACCACTTATGCCCTGGAAGGCGACGCAGGGAGCGGGGTGATTTGCATCAACGGCGCCGCCGCCCACCTGGCCGGCGTGGGGGATCTGGTGATTATCACCAGTTTCATCACGCTCAGCGAAGCGGAAGCCCGCGCACACCAACCGCGCGTGATCCTGGTCGACGAGCGGAACCAGGTGAAGTTCGCCGGCCCCGAAGTACCGGGACCGAAGACGCGCTCATAGCCGTGAAAATGCCGGCCTTCAATCGCGACCGGCCTAATTGGCTCCCATCGCGCGGGACTACTTCTCCCCGAACGTCCGCTGGCTCGTCTTATCCGCCGTGGGAAAATCCTCCGGCACTTTGGTCTGCGTCACCTTGCCGGTAGCCGCCCATTCGGCGCCGCGCTGCAAGACGGTGATAAAGCCGACGCATTCTTGCGAATCGTTGCCGTGGCCCATCGGCGTGTGGAAGCAGCGTCCCTGGCCGTACTCGATGGCCATAATCATCGGCTCGTGGCGTCCGCTGCCGCCGAACTTCGGATCGGCATACGCGGTCGCGAGCACCTGCATGTTTTCACCGGGGCCGCGCAGCAGGTCGTAGAGTTCATCCTTCACATGCATCCATTGGTGCGGCAGGCCCTTGGTGATCGGGTGCTCATCGTTGCGCGTAATAATGAGAAAATCGTGCTGAGCGCCGTGATGCCCGCCGGAACCTGCCTTGTCATCGCGCACGAGTTTGCCTCGTTCGTCGAGATAGATATAAGGCCCGCTCTTCTCACTGCGGCCCCCCCAACCTCCGAGTCCGATGATTTCGTTGTACTCTTTCCAATCACCGAACGCGTTATCAGCGGCGTGGACCACCACAAAACCTCCGCCCCCCGCGACATAATCGACGAATGCTTGTTGCGTCTCCTTCGGCCACGGGGCGCCGTTATAGTTCGAGACGACGACGTCGTACTTGGCGAAATCCGGCTTGAAGTTCGGATCGGTTCCTTGCCTAGCGGTGGTGGCGACGTCCACCGTAAACAGCCCCGAATCCTCGAGATAGTGCTTCATCATCTGCGTGGTCGTCGGCCAGTTGCCGTGATTGTTCTGCCCATCGACGATCAGCGCCTTCATCGCAGGCGCGGCGTAGGCGGTCGTTAGAGAGAGCAAGAACAGCAGGACGGTGAGGGGCAGGCGGTATAACATGGCGTCTCCTGGCAGGGATGATTGGGTTGGGATCGTGTGTTGGCCGCTCGCTTGGCAGGGTGATGCGTCACGCGGAGTATGTTGCCTACTTGGCGCGACCGGGCTGGGCGAAAGGCGGGGGGGAGCGACTGACAGCGGGGTAAGTCCGCCACGGCAAGCAGGTTAAGTATCGGCGAACGAGAACGTAAATGCAACGCGCGGCGGTGCGTCCAGAAACGCGGCTTGTCCCTCCAGATTCCCAGGCGTAGATCGCGTCGAATTCGCCCTTTTCTGGGGGATGCCGCTAAATTCTGGGTTAATTGCGTGCTTTTGTAGCGCCTGGCAACTAAAATCGAAGTGGTTCGCGCT
Source organism: Planctomycetota bacterium (assembly GCA_963205385.1). Lineage (GTDB taxonomy): Bacteria > Planctomycetota > Planctomycetia > Pirellulales > Pirellulaceae > JAEZGD01. The sequence continues at coordinate 6,314 of CAUJKE010000043.1, read as the reverse complement.
CGCGGCCCATCGGAACAACCTAACTCCTCGCCTTGACACGAGTTCTCGTCATGCGGCATTTGCTCTACAGTCTTTTAGCAATCGCGGTGCTCGCGGCGCCCCATTCGGTCGCCGCGCAAGCGAACTTGATTTCACCGGAAATTGCCCGCCGGCACGGCCTGGTGCGAGCGTGGCAGACACGGGTCTCGGTCGATGCCGCGCGGAGCCGAGTCACGCATATCACGCAAGATGTAAGTGATTGGATGTACATCGAAGTCAAGGCAGGCGACTTGACCTATCGCTTCAGCGAACGCGATCGCGACGCCGCCGGCGTGCAGATTGGTCGAACCGGCGCGGCGGAGCGGGCGAGCGCCAAAATGGCCGACCTTGAAGCCAGCTACCTCAAGCCGACTAGCCAGACGTTCGTCAACGCGGCGGTCACGCTTTATCTCGTGACGGATCACGGCGTCGTGCATTGCATTGACGGCGAGACCGGCGAGACGCGATGGACCACGTCGGTGGGAGACTCCAGGTATCCCACGTCAGCGGTGGGGGTAGGGAATGGGATGGTCACCGTTTGCAACGGTTCCTCGGTCTACGCGCTCGATCCTCGTGACGGTCGTGAACTGTGGTCGCGGGAGACCAAGTACCCCGTCAACGCGGGTCCGGCCGTTGGTAGCGAGCTCATCGCGGTTCCCACAACGAAAGCGATGGAATTCTATGTGCACGATCAGGCAAAGCATTATCCGCCGCACATCTACCGTTCGCAAGGAACCATCTACACGCAGCCCATCGCCACCCCGCGAAGCATTGCGTGGACGACTGAAAAAGGACACATGTACGTGGCCGATGGCGTGTCCGGCAAGGCGCGATTCCGTTTGGAAGCGTCGGGTACTTTTTATAGCCGTCCCGCTTACCTTTCGCCACGCTACTTTTATGCCGCTTCTTTCGACGGCTACTTGTATTGCACGGATGAACTCAACGGCAAAATGCTGTGGCGATATTCCACCGGCGGCGCCATCACCCAAGCGCCGGTCGCCGTCGGTGAGACGGTTTACGTCGTGACCGTGGAAGGAAATCTGCACGCCGTCGATTATAAGACCGGCCAACTGAAAACGGTGAAATACCCGGCCCAGGCGTCGGCCGATGCGACAGCGCCTGCGAAGCCGCAACCAGCTCAGCCGGTGGTGCGCTGGCCGGTCGTTAGCGGCGTTAACGGCATCATTGCGGTCAGTCCCACCCGGCTCTATTGCCTCGGCCGCCCAGGTCAAATGGTCATCATTGACGCCAACTCCGGCGGCGTCCTGGGGACCATGCCGATTGGTAGTCAGGATATTGTGCTGCACAACTCGGTCACGGATCGCATCATTTTGGGTACGTCGATGGGCACGCTGCAAGCATTCCGCGAGGAGGAACTCGTCACGCCGTATGTGCATCAAATCGAACTGGAAAAACAGCGCGCCAAGCGACCGGAAGTCATCATCGAGGAAGGCGTCCCCGCGGACCAAGGCGACAAGCCTATGCGCAACGACGATCCATTCGGCGCGCCGCCGGCCAAGCCGGCCGAGGTTGATCCCTTTGGCGCGCCCCCGGCCAAACCCGCGGAAGTCGACCCGTTCGGCGCCCCCGCCAAGCCTGCAAACGACGATCCGTTCGGGGCGGCGCCCAAGCCGGCGCCGAAGGCGCCGGCGAATGATCCGTTCGGTTGAGCGCGGTCTCGCGACGCGGAAACGGTTTTTTCAGACGGCCCCAACGCATTGGCTTGGGGCCGTTTCCGTGCGCCACAGTTTCATTGCGCCACACCTTGACCAAATGGCCTGAGCGTTCGACAACTAGGGGTGCGCCGGTTCAAGCTGGACTTTGGACCACATCAATTGCACCCGTAGTTGGATTATCAGGACTCATGGCCGCACCCGCCTCGACCAATCCCCCGCCTGAGATCGTCACTGTCCGCCGCGCCCTCATCAGCGTCAGCGACAAGACCGGACTGGCCGAATTCGCCCAGCGTTTGGCTGCCAGCGGCGTGGAAATCTATAGCACCGGCGGCACGCGCAAGTTTTTGGAAGACGCCGGACTTCAGGTTCAAGACGTTTCCACCTACACCGGCTTTCCGGAAATGATGGACGGCCGCCTCAAGACGCTGCATCCCAAGATCTTCGGCGGGATTCTCTGCCGCCACGATCGGGCCGATGACCTCGCCGCGCTGCAACAACACGGCATCGCCACATTTGAATTAGTCGTCGTGAATCTCTACCCCTTTGAACAGACCATTGCCCGCGACGGCGTAACGCCAGCCGAAGCGATCGAGCAAATCGATATCGGTGGTCCCAGCCTTGTCCGCGCGGCCGCGAAGAACCACGCCTTCACTTCCATCGCCACGCTTCCCGCGCAGTACGCGGCGATCGCGGCTGAAATCGAGTCGCGGGGGGGCATTTCCTGGAGCTTGCGGCGGCGCCTCGCGGCGGCCGCGTTCGCCGCAACCGCTGCTTACGATCAAGCGATTGCCGCCTATTTCGCGCGGCAGGAAAGCACCGAGAGTTTCCCGCCGACGCTGAACGTGCCGCTGAAGCTACAGGCGATGCTCCGGTATGGCGAGAATCCGCATCAGCAAGCAGCCGTTTACAGCACGGCCAACTACCGTGGGCCCAGCCTCGTCGGCGCCAAGCAGCTCAACGGCAAGGAACTTTCGTACAACAACCTGCTCGACCTGGATAGCGCGCTCGCCATTGTGCGGCCGTTCTCCCAACCTGCCGTGTCCGTCATCAAGCACAACAACCCGTGTGGCGCCGCGATCGCCGGGACCCTCGCCGAAGCGACGCGCAAAGCGCTCGAAGGCGATCCGCAAAGTGCGTTTGGCGGCGTGCTGGCGATGAACCAGGAAGTCGATGCGCCAACCGCCGATGTATTGGCGACGCCGGGGCTGTTCATCGAGGCGATTGTCGCGCCGTCGTTCTCGCCCGCAGCCGTCCACACCCTCACCACCAAACCCAAGTGGAAGAACAATGTTCGGCTGATGGAGGTGGGCGAGCTCACCGCGCCGGATGCGACGCGGCAATTGCGATATCTGGAAGGCGGGTTCTTGGTGCAAGACGCCGATGTTTTGCCTGACGACGAGCACGACTGGAAAGTCGCCACGCAGACGCATCCCAGTGACGCGCTGGTCGCGGAGCTCCGCTTCGCATGGGCGCTCGTTCGGCACATCAAGTCGAACGCGATTTGCCTGTGCAAAAACGGCATGTTGCTGGGCGCTGGCGCCGGGCAAATGAGCCGCGTCGATTCCGTCGAGATCGCGATTAAGAAAGCTGGCGAGCGCGCCGCGGGAGCGGTGCTCGCTTCCGATGCTTTTTTCCCTTTCCCGGATTCCATTCACCGCGCGGCGGAAGCTCAAATCGCAGGCATCATTCAGCCTGGCGGTTCGGTGAAAGATGCGGAGGTGATTGAGGCTTGCAATCAGCGCGGCATCCCGATGATTCTGACCGGCCGGCGCCACTTCAAACATTAGGCCCGTTCATGGTGACGCCGACGCCACCGTTTGTGCGCTGGACGCTCGCGCGAGCCTGCGCGCTCCGCGAGGAGACTGACCCGCGCGATCCTGAGGCCGCCGAGCGCCAATTACGCCCGCTGCGCGCCTATACCGATGCTTCTTACGCCGGGCGCGTGTTCGAGGGAATTTGTCTCGCGCCCACCGAGCACTTGCCGGTTGAACCCCCTCCAGATTCTTGGGGCTTTCTCGCGTCTGAGATGCTCGCGGCGTATGGCGGTGAGGAGTTCGTGCGCTCGCAGTGCGGAGCGTGCGTGGCCAATATCTTTGCGCATCGCACCGAAGTGAACTTTGCGGGCTGTTATGGTTTGCTCGCGTGCGACGCGGCGCTAGGCGCGCAGTTGGAAGCGCGCATTGCGGAGCTGAGTTTAGCGGACGCGATCGACGCGAGCTGCTTGCCCACCGCCCCGCGCTGGTACGGGCTATTCGCACAAACGCCGCTCAATCGCGACCAACTCGCGATCTTCCAGCAGTTGTTCTCATCGCTGGCGACATGCGAACCGGCGGTAAGCCAGCTCTGCAGCGCAGTGGCAATTGCCTTAGTGCAACCTGTCGAACTGCATCTCGCGCTCTATCCCGCAGGCGAATTTGATCGCGACGCCTGGCGGATCGTTTCGCACTGTACGCGCTGCGCGGCAGCGATGTCGCCGCGCGAGCACCGCTGCGCCGTTTGCGGCCTGGTCGGTAAACCGCGCCCCGCGCGCCAACGCAAACCGCGCGGTCGGCGTCCTTATGTTCCGCTGGCGAGATTTCTCGGCGCGTCGAAGGCGCTAGAATTTGCAGAACGCCTGAAAATGCAGCGGCAGGAGGGGGATCGCAACACTTGACGATGCCCAAAGACCATACATTCCACCCATGCGGGTGAGTCCTAGCGATACACCTGCGGACTTCGCAGCGTGCACACGTGCCAATAGGCGCACCTTTTCCTCGCCGCTCGCGTATTAAAACTGCCCGCGAAAAAAGGCATTGCCGCTGTGTTGCGGAGCGGGCGGCTAATTGATTGAAAGTAAGCTCCCCGCACGTTATGCTGACGGCTGAGATTTCACCCTCGAGGACTGGCGGAAGGTGGCGGAATTCGTCCTTCGGTTGGCCTCCCACTATCCCACCCCCGTAGAGAGCTTCTTCTCCCAAGGAATGAATTGATGAGCACACATCCAGAAAAATCGGCGAGCCGCCGTAATTTTCTCAAGACCTCCTCGCTGTTGGTTGCTGGCGGAGCGGTTGCGAGCCAATTGAATGTCGCGCGTGCCGCGCACTCATTTGGCAGCGACACGATCAAAATCGGCCTGATCGGTTGCGGCGGTCGTGGAACCGGCGCCGCGGCGCAGGCGATGAATACTGAAGGCTCGGTCCAACTGGTCGCCTTGGCGGACGCCTTCCCTGACCGCGTGCAGGCAGCTTACCGCGGTCTGAAGAGCCAGCATGGTGAAAAAGTCACCGTGGCCAAGGATAAGATGTTCGACGGCTTCGATGCCTACGCCAAGGTTCTGGATACCGATTGCGATCTGGTTATCCTGGCCACCCCGCCGGGTTTTCGTCCGCAACATTTTGAAGCGGCCGTGAACGCAGGCAAGCACGTGTTCATGGAGAAGCCGGTTGCGACCGACGCTCCCGGCATTCGGCGCGTGTTGAAGGCGACGGCGGAAGCGAAGAAGAAAGACCTCGCGGTCGCTGTCGGTTTGCAACGCCGCCATGAGCGGGCTTATCGTGAGACCATTGCCGAATTGCAAAATGGCAAGATTGGCGATATTAACTTCACGCGCTGCTACTGGAACGGCGCCGGCGTGTGGACTCGTCCGCGCCAGGAAAAGCAAACGGAACTTGAGTACCAGATGCGCAACTGGTACTACTTCAACTGGCTGTGCGGCGATCATATTGTCGAGCAGCACATCCACAATTTGGATGTCATCAACTGGCTCAAGAACGGTCCACCGGTAAAGGGCCAAGGCCAAGGGGGTCGCGAAGTCCGCATTGGTCCCGATTCCGGCCAGATCTTCGATCACCACATGATCGAGTTTACCTATGCGGATGGCTCGAAGATGCTGAGCCAATGCCGCCATATTCCGCATTGCTGGGATTCGGTCTCCGAACATGCCCATGGCAGCCAAGGGACGGCGGACATCGGCGGCGGCAGGATCTACGACCACAAGGGAAAGATGGTGTGGAACACCAAAGCAGGGCGCGATGGTCACCAGGTCGAGCACCACGACCTATTTGCCGACCTCCGCAAAGGCGTCATTCCCAACGAAGGTGAATACGGCGCCACCAGCACGATGACCGCCATCTTTGGCCGCATGTGCACCTATACCGGCCAAGAGATTAGCTGGGAAGACGCGCTGGGATCCGAGGTGGTGCTTTGCGATACCGACAAGCTGGTGGATATGAACTCGCCGGCGCCAGTCGTGCCCAATGCCGACGGCAAGTATCCCTGCCCAGTCCCCGGCGTGTTGACGACCTTTTAAGCAAAGCCATGGGAGTGCGCCATCGCAGACCAGGCTACCTCACAAGATAGGGCGCGCATGCGTGCTGCCAGTGCTAGGAGCGAACCGTCTCTCCAGCGCGTCACAGCGCGTTAGAAGTCGCAACATCTTTAGCTGCCACAATTTAGGCCGGCGAATTCGATTTCGAGTTCGCCGGCTTTTTCGATGCTAGCGACCTAAAGGTCGTCTGCAGAGTCCGTAAGCTGGGAAGGGTTTGCCGCTTTGCGAAGCTTTGCTTGTCAGCTAAAGCTTGGCGCTTGGTGCGCGATTGCTCGATTTTTGTCGTGTAACGGTTCGATCTGCTCTCTAACCCG
>CAUJKE010000042.1 GCA_963205385.1 Planctomycetota bacterium | reverse complement strand
GGAAGCGTCGGTCGAATACTTTCGTGGTGGACAAATGCTGACCACCAAGCTCCTGCTCGTTCCCCGCGCTCCGTAATCCGCGCACTTCATCGCCAAAATCGGCCGCAAGAATGACGTTTTCGCAAACTTTTTGCCTGGCAATCTGGGTAAGCTACAATTGGTCGAGATAGCTCCAGGCAAGGCTCTGACGTTGTAGATTGGCTTTGTGCGATCGGTAATGTGCGATCGGCGCTATCGTGAGCATTCCTAAGTTGTTGGCTGCCGCCTGCGCTCCTCTCCCAAAATTCGTGTAGGCGGCCCTCTGAGGAGATTCCAGGATGAACCGTACAAAAGCTTGCTTTCTCGTGGCGGGGCTCATGCTCGCCGGGATGTGTGTGTGGGCGACAAGTGCTTTCGCCGGCAGCGTGCCGCACGATGCTGGTTTTAAGGCCCGCGGCATGCGAGATTCCTACCACTCGCCGTACGCCAAGTGCAACTATACGAAACGCTGCTGCTGCCGATAGTGCTTGCCAATCGTGCGCGCATCGCCGGACCTTATTCGCCTTGGGCGGATAGTGCGTGAGATGGAGTGCTACAGCCGGGGCAATGAAAACACAAGCAACGTCCAGGATGATGGATTTCGTCCTGGACGTTGTTTATTTTCAGAAGCACTCGCTTGGGTCGATCGTCGCAACGCTGCGCACGACGATTTTCAGGTGACAAGTTCCGATTGTGATCGCTTTAGCGATCGTTCGTGAAGCAGCTTTTCTTGCATTTCCGCTGGATGCGATTCTGCGGCAACTCTCGCCGGCGCATGACGTACATTTGCCGAGAAGGTTCTTGTTCCCAAGAGGGAGGCGACCGTGCAGCGGCTATTCATCGTGCTGGGCATTATGCTCACGACTTCTTCGATGGCGGCGGAGGAGATTGAACTCGATCCAACCATCGCCAGCAATTTGCGCGATCTCGTGGCGTACCGTGTGCTGGACGGGCGGGTTATCCTCGACACGGGGCACTTTTCAGGGCGCGTGGAACTGCGCGGCAAACGTCCCTCTTCGCCGGAGCGATTCTCGCTGGAAGTCACCCCGCGCGAGGCGCTCATTCGCTACACGCAATCAACCTGGGAACAAGAAGTCTCGCTAGAAATGCGTCGTGAGCGAGGCCACGCGTGGGAAGTTCAGCTCGAGCGGCGGCCACGCGGCGCGAGTAGCGTTCCGCGGGTCCATTTTGTTCAACGGCCGAACGAACCATTGGAACTCAAAGTGGAAGGGGAGCGCACGGTGCGAGCCAACAACCTCTGGAGTCTGTGGGGGCGTGAGCCGGAGCTTTGTCGCGCGCATCTGGCGCCGCTGCTCGAACTGCTGCGGCCGGGTTGGGATTTAGACGAACAAGCCCGCGACATCGAGCGGATGGTGGTGTTGTTTGAACACGAAGATACGCCCAAGGTTCGCAGGCAATGGCGCCAGTGGGTCGCTGAGTTGGGAACGGACTCCGCCTTTGGCCGCAATCGTGCGTTTCACAAGCTGCAAGCCGCCGCGCCAGCGAACGTGCGCTATTTGCAATCGCTCGATGGCGAGCAACTCGACGCCGAGCAGAAACAGCGCATCGCCGCGATTCTTGAACGATTCGTCGCTCCGGACGAAGACACGCCTGCCAGCGCGGCGATAGCGCTCGAGCGTGGCGAGTCGCGGCGTAGCGTACGGCCGCGAGATTAGCAGCTAGATCATTGCGAGCGCACGATCGATGCGCGCCAGGCACGACGGCTTGCCAATGAGTTCCAGGCAATCGTAAAGTCCCGCGCCGACGCCTTTGCCGGTCACGGCGACGCGCACCGCGTGGACGACATCCCCAATCTTGACGCATTGCTCTTCCAGAAAGGCGTGCATCATCGCTTCGAGGGCTTGCGCGGTGAACGGATCCGCAGTCGTGAGCTTCTCGCGGAATTTCTCCAGAAGTTGCTTCGCGCCTTCCTTTTTCAGCCGCTTCTCCACATCCTTGGCGTCGTAAACCAGGTCGGCATCGGCCACGAAGAAGAAGTCCGCGTAGCTGAGAATGTCGCCTAAAACCTTAAGGCGATCGCCGGCGGCGGCGACAATGCGCGTCAGTTTGGGGCCGACTTCGCAGGGAGCGGGGTCGGAGATCAGCCCGGCTTTCTTCAAAAACGGCATCATCTTGGCGACCTTTTGTTTGATCGGCAGTTTCTGCATGTGCCGATCTTGAAAGGCCCACAGCTTCTTCGGATCAAAACTCGCCGACGCTTTGGTGACACGCTCGAGAGAGAACCCCTGAATCAACTCTTCGACCGTAAAATCCTCGGTCTTATCATCGAGCGACCAGCCCAACAGCGCCAAGTAGTTAAGGATCGCCCCCGGCAAGTAGCCGGCGACTTCGTAGAAGTCGACGATGACCGGGTTAAAGGTGTCGCTCGACGCTTCGTGGCCAATCCGTTTGGCGATGTCGGCGCCGTGCTCATAGAGCTTACGAAAGTCGGGGTTCTTGAGATACGTATCGAGCTTGCGTTTGCTGATCTTGTTCTGGCTGCCAGGTTCCGCAATGAACGGCAGGTGCGCGTATTGCGGTAGTTCGTAGCCGAGGCCTTGCGCGATGAAAATCTGCCGCGGCGTATTCGAGAGATGCTCGACGGCGCGAATCACGTGCGAGATCTTCAAATCGTGATCGTCCACGACGCTAGCCAGGTGGTATAAGCAGGTGCCATCGCCCCGTTGAATCACGTGATCCTGTTCCTTGCTCCAATCGAATTCACAGTCCCCCCGCACGAAGTCGAAGAACTTGCATACTCCTTCGCGTGGCATTTTGAGGCGCACAACATGCGGCCGACCTTCGGCTGCAAAACGCTCGGCGTCGGCCTCGGTCTCCGCCATCCAGCGGCGACTGTAAAGAAATGCACGCTTCTCGCGGTCGGCTGCTTCACGCTCGGCCTGCAGTTCTTCAGGTTTGGCGTAATCGCGATAAGCGAGTCCTTTGGCGAGCAACGTTTCGACGGCGGCGGCATAGCGGTCGCCGCGCTGCGATTGAAAGTACGGCCCGTAGTCGCCGCCTACTTCGGGGCCTTCATCCCAATCCATTCCTAGCCAGCGGAAGCCATCGAGAATCGGCTGCAGCGCCTCGGACAGATTGCGGGCCTGGTCGGTGTCGTCAATACGCAGAATGAACTGCCCGCCGTGCTGGCGCGCATAGAGCCAGTTAAAGAGGGCGGTGCGCACTCCGCCAATGTGCAAATAACCAGTGGGACTCGGAGCAAAACGGGTGCGAACGGCCATACGGGTCTAACTGCGACGAAGGTGCGAGGGGGAAAGCACATTATTAGACGGCAACGCGCGCGTCGCTCCAAGGGGAGTGGCGGCGCGCTTCGCCGGAAGATTGGGACGCGGCGGGCGGCTATTCGTCGTCGGAATCGTGGCGTCCCGAGCGGCGCAGGCGTCGGCGTTCCGCCTTGGAGAGCTTGCGGTCTCCGTCCGCATCGCCGTCGTCGGCTGGCGACTTGACAGAGGCGCTCGAAATCATGGCTGCTTTGAGCGGGCCACTGGACGCCGCTGGCTGGGGCGAACTTTCGCCATGGGCGGAGTCGATGCGAACTTGCTTGCCTGTCGCTGGTTTATCGCTGGTTGACGCCGGCTCCGCACGACTCTTAGTTTCGCTCTCGGGCGGCGTTTCTGCCTTGCGCTTGGCTTTTGCGACCTTCGGCTGTTTCGCTGTCAGCAGGCCCTGGGCGTCGAGATAAACATGCTGAGCGTAGGCCAGGGTTGCGAACCACACGCAGAGATGGCCTAGCAATGTCGCGGTGACGAGCGCGTGCCAACCTAATTCACCGGGGAGCGATAGCCAACCAACACGCACCGTTGCCGCGACGGTATAGAACACGAGTGCCGCGAAAAGTGTCACGAGCGTTCCCGTACTGCGGCGAATCTCAATGCCAATCCGCAGGCCCATGACAGAAATCATGCCGGCGGCCAGAATCATCCAGTAAGCGCTCGCGGATAACGTGGAAGCACTGCCAGCCAATTGCTGCAGCGCGCCTCCGACGGCGTCATGCAACCCCGTGGCGGCGTCGACGCTCGCGGCGACCAGCAGCACTGCGAGCCACAACCAGATGCGGTAGCGGCCTTTGTAATCATCCACCCGATGTCGCCGCAAATTATAGACTTGCACGCTCATCACTGCTGCATAGGCCAAGAGCGCAGCCGATAGCCAGGCCGCCAGATTGCCGCGGACTTCAAAGTTAATCGCAGCGACCTGCGTCTTACCCACCAGGCTCGCCAGGCGTGGTAGTTCGGCGTACAGCAAATTCAGCAGCACAACGAGGGTAAGCGCCGAGAGAAGCAGAACCGACAGCGTCCACGTCCGTTTCGGAATAAGCGTGGTAATGGGCGCTTGATTGGCGGCGAGTGCGGCATCCGAATAGTTGCGCGCCTTGCCCCCTTTAGAATCGCGGGTGCGCTTGGTAGGCGCCGCGACCGTATCGGTCGTCGCGCTCGAATCGTCCATTAACACGCGGCGACGCCGTTCGTCGCCGTGTCCATTGCGTCGCAAACTCATAGCGCTCTAAATGGCGAGAGGAAACCGGCTCCGCCGGTAAGTGCTAGCATCTGCCGCGGGGCCGAAAACGCTTGCGCGAGTCCTCAGAAGTCATCCTTGACCCGTTGACCCGCGCAGTCTGAGACAGGCTGTTTCCATCAGATTCAGCGCGCACGACCGCCTAAAGTCATTCGGCCAGCGCGGGCGCGATTCTGAAATCCATCCCCAAGCCGTGGCCGGGGGCGAGTTCACTCGGCCACGACTCGATTGCGCAAGATCCCCACTTTCTCAATTTCAATCTCAACCGTATCGCCCGCCTTGAGCCAGACCGGCGGCATGCGCGCCATGCCGACGCCGGGGGGCGTGCCGGTGTAGATCAAATCGCCCGGCTTGAGAGTGACGACTTGCGAGAGGTACGAGATCAGATAATCGACCGGGAAAATCAGTTGCTTGGTATTCGACTTCTGCATGACTTCGCCCTTGAGACGAAGTTGAATATCGAGCCGGCCGGGATCGCCGATCTCGTCCGGCGTGACCAACTCCGGCCCCAGCGGCGCGAAGCTATCGAACGTCTTCCCCAGCAGCCACTGCCCGCCGGGCCTTCCCTTTTGCCAATCGCGGGCAGAAACATCGTGTCCGCACGCATAGCCAGCGACATATTCCAGCGCGGAGGTCTGCGAAATATGCTTTCCCTCTCGGCCGATAATCACCACCAGTTCCGCTTCGTAATCGACTTCGTGCGAAACTTTTGGCAAGACGATTTCGTCCTCGTGGGCCCGTAGCGTATTAGGGAACTTGTTGAAGACGACCGGCTCGGTGGGGATCTTGGCGCCCGTCTCGGCGGCGTGGTCGGCGTAATTGAGCCCGATGCAAATGATCTTTTCGGGGTCGACGATCGGCGGCAACAACCGAACTTCGCTCGGCTCAATGACAGGTCCGCTCGCCAGCGCCGCCTTGGCCCGCTGTAAGGCGACCGGTCCTTCCGCCAGGATGGTCCGCAGGGACGGCGACAATTGTGCATCGGCCTGGTTCAGGTCCACGTATCCCCGTTCGGTCACGCCAGCGGCGCGTGGGCCGGTAGCGGCCTGGTAGGTCACAAAACGCATTGCAAAAACTTTCCTGGTCTCGAGAAGGGGGGGCGAGTCCGCGATATGAACGTCAACATCGTCACTCTCGCGCGAGCCGTTATCATCGGCGCGAGATGCCTGAAGTATCGCAAAGCGCAATGTGCGTCACAACTGCTCCAACTGGCATCTAGCGTCACTTTCATCACCTTGGTGTGCGTAATCGCCACGGCATTTGTTGACTCGGGGTTCGGCGCGACATAGGGTTCAGCGGCTTGTTGACGCAAGTCGAACGAGGGTGCGTCGTAGCGCTGGCACGTCAACGTAGGAGGCGGCGCCATAGCAGCGGCGTCAAGCTGCCCCCTATTGGTTTAGCGAACGCATGGAAACCGACACGAGTCCACAATCGCCTTTGACTCCTCCCGAGTCAAAACGCAACGACCCACCAGCGGCGGAACAGCCGTTGGCGACGCTGTCGCATTTGCTCGCTGACTTGGATGAAGCGGCGGCGGCGGATGTGTCGGAACGCGCGAAATCGGATGTCGTGAATCAGAACCGACTCGTGCAAGTGCGCTTGGGGCTCGCCAGCAGCCTGTATGTTGCACTGCGCGCGAAACATGCCGCTACGGCGAGCCATTGTTTGCGCGTGGCCCTGGGCGCTTCGAGCTGGGCGCTCGCGCGCAATATGCCGGCGGCGGAACTGGACGATTTGGAAGTTGCCGCTTTACTGCACGACGTCGGTAAGATCGGCGTCCCCGATGTCATCCTAAGCAAGCCCGGCAAGCTGTCGCCCGAAGAAGCGCTCTGCATGGAGCGTCAACGTCAATTTGGCTATGACATTTTGGCGACCTGTTGCGCCTCGACGGAAATTCGTGAGATTGTGCGCTTCGCGCCGGCCTGGTTTGACGGCTCACGTCCCGGTTTTGATCGGCAAGCCGAACAGCTCCCCTTGGGGGCGCGCATGCTCGCGATTGTCGACGCCTTTGACGCCATGACGACCGACCACGTTTATCGCCGGGCCATGCCACGCGAGCGGGCGGTCGCTGAACTTTTCGAGGGCGCTGGGTCGCAGTTCGACCCTGAACTGGTGAAAGAGTTTTGCGGTTTGACGCAAAGCGATCTCGTCAGGCTCACGCCGGATGTCGCGCGCCGCTGGCTGCGCAAGCTCGAGCCGGAGATGGCCAACGCTCCCTGGCGTTTAACCAGCCACACCGTTCCCGCGATTCCGGCCAACAACGGCGAGGTGCTCTTTCATCAGAAATTGCTCGAAGCCATGCACGATGGCGTCATCTTCGTGGACGTCAACCTGCAAATCCTGCTTTGGAATCGAGGCGTCGAGCGGCTCACCGGCATCCCCTCCGCCAGCGTCATGCAGAAGCGTTGGCTCCCCAGCCTGCTGGAGATGCGCGATGAACACGACGATGAAATATCCGATGAGAATTGCCCCGTGCTCTACGCCATTCAATCCGGCGTGCAAACGCTCCGGCGGTTGACGATGGCGGGGCGGCACGATAAGCGGCTTTCGGCCGATGTCCACCTGGTCCCGGTCATCAGCCGTTCTGGTGTTGCGCACGGCGCGGCGATCCTCGTGCACGATGCCTCCAGTCAGATCACGTTGGAAGAGCGCGTGCAAACGCTGCATGAAAAAGCGACGCACGATCCGCTCACCAAAATCGCCAATCGCGCCGAGTTTGACCGCGTCATCACGCAGTTCGTCGAGACGCATCTCGAACTGGGCATCCCGTGTAGCCTGATCATCTGCGACCTCGATCACTTCAAACGCATCAACGACACTTTCGGCCACCAGGCAGGCGACGAAGCGCTCGTGGGTTTCGCGGCGCTACTGCGGCGCTTCACGCGTTCCGGCGACCTGGTCGCGCGGTACGGCGGCGAGGAGTTTGTGCTCCTTTGCGCCGACTGCGACAATGCCACCGCCACGCAACGCGCGGAAGAGATTCGCGGCGACCTGGCCAGCATTCCGCAGCCGGTGCTGGAGGGCAAATGCCTGACCGCCAGCTTTGGCGTGACCGAAATCCAGCCCGGCGACTCGCCTGACACGATGCTCCGCCGCGCGGATCGAGCGCTGTTACAAGCCAAGGATAACGGCCGCAATCGCGTGGTGCAGTTGGGATCCGGTATTTCCGGTCACGAGCAGCCGAAAGATTCGTATAGCTGGCTGTCGTGGTTCCGCAGCGCGCCGCCGGGGATGTTGGTCGAACGCAAACTGTGCACGGCCGTGCCGCTCAACATCGCGGTCGAAAAGCTGCGCGGGTTCCTCGCCGATCATCACGCTGAGATCCTGTCGATCGATGAAAGTTTGATCAACTTCAAGATTGAAGGCCAATACGTGCCGCAGTCGCGCCGCGGCGACGATCGGCCAGTTTCGTTCCTCGTCTCCATGCGGTTTGAACAAGCCTCGTCCAACACCGCGAATCGGTCCCCACGCGCCGCGATGCGGACGGTGTTTCATGTGGCGGTGCGGCCACGCCGCAACCGGGATCGGCGCCGGAGCGACGCAATGGACCGGGCGAACCAACTGGTTTATAGCTTGCGGTCCTACCTCATGGCGCACGACATCTCCGTGCCCCTGGCGGCCGAGCCGTTCTACGAGACAGCCTCGCCGAGCCTGCTCGACTGGTTGTTCGGCAATCGCCGCAAGTCCTCGCGGGACTCGCGCTAAGCCACCGCCGCTTTGCGCTGTTTGGAAGGCAATTGGGGCGTAAAACCGCGACTCCCATCCGGCCGCTGGCATCACCCCCCTGATTGTCTTTGGGGGCCATTTTCGGTATTCTACGGATTACGGAAGAATGTCCCCCGATTTCTAAATGGAAGGGTCACGTTATGGCTTACGAACTCCCCGCGCTCCCCTATGCATACAACGCGCTCGAGCCGCACATCGACGCGAAGACGATGGAGATCCATCACACCAAGCACCATCAGGCGTACATTACGAACGTCAATAAGGCCATCGCTGGAACCGACTTGGAGAAGAAAACGGTCGTTGATCTCATCCGCGACCTGAGCGCCGTTCCCGAGGACATTCGCACCACGGTGCGCAACAATGGCGGTGGGCATGCCAACCACTCGCTGTTCTGGACCGTCATGAGCCCCAAGGGGGGCGGCACGCCCGGCGGCGATTTGGGTGCGGCCATCAATAGCACCTTTGGCGGTTTCGAGCCCTTCAAGGAGCAGTTCAGCAAAGCCGCCATGACCCGCTTCGGCAGCGGTTGGGGCTGGCTAAGTGTCGCTGGCGGAAAGCTGCAAATCGAAAGCACAGCCAATCAAGATAGTCCCCTCATGGAAGGCCGCACGCCGCTTTTGGGTCTTGATGTGTGGGAGCACGCCTACTACCTCCACTATCAAAACCGCCGCGCGGACTACGTCAGCGCGTTCTTCAACGTGGTCAACTGGGGGCAGGTCGCTGAATATTTCGCCCAGGCGAAATAGCAAACTTTCCGTAGCCGTGTTACATTCACGAGAGCCCTATCGCTGGCGATAGGGCTCTTTCGCATACGGGAGGCGTGTCTATGC
Source organism: Planctomycetota bacterium (assembly GCA_963205385.1). GTDB lineage: Bacteria > Planctomycetota > Planctomycetia > Pirellulales > Pirellulaceae > JAEZGD01. The sequence continues at coordinate 16,716 of CAUJKE010000042.1, read as the reverse complement.
AGCGGCTGATTGGTGTGCTCGCAATCCCCATGCTACTCATCTGCGGGTGCAGCGCCGAACCTCCAGTGAACTTGCCGAAGCTGTTTGGAGTTGTCGGCCATGTGAATCGCGCAGGAGGCGAGGCGATCACCGGCGGCGCGTTGCAATTTCAGTCGATCGATCAACCCGACTACGTGGCGCTCGCGGAGATTCAGCCGGATGGAAGCTTTACGTTGCACACCATCGTAGATGGACAAAAATTCACAGGAGCGGTTGTCGGGCCTCAGCGTGTGACCTATTTGCCAAGGACTTCGCAAAGTGAGTCTGCGGAAGAGCCTCATACATTTAAGGAACCGTTTGTGGTTAAGGCGGAAGATAATCAGTTTACGATTGCCATTCCCGCGAAAAGATGAGCGGCTGGTTTCTGAAGTCCAGTGGCGACGTTGGGGAGTTCCTGTCATGGTCCGTCGGCGAAATGGCGTGAGTCCAAGGTCGGCAGCGTTTACGCTGGTGGAATTGCTCGTGGTCATCGCGATCATTGGTATTCTGGTGGCGCTGCTGCTACCGGCCGTGCAGTCAGCGCGCGAAGCCGCGCGACGCATGCAATGCAAGAACAACCTGCGCCAAGTGGCGCTGGCGATGCACACGCTGCACGACGCCAACAATGTGTTGCCCCCGCTGGTCGCTCCCAGCAGCAACTCGCCGCTCACGGTCGAGGGCCCCTACCAAGGCGCCGTTGGCTATACCGTCTTCGACTGGCTGCTGCCATTCATTGAACAAACCGCTTTGTTTGATGCATCGCAGCGGGATGTGCGCACCGTCACCGACGGCCGCAGGCTCTACCAGCAGGTGATTCCGACGTATCGCTGCCCCAGCGAAACTGCTTCCGGCGTCAAAGGTTGGGGCATGACCACCAACGGCGGCGCCAACCAGTGGGCAATCGGCAATTACTCCGCCAACTACTTCATCTTCGGCAATCCGTCGGCGACGGACGTCACCGAACGTCGCGAGGGGAATAACACGCTGAGTGTGATGCGAGATGGCACTTCCAACACGATCGTCTTCACGGAGCGCTACGGCACCTGCGGTACGAGCGGCGACCCCAACAGCAGCAGCACTTTCGGCAATTTGTGGTCCGATTCCAACAGCGTTTGGCGACCAGTCTTTTGCGTGAACCAGTATTCGCAAGATCCCAACACGGCCGGCTACGAGGCTTGTCTGAAGTTTCAGGACGCCCCGAACTGGCAGACGCAGTGCGAATCGCGCCGCGCCCAGTCGCCGCACAGCGGTGGGATTCACGTCGGTCGCGGGGACGGCAGCGTACATTTCGTGAGTTCCGGCATCGAGGACCGCATCTGGGCCTTGGCCTGCGATCCGCGCGACGGCACGCCGCTGGGAGATTGGTAGGGATACGAGAAGCATTCGGCCGCTGCCCCATTCGCCACCCCCTTTGCCGGAACGTTCCTGGCCGTCAAAATGTCTGCTTCACGTCCCGGAACCATTACCCCTCACGGCGAGTTGCGAAGCGATGCCTAGTTGCGTGTTAGCCTATTCTGGCGGTCTGGATACTTCGGTCATTTTAGGCTGGCTCATGGACGAAGGGTACGATGTCCATGCGGTCTACGTCGATTTGGGGCAGCCCTGCGAAGACCGTGAGGCGACGCTCAAGAAAGCCCGCGACATCGGCGCGAAATCCGCCCGCATTTGCGATGCCCAAGAAGAACTCTGCCGTGATTTCGCTTTTCCCATCATGCAATGGCAAGCGAAGTACGAAGGGGTCTATCTCCTCGGCACCTCCATCGCCCGCCCGCTCATCAGCAAAGTATGCCTCCAGGTGGCGCGCGAAGTAGGCGCCGACGCTTACGCTCACGGGGCGACCGGCAAGGGGAACGATCAGTGCCGATTTCAGTTGGCCGCCGAAGCGCTCGAGCCCAGCGTGAAGCTCATCGCCCCCTGGCGCATCGAAAAGTTCCGCGAGGCTTTTCCTGGTCGAACCGCCATGATCGCCTACTGCGCCGAGCGGAACATCCCCGTCAAAGCGTCGGTCAGCAAGCCTTATAGCTCCGACGAGAATTGTCTGCACATTAGCTACGAAGCCGGCAAATTAGAAGATTTGATGGTCAACGGCGTTGATCTCGTGGAGTTCGGCATGACCGTCAAGCCGCAAGCGGCTCCCGACAAGGTCGAACAGATCACGCTCCGCTTCGAGCAGGGCGTTCCTGTAGCGCTTAACGGCAAGAAACTTTCCGCGTTGGAAATGGTGAAAGCCCTCAACGCCATCGGCGGGCGCAACGGGATTGGCCATGTGGATATGGTCGAGAACCGGTTCGTTGGCATGAAGAGCCGCGGTGTTTATGAAGCTCCCGGGATGACAATTCTGTACACGGCGCATCGGCTCGTCGAGCAGCTCACGATGGACCGCGATCTCATGCATCTGCGCGACCGCTTGGCGCCGGAAGTCGCTGAGATGGTGTATTACGGCTTTTGGTATCACGCCAAGCTCGACGCGCTATTGGCGTTTATCAAGGATGCCCAGAAGACCGTCACCGGCGAAGTGATCCTCGACCTTTACAAGGGGAACATCATCGTCTCCGGACGCAGCAGCCCGATTAGCCTTTACGACGAAGGCATCGCCACGATGGAAGGAGGCGGCTCGTACAACCAGACCGACGCCGAAGGCTTCCTCCGCATCCAAGGCCTGCCGGTCCGGGTGCAAGGACGAGTGACGCCGCGGGAGTATTAACAGGCGCACCATTTCTCGCCCTTCGGCGGCTACAATGTGGCTTAAGGTGTTGTCTCGAGCACGTTACCGCGAGCGGCCATGTATCTCGTCGAAAATCCCGTCATGCAGTGGGAGCTGCTGGTCAACCTCCGCCGCAAGCGGGCGTTTTTGCTGCTTTTGGCGTACCAGGTGCTGCTCGCGGCCGTGGTCTATTTCGCCTGGCCGCAGGATCAACGGCTCGATTTGACATCGAACCCTGAGCAGGCCCGCAAGCTGGTGGATCTGTTTTTTCTCGGCCAATATGTGCTGGCGTCGATGATGGCGCCCAGCTTTGCCGCCGGCGCGATTACCGGCGAGAAAGAACGGCAGACGTACGAAATGCTGCTCGCCAGCCCGCTACGTCCCTCCGCGATTGTGCTGGGCAAGCTGATCGCGTCGCTGACGCATTTGGCCGTCTTGATCTTCGTCTCGCTCCCGATTGTCATGCTCTGTTTGCCGCTGGGAGGCGTCTCCCCCTACGAAGTGATGGCGGCCTATTTGGGTTTGATCGTCTCGGTGATCACGTTTGGCATGATCAGCGTCGCGTGCAGCAGTTACTTCAAACGGACTTCCGCGTCGCTGGTGGTGAGCTACTTGCTGATTCTCCCGCTTGCGCTCGCTGGCGTGCTGCTGTGGAATTGGCTCTCCAATTTTGGCCAATTGCGGCTCGTGCTCACACTGACCGTCCTCCCGGGGATCGCGATCGCCGTCTGCGTGATTCTGTTCGCCAACACATGCGCGCGACTGTTGCATCCGCCGGATGTCGGTAGCGAGGGGCAGGATGTCGTTGATCTGGAACAAGAATCCAAGCAAGCCGTGGGCCTGGTGATTCAGCGAGACCAATTTCCCGATTGGCTCTTCGCGCCCGCCAAGAGCGACGACTTGATGGAAGACGGCGCGAACCCAGTTTACGACAAGGAAATGCGCAGCGAAATCTTCAGCCAAGGGACGCTGATGCTGCGGTTGGTGATTCAGGTGAGCATGGGGCTGTGCTTGCCGTTGATGGCCGTGTGTCTCTATATCATGCCGCAACTGGCGGCCTGGTACATCGGCTATGTCATTATGTTCAACATGCTGGTGGGGCCGGTGTTTTCGTCCGGCAGCGTGACCAGCGAGCGCGAGCGCGAAACGCTTGACCTCTTGCTCACCACCATCATCACGCCGTGGCAAATTCTCTGGGGCAAACTCTTCGCAGGTTTTCGCGTCTCCTGCGTGCTGACGCTCTTCCTGCTCTGGCCGCTATTGCTGGCGTGCGTGATGGTCAAAGACTATTGGTCGAACTTGCCTGCCGTCGGCGCTTATTTGGTCATCGTCCTGATGACCTGCCTCACAACCGCAATCACCGCACTCTTTTGCTCGGTGTTCTTTCGCAAATCGTCGCAAGCCATGATGACGACCTATCTCATCATCATCCTCTTGTTCTGTGGCCCCCTGGCCGCGACGTTTTTTGCCGACACGTTCTTTCCCGCGCATGGGGCCACGCCGGTGGTCAGGCAAATCGGCATGATTAGCCCGTTCGCCACGGCCTTTTCTGTGCCGCTGAATATTGACACGGACGATCGCGATCTCGACCGTCTCGGTCGCCCGCGCGCGCCGCGCCGCGATTGGTCGATCTTTGGCGGCTACGTCCTGCTCGCCACCGCCCAGAATGGCATCTTATTGGCGACCATGGGCTGGCTGTTCAACACGCGCTGGCGCGTGGCCGATTAGCTCGATCCGTCGCGAATTTCCTAATGCCCGGCGGCGTATGTCCAAAACAAATACGCCAGCCAAGCCGCGGCGAGCACCACGGCGACGCCGAACACGCGGCTATATCGCAAGACGTATCGGTCGACGTCGATCGGCTTGTCGAGCAATTTCAGCACTTCTTCCGTATCGACCCAGCGCGAACCTCGCAGAGCGATGTTCGCGAATCGGTCCGGCGCGAAAGTCGCTAAGACGCCTAATCCGAAGATGGCCGCCAATAGCGGCCACACAATCCACTGCAAATCGACGGAGGCACCAAGGGGTACGAACCACATAAGACCAGCCTCGCTGGATGTACGACAAAGGAGAAACCGTGTGGCGAGCGCCACCACCGACAGGGCTATCACAAACCTATGCCGCCAGCCGACAAAGTCAAATCGCCAGTCCGTTAGTGGTAAATCGCTTCGTTCCAGCGGTTATCCGACATCGGATAGCTCCAGCGCGGCCCCATACCGCACCACGGCCATCCGCCGTAAGCGCGCAAACGCTGGTTGGCTGAGTGTGGGGTCGGGGCCGATAAGCGCTTGCGCATCGCGGCGGGCCTCCTCAAGAAGTTCACGGTCGCGTTGCAAATTCGCCACGCGCAGCGGCGGCAGGCCATGCTGCCGGGTGCCGAAGAGATCGCCTGGACCGCGGAGGCCGAAGTCTAGTTCCGCCAGTTCGAAGCCATCCGCGGTTTTGGTAAATGCTTCCAACCGTTGCTGCGCTGCTTCCGTCGTCGGATTGCCGAATACGCAAACGTAGCCTGGGTACGTCCCCCGGCTGACTCGCCCGCGCAACTGATGGAGTTGGGCGAGGCCGAATCGCTCGCCCCCCTCGATCGTCATTAGCGTCGCGTTGGCGATATCGACGCCGACTTCAATGACCGGGGTAGCAATCAGTACCTGCGTGCGGCCGCTGCGAAAGCTTTGCATCACGAAGTCCTTCTCGCCGGAAGTCATCCGTCCGTGCAAAAAGTCCAAGCGAAAGTCGGCCAATTCGCCATGCGACAGCGACTCGAACAACTGCTGCACGCTGGCGAGCTCCAGTTCTTCACTCTCGTCCACCAGCGGCGCCACGACATAGCCTTGGCGTCCCTCGAGGAGCCGCTTGCGATAGAACTCCCACCATTTGTCGCGCTGCGCATCGGTGCTGAAGTACGTGTGCACCGGCTGCCTGCCCGGCGGCACGTCGCGCAAGGTGGAGATATCCAAATCTCCAAACAGCGTCATGCTGACCGTGCGGGGGATAGGGGTTGCGGTCATAACCAGGTAATGCGGGTCGAAGCTGGTCTGTTTGAGCATGGCTCGTTGCGCCACGCCAAACTTGTGCTGCTCGTCGATCACCACCAATCCCAACCTCGCGAACTGCGTCTCGCCGTAGAGCAAGGCCTGCGTGCCGATCACCAGGTCGATTTCGCCAGCGGCAATTTGAGCGCGCAGAATGTCACGTTGTTTATTCGGTAGCGAGCCGGTCATGAGCCCGATTCGCACGCGACTCTCATGCAGCCGCTCATTCAATGTGCGGGCGTGCTGTTGCGCGAGGACTTCGGTCGGCGTCATCAGCACCGCCTGGTGCCCATGCGCGACGGCGAGCAGCATGGCGTAAATGGCGACGACCGTCTTGCCGCTGCCGACATCCCCCTGCAAAAGCCGATTCATCGGCGCGTCGCGGTTCATATCCGCCGCAATCTCGGCCATGGCATGTAACTGATCGGCCGTTAATTCGAAGGGGAATAGCCGTTTGATGCGCGCATCAATACGTGCGGTGGCTTCCAGCTTAGGCGCTTGGCGGCCCGCCAGGAGGGCCGCCTTGCGCAGCGCGAGCGCGAGTTGCAGAACGAGCAGTTCCTGATAGATAAAACGCCGCTGCGCTGCGGTAATCGCGGCTTGATTCTCGGGATAGTGAATCGCGCCGATGGCCTGGCAAATCGGCAACAACTGGTGCTCCGCCAGGTAAACAGCGGGAAAGACGTCGTCGACCAGTGGTGCATAATGCTCGATGGCCATGCGCGTGATGCGGCGCATGATCGCCTGGCTAATCCCTTCGGTCAGCGGATAGACCGGCACAATCTGGCCTCGCGGTTCGGCTTGATCCGGCGCGAGCCAATCAATCTTGGGATGCACCATTTCCCAACGCAGCCCATTTTGCTTCGCCTGCCCTGAAAACACGACCCGTTGACCATTTTCAAACTTGCCGCGCAAATACGGCTGATTGAACCAGAGCGCGCGGAGGTATTGACTCCGTTGCCGAATCAGCACACCGAGCATCGACTTGCCGACTCCGGTGTTGACCAGGTCGATCTCTTCCACTTCCCCCACGACCGACGCCGCCTCCCCTTCGACGAGTTGATCGATCGACTTGGGGGCGCTGAAGTCTTCATAGACGCGGGGAAAGAAATACAGCAGATCCCGCGTAATATGAATCCCGAGCCTGGCTAACAACTCCGCGCGGCCCGGTCCAACGCCTTTGGCGTATTGAACCGGCATGGTTAGGGTTTCGGCAGCCGAATGTTGGTGGGCGTGCGACATGGCAGCATTTTAGCGAGCCGCCACCCTTTTTCCACATTACGGCCGCAGCTTGCCTATTTGCCTGGTGAGGCGCGCGGCTAGCGAAACTGCCGCACCGCTTCGACGGCCAGCTCATCGCAGCGCTCGTTCTCGGGATGGCCGCTATGGCCGGCGACGCGCGTGTATTTGAGCTGATGTTGACTGCTAAGCTCGTCGAGTCGCCGCCACAGGTCTTCATTGGCGACCGGCTTCCAGCTCCCTTTTTCCTTCCGCCGCCAACCATTGGCTTTCCACTTAGGCATCCATTCGCTGAGCCCCTTGCCGACGTAGACGCTATCGGTGAACAGTTCCACCGCGCACGGCGTCTTAAGCGCCGCGAGGCCCTCAATCACGGCGGCTAGTTCCATGCGATTGTTGGTGGTCTCTCGCTCGCCGCCGCTCCTTTCGAGTTCCTTGCCGGAGGTCAGATGGCGCAGGATAAACGCCCAACCGCCGGGGCCAGGGTTACCGCTGCACGCGCCATCGGTATAGAGTTCGACCAAGGGAAGATCAGGCATGGCGGCGGAGATATTCGGGCAAGAATTAAAAGCTAACAGACCAACGACAGCCCATCGGGAGACACAATCAACGACAGGAAGAAAGCAGGGGGGCGTTACTAATTGACGGCCGGTTCGCGATAATCGGCGCGGCGCGGTTTGGTGAGATCGTCGATCCGCGCGGTTAAGGGCGATTCGTTGCGACCGTGTTGAGCCAGGGACCATGGGAGCTCGATGCGGAAAATGCTCCCTTTACCCAATTCGCTATCGAAGCAAATCTCTCCGCCGAGCAGTTTGCACAACTCCTTGACGATCGACAAGCCCAGACCGGTGCCGGAATATTCGCGCGTGAGCCCATCTCCCCCCAGAACGACGCTTCCCTGCCGAAACTTCTCGAACACCAATTCGCGGTCTTGTTCGGCGATCCCCACGCCTGTATCGGCGACCGACAGTTCGAATAGCCCCCGCTGGTTGGCGCCCGCGGAGACGATGATCCGTCCACCGTCAGGTGTGAACTTGATCGCGTTGCTGAGCAGATTCATTAAAATTTGTTGCACCTTGGCCTGATCTTGAAACAGGGGCGGCAGCTCAGGCGGGATATTCACGATGACGTCGATGTTCTTCTCTTCGGCCAGCGAGCGGACCATGTCGCATTGCGCGCCGACAATATTATCGATGCGGAATTCGGTGGGGCGGACATCCATCCGGCCGGCTTCCATCTTGGCCAGGTCGAGAATGTCGTTGATCATTTCCAGCAGGTAACGCCCTGATTTTTGAATGTTCTGGGCATACCGTTTCTGTTTATCGGCCAGCGAATCCACGCCTTGGAGAACTTCCGAAAAGCCAATGATGCTGTTCAGCGGCGTGCGCAATTCGTGGCTCATATTGGCCAAAAAGTCGCTCTTTACGCGATTCATTTCATACAACCGCACGTTGACTTGCGCGAGCTGATCGACCTTGGCGTCGAGTTGCTCGGCGACTTGGCGCAGTTCCACCTCTTTCTCCGTCAGGCTGTGCAGCATTTTATTGAACGATGCCGCGAGTTCCGCAAACTCGTCGTTGGTGTTGATCTCGGCGCGGAGGCTATTATCGCCGCGGCTGATGTTTTCGCTCACGTCGCGGAGGTGTTTCAGCGGCTTGACGATCACGTACTTCACAATCAGCCACAGGGCGACCATTGACGTCGCCACGAGCGCGATGGCCGCCGTGACCAGAATCGCCCGCGCGCTGTTGACCGCCGACTGCGTCGCTTCGTAAGGCATGATGACTTTGACCACTCGAAACGGCGCGGAGGCTTGATGCATCAACTCCGGCGCTTCGGCGGCCGAAACCGCGTTGGGAGCTTGCAAGCCATAGTGGCAACGGGTGCAGCTCATCTTCCAGTACACCGGTTGGTAGTAGTGATACTCGCCGTCGTTGAGGTCGAGCCGGACACTCTCCGCAAAGATCGGCTCAATGGAAACCGGTTGGGTGGCGTCCAGCGGCAGCCCTTCGGGGTTGAGCAAAGTACCATCCGCGGCGGTTGCGGTTGCACTGGCATTCGCGACCGAGGCGTCGCTAGCTGCCTTGCTCGCCGCGAGCTGTTGCTCCAGCCGGCCTTGCAAGTGCTTCAGAATCCGCGCCTCTTCGGCATCCTTAGGAAAAGCAACCGAATTCGGATCGAGCAGAGCGCGGTCGTCGAGCGCGAGAATCTCCGAGCGATACTGCTGCGTGAGCAGGTCGCGCGCCATCTCTTGTTGCAAGGCCTTGAGTTCTCGTCCTTTGTCGGACTCATCCGTCTCCCAGCGTTCCCAATGCCGGCGCAGTAGGATCAGATCGACGGAATCGCGCCCCTTGCGGCGGGTTTCGTTCTTGACCAGGTTCTCGGCGACGCTATCGACCGCGTAAAACGCGACCCCAATCAAGACGCTGATCGCCAAACCAAACAGGATGCGGCACTTCCGCTCCAGATTGGTTTCACCGAGCACACGTTTCAGAGATCGATAGCCACTCATCCAGCACGCCTGCGACGCAGGGAACCTCAAGAATTCTTCAACTTACGCTATTGTAAGGCGTCCCCCAGCCGCGAACCAGGGCAAAAGAAGTGACAGGAGCCGTGTACTTTCCAGTTTTTTAACCTGCGCGCCGAGGCGCGACTCGAGGGCGATTGGTCGAACCGGCCAGGAGATCGGCCATTTCTGTTGAGTTCGTGGATTCATTCAAGCCCGCTGGCGCCAGCATTGGCGTTGGAAGGATATCGAGCTCCTGTGGCACTAGGGGTGCATCGGCGGCGATCTCGTCGACCGGCTCTAAACGTCGCGTCCGCAGCACAAACCAGGCCGGCAACACCATCGTCGAAGAAATCAGGCAGCAGAGGACGCCCAGCGTCAGGACTTGCCCCAAGCTTCGCAGGCCTTGATGTTGCGCGAGCATGAGGCTTCCAAAGCCGACCATCGTTGTGACGCTGGTTAGGAGTACGGCGACAAACGTCGCGTTGTTCAGCCGGTATCGCCCCCGCTGCGTGAGGCGGTCGTGCATCAAATGGACGCCGTCGTCAATGCCGATGCCAAAGATGAGCGGCAACACAATGAGATTCGCCGCGTTGAGCGGAATGCCGAGCCAACCCAGCAGCCCGAACGTCTGCACTAGCCCGAGCAACATCGGCAGCACCGACAAGAGCGAAAGACGCACACGGCGCAAGTCGATCAGGACCGCGATGAGCATCGCCACAAAGGCGTACACCCCGGCCTGGAGGTAACTCTGCTGCATTTGCTTGGATGCATAATAGGTTTGAATGGGATGGCCGGTGATCTGTTCGTCCACCGATTCCACGTCGTTGACGAACTGCTGAAGGTTTTCGATGTCCCACACGTTGCCGGCGGCGTAGACCTTGAGCAAGTATTGTCCGGTCTTCCCGGTGAAGCGCTCAGCCAAAGGGCGGGGCAAATCCTCGAGTCGTGGCGCGAGTGGGTCTGCGAATTCGCGGAGCTCTTTCAGCCGATCGACCAGTTCGACGGCGGCTTGTTGCTGAAAGAGCGATAATCGGCGCGATGCGGCGCCTGCTTCAAGAGCCGCGATCGTGGTGGCGGCCTGTTGCGCTTCGTCACGCCATGCGGCGCCGTCCTCGGGAAGAATGCGCAGCAATTGCGAGAGTAATTGGGCGACGCGCGGCGCATCGCCTGCCGGCAGTTGGGGAACGAGCTCCGGCAGCAGTGCGAGCACGCGGCGGATGTCACTCACGGCCTGCGTTTTACTGGGGTCAACTTCCGGGAGCAGCGAGACGATTTCCTCGGTGTGCGACACGGTGCTCAGTTGTTCGAAGCGCGCCTTGCGTGCACGGATTTCGTCGCGACTGTGACTCATCGAGAGTGCAAACCAGACGCTCTTGTCCGCGCGGTCGATAAGCGCGTGTTCCAGTTCCACGCTGGCGATCCCGCGTGGTTGCAGATTGAGCAAATTATGATCGTAGCGCAAGCCTGGTAGCCCGCAGCCGCAGGCAATGGTCAGCACGATCACGATTGCGAGCGTCAGTCGGGGCCACCAATGCACCGGCGCGATTAAGAATCTCAGCGGCACGATGCGCGGCAGTTGCTCGACAGGGCGGTGGCCATCGACGGTGCGAATCAGGGGGGGCAGCAGCACGAGAGCGCCGATGGTGCAAATCAAGATGCCACCCCCAGCGATTATGCCTAGTTCGCAAAGACCCGTGAAATCGGTCAATAGGGCCATGCAAAACGCGATTGCCGTCGTCAGTCCGCCGGTGAAAATGCCGGGGCCAACGGTGCGAGAAACTTGTCGCAGGGCGGCGGTGCAACTTTCAGCCTGAGGACGAATCCGCAAATAAGCCGCGACATAATGAATCCCAAAGTCGATCCCTTGGCCGATCAGGACGGAGGCGAACGAAACGCTGAGCAAGTTCAAATGGCCTACCGAAAGCGTGACGAATCCAAACGCGACCGCCATCGACAGCAAGAGGGCTGCCATCGCGAGCAGCATGTGTCGCCAGCCACCAAAAGCAGCGCCAAAACAGATGGCCACGCCGACCAGGCTGATAAGGCCGGTCTTGGTCATATCGGCCTGGCTGGTTTGCATTTCGTCGTGCTCGAGGATCGGCATCCCGGTGACGCCGATCGTCACCGCTGGATTCCGCATTTCCGCGCTTGCCAGCAACTCCCGCAGCCTGGTCACGGCGGGCCCAATCGGCGTCGCTTGGGCGGTGGCCGCCGGGCCAGCGAGCTTGAGTAGCACAATCCCCACGCGCCCTTCGTCGGCGAGGACGTGCTGGTCTTGGAGTTGATCGTAGTCGTGGGTTGTCGTCTGCCGGCTTGGCCATGGTGAAATGTATTCCGCGTCGTTTACGCAGAGTCCACGCGTGCTGTGCGCGAGTCGCTGGAGTTGCTCCATAAGTTGCACCCGCTCGGGCGCTTGTGGCGGCAACTGGGCGAGCGCGAATTGGATTCGTTCAAGTTGGTTTTCGACGGTCAATTGCCGCCAATCGCCGCGCAACACCGGCTCCGCCTGGCCCACGAAGGATTCGAGTTGCACTAGCTCGTCGTCGGGGACGAGATATAGCCCTTTGGCCCGCACGCGGCCAAGTTCGACCTTGTGAAAGACGGACGAGAAATACCGCGACTCGCTCGTGAAGACTTCCGCCAGGTCGTCCACGGCGGCAATTACCGTCGCGCGATCGGGCCCATCGACAACAACGACAACGTCATCTTCGTTGCCGAATTCCTGCAAATAGGCGAGCCAACGTTGGTTCCAGCTACTTTCGGGATTCAGCAGATCCAAGCGGCTGGTGTGGAAACCAAGCCCCATGATCGTGACCACGATGGCGACCAACGCCAAGACGATGCCGCCGCTGATGGTCGCGCGCGGGTGCGCCAGCACGCAGGCGGTGAGACGCTCCAGCGGCGCGGCAAAGACTGACTGGGGATGCGGCGTCCGTTCCGCGGACATGCGGATTCCTTCCGTGCGGCGGCGACTCATTCCATGAGACGCAGGGATGTGCGAGGGACTAATTTAGCCTATCGAGCGGAGTTTACCAAGCCGAAGGTAGCGCACGAAGGTCGCGCACCTTTGGGTGACAGCGTGCGTTTGCTAGCAGTAGGTCATCGCGGCCAGGCGGGCGAGCAGTTCGCGGGCGTCGCCGCGGTCGATCGCTTCCGCGGCGCGCTCGGCGCAGTAGCGCGTATCGGAGGATAGGCCGGCCGTCCAAAGTGCGGCGGCGGCGTTCAAGATCACAATGTCCCTCGCTGGTCCGCGCGCGCCGGCCAAGACTTCGCGAATCACCGCGGCGCTGGACTCGGGACCATCGACCAACATGCTATCGACGCTAGCTCGCGCGAGGCCGAAATCCTCAGGTTGCCAGATGAATTCCCGCACGCCTGCAGGGGTTACTTCGGAGACGAATGTCGCGCCGGAGAGTGTCAACTCGCCCAAGCCGTCCTCGCCGGTCACCGCCACGGCGTGCTGCGCGCCCAGTTCCCACAGCACTGCGGCGAGTTGCGGGCGCAGGTCGGAACGCCCGATGCCCAACACCTGAAACGGCGCGCTCGCGGGATTACAGAGCGGGCCGAGGAGATTGAAGATCGTCGGGACGCCCAGTTGCTTGCGGACAGGTCCGACGTGCTTCATCGCGGGGTGCATGGCCTGCGCGAAGCAGAAGCAGAGGCCGAGTTCCTCGAGGCAGCGCTGGACCACGGCCGGTGCGGCATCGATCTTCACGCCTAGCGCCGCCAAGACATCGGCGGAGCCGCTCTTGCTAGTCACGCTCCGATTGCCATGCTTGGCCACAGGCACGCCGCAAGCGGCGGCGACAATCGCCGCGCTGGTGCTGACATTGAATAGCGCTGAACCTACGCCCCCTGTGCCGCACGTATCCACCACCCCGATGCGTGACGTGCGAATCGGCTGCATGTGCTTGCGCAGGGCGAGCGCCGCCCCCGTGATTTCCTGCACGGTCTCTCCCTTCGCCTTCAGCGCGAGCAGAAACGCGGCGATTTCGTCGGCCGGGGTGGCGCCGCGCATCATCGAATCGACCGCCGCGGTCATTTCCTCGCGCCGCAGGCTATCTCCCGCCAGGAGCTGGGCTGTGAATCTGTCGAGCATGAGCATGGGGTAGGCCGCAGGGGCCAAAGCAGGACTGGAGCGGAAGCGTGACTCAGTATTCAGGAACTTACTGTGTTCGAGTGCAGGCGTAAACTCTGGGTTTATGTCGGATCGAGCGGTTCATCTTGCGGCAAGTGTTTCGCCGCATGGGCGAACTCGGGATCATGGCGCGGCTCGAACATGCCGAACGTCGCCAGCCAACCACACAAAATAAACACTGTCACGACTCCGAATAACACATCGAAAGGGACGCATTCGAGTAGCTTGCCAAAAGGGACCACGATGATCAGCGGCGTCGCCATGCACAGGCTGAGCGAACTGAGATAACGAGGATGTTCCGCAGGGGGCGCGATCTCGAGCGCATAGTTATGCAAGCTGCGAATGGCCAGCGGCGTCATTCCCACCAGCACAAACACCCAGTTAAACCAACCGCCTGCCGCCGGACCGATCCATGCGAGCACAATGGTGAGCAAGGGCGCCAGGCACAGGCCAAGCATGACCGTGTTCAAGACCAGCCGATTGCCGTAGCGGTCGGCGATCGGACCGGCGACGATGCTGAAGCACGCCGTGCCGACATTTTGCAGAACGAGCCACCACACGAGGTTGGTGAGCGACAGGTCCAACACTTCACGTCCCACCGCTTGATAGTGCGGGAAGAGGATCATCGAGACGCCATACATCGAGGCGATAAACGCGAGTCGGCGAAAATGGCGATCCTTCTGAATCGGTTGCCAGGCATTGCGCAGGATCGTGACGATCGACGTCCGCGGTTCCGTGAAGGCATCCGGCGGCTCCACGAGAAACAGCGTCGCCACCGCCGACAGGAAGAAACAGGCGGCCGCGAAACCAAAGATCGCGCCGATGTCGGCACTGTCTGTATGGAGCCACCGGGGAAGGAGCAGCAATGCGCAACTAATGGCGATGACGGCTCCGATCGTATTGGCGACCAGAAGCAGTCGCCCGCGATGAGAGACCGCGATCAGCTTTCCCTGCGCGGTGCTGAAGACCAGTTGATTCACCCCCAGCACGGCAAAGAACAAGCCGTAGAAGATGAGAAACACCACCGGCATCCACCAGGTGTGCTGGCCGCCGGTCACGACCCAGAGAATTGCGAGCAGCATGAAACACGACGCCATGGCGAGCGTCGTCGAGACCAGCATCCGCGACTTGTACGGCGCGATTTTCACCCGCCGCGCCCACAATAGCGGCGGGACACTTTGCCCCAGACGGTTGAGCAGCGGCAACATTTGCCGCGCCCAAGGCTGATTTCCGCTGATCAAGTCAAGCACCGCCGGCATCACGATGCTCTCGGTCTTGAAGATCCAGCCGGCCCGGAGCACCACCTGATAGACCACCATAGCGGCGAAATTCCGCCATTGATGGCCGTCAATTACCGATTGAGCATCGACGGGTGCTGCTGCTAGCGACGCCCCGTCCCCAGCAGCGGAGGATTCAAAAATAGGGGGCGCGACCGACTTCATACCTTCATTATAGTGTCGGCGGCAAATTACATAAGGGCGAGTGAAAACGTGCGGATGTTCACCGTATGTTCACGCGACCGTGGCGTCGCGCTGCTCGAGCTGCGGTCGATGCAGAAGTCCCGCCAACGTGCCGGTGGCCAGTCCGGCATACAGCGGCAAGAGAATTCGCATCAACGCCCGATGGTGCTGGGCCGGCCAGCCTGCGCGAGGGTTGCGGAGCGCTTCCGGCAAGATGGTCGCCCATTCTTCTGCTAATTGCGGATGGTTCATGAGAATTGTCCAGCCAAAGCAGCCCAGCAGAAAACCCCAAGTGAACTTCGGATGGCCCCAACCCGCTCCGGCCGCAATGGCAAATAGCAGTTGAATCGCGACGCCCCCTGTATAGACGTATTCCGCCGTTTGATTCGTGGCGCGTTGGAGGATGCCGCAGGTGCAGGCGATCAGGGTCGAAAGCAGCAACAAATGCAAAATGCCAAAGCGGAACGTGCGATCTTCGCGCGGCGGGCGGATGCGCCGCAGTAGCCAGGCAAGCGAGCCCGCGACAAGCGCGACGCACAGAATGCCCATCGTCATGACGACATGGTATTTCCATTGATCCTCGGAGAGCTTCCGGAGCCAGCGGACCATCGCTGTCAGTTCATAAAGCCGCGCTTGTGTGTAAATGTTGCCTTGGTGATAGTTGGTCAGGTAAAAGGTCAAATTCGCCGCCACAAACGTTCGCCAAAACGCGGCCTGATCCGTGGGAAGTCCAATCGCCGCCGCCAACGAGACAATTAGCAACAGCCCATAGCAAGTCCAGAACATCATGGGCAGCGTAAACTGCCCCGGCTGAGGAAAGTCGACCACTGCCAACCACAGCGCGCATGTAATCGCCCCCAAGCCGAGCCAACAAGCGAGCATTGCTAGCGTGGAGAGGGAAGGTTTCGTCATCTGCTCTTGAGGCTTGTTACGCGGAGGGAAACATGTAGGCAAGAAAGTCCATTGCACAACGGCCCGTGTGCGATGTCAACTGTTTCGTGTCTTTACGCGTACTTGCTTGCGCTGCGTGGCAGCAAACGCTAAGCCAACGTGGGATCCAAGAGCAGCAGCGCCCGGTCGAGTTGCCCGCGATCGCCGAGCAAGATGGCGATATCTTCCGCCTGGAACTGAAATTCCGGGCCGGGATTGGTCAAGAGTTGTTTGCCACGGCGGACCGCGATAAGCGTCGAACCGGTCTCCGCCCGCAAGTTGATTTCGCGTAGTTTCTGGCCGACAGCCGGCGATTGCTCGCGAATCGAGATCAGGTCGACATCGAGCTGCGAAAAGACCTCCATGGGAAGTTGCACGCGGCTGAGCGCGTGGCGGTCGTCGCGGAGGATTTCGTAATGGTCGTGGCGCAACCGCTCCACAAAGTCCCAAATCAGGTTTCGCGGCACCTCATAGTGGCTGAGCAAACGGGCAAAAATCTCGATCGAAGTTTCGAGTTCTTCGGGCACGATCTCATCCGCCCCGAGTTTGCGCAGGTCTTCGACATCGGCCATATAGCGCGTGCGCACGAGAATGTGGAGCTTGGGGTTTAGCTGCCTGGCGATTTGCGTCGCGCGCCGCGTGGTGGCCGGATCGGAAATCGCCAGGACGAGCGCTTTGGCCTGATG
>CAUJKE010000041.1 GCA_963205385.1 Planctomycetota bacterium | reverse complement strand
TCGCCCGCGAACTGGAACACATCATCGCCCGCGCTCCGCTGGTGGCGGAAGCGTACCGCAAACGATTGGCGGATCGGCTCAATAAATTACTGACGGAATACGAGCTCACGATTTCCCCCTCCGATATCGTGCGCGAGGTGGGCCTGTTCGCGGAGCGGAGCGACATTGCGGAGGAAGTCGTACGGCTGAAAAGCCATTTGGAACAGTTTGATACGATCATGAAGAACGAGGATGCGTGCGGGCGAAAGCTGGAGTTTGTCACCCAGGAGATGTTTCGCGAGACGAACACGATGGGCTCCAAGGCGAACGACCCCGAGATTTCCCGCCATGTGATCGAGATCAAGTCGGCCATTGAACGGATGCGCGAAATGATTCAGAACGTGGAGTGACGAACTGCCCGCGGAACCCCCTATGCCCGGCGCGTCAGGAAAACTTGTCATCATCTCCGGACCTTCCGGAGCCGGCAAGTCGAGCGTGGTGCGCGCACTGCTCAAGCAGTGCGATTTGCCGCTGCGGTTGAGCATCTCCGCGACAACGCGCCCGCCGCGGGCGCACGAGGTGGAAGGACGAGATTACTACTTTCTCAGTCAGGAAGAATTCGCCGCACGGCGCGCGCGGGGCGAGTTTTTGGAGTGCAAGGAAGTCTTTGGACGAGGCGATTGGTACGGCACGCTCAAGAGCGACGTGGCCGCCGGCTTCGCCCAGGGATTTTGGATGGTGCTCGAGATCGATGTGGCCGGCGCGATCGCCGTGCTCGCCGAACACCCCGCCATTACCATTTTTATCGACCCCGGCTCGCGCGAGGAACTGGAACGTCGCCTGCGAAATCGCGCGACCGAGGACGAAGCCTCGATCCGCCGCCGATTGGAAGTCGCCGACCGCGAACTGCAGCAGATTCATTTGTATCAATACCGGGTGGTCAATGAGACGATCCCGGACACCGTCAAGACTATTTGTGACATTCTCAAGCGCCACGGAGACTAACGCATGCTGGAAGACCTGAAAGAAGAGACGATCGTGAACAAGGTAGGCGGACGCTTCAAGCTCTCGACCTTGATGCAAAAGCGCCTGGTGCAACTCAACCAAGGGAGCCGCCCGCTGGTTGATTTGAAGACGCAGAACAAGATGCAGATCGTGCTGCAAGAGATTCTGCAAGACAAGATTTTCCTCGACACCTCGGCGAATGTCCGCATTACCGGCGAGATGGTCGCGGAAGGACCGTCGTTTGATTTGAGTGATTTGTAAGCGTGAGCAACCGATGAGCCTGCGTGATCGTGAAATCTTGATCGGCGTCAGCGGGGGCGTGGCCGCGTACAAAACGGCGATGCTCGTCAGCAAACTCGCGCAAGCTGGCGCGCAGGTGACGGTCGCGATGACGCCGGCGGCGACGAAGTTCGTCGGCCCGCCGACGTTCGCAGCGCTCACGGGGCGCAACGTCGCGACCGAGATTTTCGACGATCCCGATTACCCGCTCGGCGCGCATATCACGATCGCGCTCCGGGCGGAGCTGTTCTGCATCGCGCCGGCGACCGCGAATTTCCTCGCCAAAACGGCGCACGGCCTGGCGGACGATTTGCTCAGCACCCTGTACCTGGCCACGGCGGCGCCGATCATGATGGCGCCGGCGATGAACAGCGAAATGTGGAACAAAGCGGCGACACAACGCAATCTCCGCCAACTGGCCGACGACGGCGTGCAACTCCTCGCCCCCGGCGCCGGTTGGCTTTCCTGCCGGCAAGTTGGCCCCGGACGCATGGCCGAGCCGGAAGAAATCTTCGCGGCCATCGAAGCGAAACTAACGCAAGGCTAACGCGATGGCCCGCATCCTCATCACCTCCGGCCCGACGCGGCAGTATCTCGATCCCGTCCGCTACCTCACCAACGGTTCCAGCGGCCGCATGGGCAAGGCGCTGGCCGAAGCAGCGCTCGCTCTGGGGCATGAGGTGGTGGTGGTCAGCGGCCCGGTGCTCGTGGAATATCCGGCTGCCGCGCGCGTCGTGCCGATCGTATCCACCGAGGAACTTCTTGACGTTTGCCGCGGGGAGTTCGCGCATTGCGACGGCGTTATCGGCGCCGCGGCGCCGTGCGATTATCGCCCCGTGAAGGTCGAGACGCACAAAATCGCCAAGACCGGCGAGCCGCTCGTGCTCCATTTGATCGAAACGCCGGACGTGATGGCGACGCTCGGCGCGGAAAAGCGCCCCGGCCAATGGCTGGTCGGTTTCGCACTGGAAACGGACGACCAACGGTTCCGCGCGCTCACCAAGCTCGAAAAGAAGAGCTGCGACCTCATCGTCCTTAACGGCCCCGCCGCGATGGAGTCGCTCGATAACAGCGTCGAAGTGCTCGATAAGAATGGCGCCGTTGTGCGGCAACTTCACGGCAGCAAAGAAAGCGTCGCGACCGGCATCCTGAATGTGATCGCCGCCGGGCTCATTAACCCCCGCGTTTAACTTCGCCCCAAAAAAGATGGGGCGAGAACATCTTTTCCCCGCCTCTGCCCGACGCGGAAACGATGCTCTGCCCCATCACCACAGGTTTCGGATCAAATCGCGCTGATCGTTGAATCGGATTGCCGCAAGCGCGCCGCCTGTGATATTCCAAAGCGCCGTCGATGTCGCCAGCGCATCACGGCCTGCGTCCCTTTAATCGTTATGGCCGTCAGCAGTGGAGGGGACACCGCCACAAGCCGAACGCGGTGGCGCGGTCCCGCTAAGCGCTGCCGCGGGGCGGTGACGATAGCACGTCAGAGGCACAATCGCGCGCAAGGAGTTCGAAAATGGTACGGAAACTAATTCTGCCGCTGCTCACGGCAATCTCTCTCGCATTCCAGGTCGCCCCGGCGACGGCCGGATGTTGCGATGCGATTGGGCGATACTTGGGGCTGGGCGTCGGCGAAGGCTACCACGCGCATGACCAATGCCCGCGACCGTACTACGGGCCAACTCCGCATCACGGTCGGCCACAGATGGTTTGGCCGGAACCGATCAATACCCCGCACGCCCCGTTCGCCCCCGCTGCGTTCGCCCCTGCCGCCTACCAGCCCGCCGCGACTCGCCCGCCGCTAAGCCACACCGGCCGCGGGGACAGCGCCCACCTCCCCTCGCAACAGCAAACGCCTTCGCCGGTTTATCGGTTCCGGTAACGGATCGTCGCGTGACGCCGGTAACCAGTGGGACTCCTTCACCGTCCAGGCGAGCTGGATGGGGTCGTGATGTTGGTGCGTCTTGCTGTAGCTCGCCGACTTGCTCACCATCCGCACAAGACGGACGGTGCAGCAGGATCACGTCATTGATTGGGGATTTATTGGTAAACAGTTATTGACTAGATCGCGCCTGCTTGGTATAGTGTACAAATAGTCACTTTACCTCAACAGGAGACGAGCGATGGAAACGAAGTTGCGCGAAATGG